>NZ_CP026604.1:314613-629227 GCF_003063625.1 Saccharobesus litoralis | reverse complement strand
TTGATCCAGCGCCCCAGCTTAAATACATCGACCTTACTCGCTAATCCCAAAGCGTATGAAATTAGCCGTCGTTATGTTGACCAAGATTTAAATCGTCAATTTGCTCGTCATAACCTAGAGGATCCAACATTAGGTGGTTATGAGCAAAATCGAGCTAAAGTAATAAATCAAGCAATTGGCCCAAAAGGTAACCCAAAGTCTGATTTAGTTATCGATTTACATACAACCACAAGTAATATGGGGCCGACGCTGTTAATGCCTCAATCAGGCGAGTTTTATAATAAGCTGGCGGCTTATATAAAAATGCAGATGCCAAGTGTCACTATTTTTAGAGATGAAGACCACAAGTCAAATGATGAACATCATCTTTTAGCTACGGTTGGTAAATACGGTGTTATTGTTGAAGTAGGTCCTGTGCCGCAAGCTGTTTTGCGACATGATGTTTTTCAACAAACCGAGCAAATGGTTAATACCATTCTTGATTTTGCTCACCTGTACAATGAGAATAATTTACCTGATTTACCGCGAGAAACTGAAGCGTTTCGTTTTTTGCAAAGTTTAACTTTGCCACTGAACGAAAAAGGTGAACGTATTGGTATGATCCACCAGTCAGTGCAAGACTCAGACTTTAAAGCGTTAAATCCTGGTGATCCTTTATTTCAGTTGTTTAATGGTGAAACGATCACTTATGCTGGTGATAAAACGGTTTACACGGCATTTGTTAATGAAGCGGCATATTATGATAAAAACTTAGCGACTTCGTTAATGGAAAAAGTCGTGATTATTAACGAGTAACACCTTTTAAAATTGATCAAAAATGCCGAGCTTAGCTCGGCATTTTTATTTGAATTTTTGAATAGTGAATATTCGGTGTTTCTCAGTATTAGGCAATGCAATTCTTAAAGCTTAGATACGTATTCTATCCTCACCACTCATATCCCATGCTTGCAAATATTATTTGAATTGAGCGCTTTAAGTGACTCGGAATCGCTTGGACTATAAATTGAATTAACTTAATAGTTGGCGACTAGGCGAGTTAATTTACTACTGAGCCTTAAAGGTTCACCTCGTAAGTCAGCATGCGGTATGTGTTTAATGACAAAACCTTGTACTTTAACGATAAATCGCTTATCAAAAGATAGCTCAAATACAGGCGTTAATTGGCCTTTTTTATCAATGGATAAACTAGCTGTGGCGCCTTGGTTTTGAATATTGATTGATGCAATATCGTTCAGCGCAATGCAAAAATCGTCGATAAACAAGTGAGTGTGATCAATGTTGATTTGGTCGAGTGGATCTTTTTGCGCAAGAGCTTTGTTGGCAAAGTATAAAGTCATTAAAAAGATCATATTAGCCAACACAACTAATGATGACATGAATTCACCGTCGACTGAGGTATTGTAATAGTAAATGTAAAGCCCAGAGGTCAAGGTGAGGGTTAAGTTAAACAAAATCCATGATTTAACGTAGTTTAGATAAGTCATTAAACAGTCCATGTTTGATTGGATACCAAACAGTATTACCTTTACCCCTTACTTTGGCAAGTAGTAAAAGTGAGTTTTTCTAATTTGAAGTTTGAGTTTGTTTTATAGCACGCTGTCATTTAGTTACAAGTTGATTTTGGTTATTAACTATAGTCTTCTCGTTCAGATTTTATGGTTCATTGTCAGCGCTTACTCGCCCCAATCACATAATAGAGCATATGCTCATGGGGGCTCGAAGCTTGCCAGCTTCCCCTAAAACCCGATCGCTTTGACTAAATACAAATAGATTGTCGTGCAAAGGTTCGAGCAAAGATCAGCTATTTTCAACAATAACCAGTATTGTTTAACGATATAAATGAGTACTTTAGTATTAGCATTCAGTTGATTCGGCTAGTTAGTCACGAATTACTTAAAAACAGAGTTAAAAAAAACCGTTTCAGGCTTGTACTTGTGAGTGTCCTGTCTTAGCCTAACCGCCTATTTATCTTTGCTATTTTTGTTATGCATATTCATATATTAGGTATTTGTGGCACCTTCATGGGGGGCTTGGCAGTCATTGCTAAGCAATTGGGTTATAAGGTTACGGGCTCAGACGCGAATGTTTACCCACCTATGAGTACTCAATTGCAAGAGCTCGGTATTGAATTGATGCAAGGTTATAAAGCTGAGCATTTACAACCACAGCCTGATTTAGTGATCATTGGTAATGCGATGTCACGTGGCAATGAAGCAGTTGAAACCGTATTAAATAAAAATATCCCCTACATTTCAGGCCCTCAGTGGTTGTTGGAGCATGTATTAAAGGATAAGTGGGTATTGGCGGTTTCAGGTACCCATGGCAAAACGACAACGACAAGTATGCTGTCTTGGGTGTTAGATGACAATGGCATGAAACCAGGATTTTTGATTGGTGGGATCGCCAATAATTTCGGTATTTCAGCTCGCTTAGGTGATTCTATCTTTTTCTGCATAGAAGCTGATGAATATGATTCAGCCTTTTTTGATAAACGCAGTAAATTTGTTCACTATCGCCCACGTACGTTGATCATGAATAACCTTGAGTTTGATCATGCTGATATATTCGCGGACTTAGCCGCCATTCAAAAGCAATTCCATCATTTAATTCGTACCGTACCAGGTAATGGTTTAGTGCTATATCCCCACAAGGAAAACGCGATACAAGATGTTATTGACCAAGGCTGCTGGACTGAAACCCAAACGACAGGTTTTAGTCATGAGCAAGGCTCGCATCAGGTAGCCTGGCAATTACATCAACATAGTGCCGATTTTAGTCAATTTGATGTGATACATAATGGTGAATATCAAGGCACGGTTAAATGGACCTTGATGGGGGAGCACAATGCTAATAATGCATTAATGGCAATTGCCGCCGCTAAACATGTTGGTGTGCGGCCAAGTGATGCGATTGATTCGTTAGCTCGCTTTGAAAATGTAAAACGGCGTATGGAATTAAAAGGTGAGGTGAATGGTATTCGTGTTATCGATGACTTTGCTCATCATCCGACAGCGATTCAAACGACCTTAAAAGGCCTTAAAAGTGCTATTGAAATGGCATCTGAGGTTAGCAGTGCTCAAGGGAGAATTATCGCTGTATTGGAGCCTCGCTCAGCAACAATGAAGCTAGGGGTTCATAAACAAGAGTTAGCCAACTCACTGCAAGCAGCCGACCATGTCTTTTTATTTCAGCCGGAGAATATCAACTGGTCAGTTAGCGAGGTTTGTGATGCTTGTCAGCAACCTGCGGCAGCGTATGGCAATTTAGCTGATTTGATTAGTGCTGTGGTGTCTGAAGCTAAACCTAGTGATACGATTCTAATTATGAGTAATGGTGGTTTTGGCGGTATACATCAAAAATTACTGGATGCGTTAGCTGTATCAGCCGATTACTAAGTCGAAATGTGTTAAAAATGACTCAAGTTCAACAGTTTCAACAGGCTTTTGAAAGCCAAGCTTACAAGGCTTTAGTTGAAATATATCTACAATCGAATACTGATGAAAACCTGTCGCAGGTTGATTTTTTGTATCAAAAATATGTCAGTGGCGGCGAAAGCCAATTTGATTGGTTTCAGAAAATTGTCACTAAATTGTGGCAGGTTAAACCTATAACTAGCGAATTCATTAGCTTTGTAAAAGATGTGAATAGGCTTGGTTTTGTATTAACGCCATTTAAAGATAAATTTGAGTTAGACCAAGTTGATGTGCAGCAAAATAATGTGTTGCACTATATTTTTAGCGTGGCCGCGCAGACTCAAGAAAATCTTCCTTTTAACTATATCCGTTCGCTGGCGTTATTTGAAAGTAACCAAACATTGGCGGTAGCACTTTCTACTCTGAATAATCAGTTGCTATCGCCATTGGAAGTTTTTTTGGCTGCGGTTAAGAAAATACACGCTTTGCCAGAACATGAATTTTCGGCGTTTTTCGGTTTAATACAAATGATGGAGCAGCGCCAACAAAGCTTACAAGCCTACGCAAAAGTGATCGAGCATATTGGCCATTTATATCGTAGTGCTAATCGCATGCCTTTACGCGAAGAGCAGCTCGTTTTGTTAACTGCTGCTTTATATAAGGTTAGCGCTCAGCAAGTGTGTATGGATTTAAATTTCTAGTTTATAGCCTACACCGTAAACAGATTGCACGATCTCTTGCTCAGGTGAGGCTTGATTGAGTTTCTTGCGTAATTTTTTGATATGACTGTCAATGGTTCTGTCACTGACAATCCGATTGTCACTGTAAATGGTATCGATTAATTGGTTACGAGAGAATATGCGCCCTGGCGATTTAGCTAAGGCATTTAGTAGATTGAACTCTATTGCGGTTAGTTCAAGCTTATTTCCTTTAACGGCGACAGTAAATTTTTGTTCATCGATTTCGAGAATAGACGGGGTTAGCTCTTGCTGATTCAGCGCGCTTTGTCTTCTTATTATCGCTTTAACTCTGGCCACGACCTCTTTAG
Organism: Saccharobesus litoralis; assembly: GCF_003063625.1. Lineage (NCBI taxonomy): Bacteria > Pseudomonadati > Pseudomonadota > Gammaproteobacteria > Alteromonadales > Alteromonadaceae > Saccharobesus > Saccharobesus litoralis. Next base: position 624,766 of record NZ_CP026604.1, on the reverse strand, counting down.
GTGAATAAGGTTTACAAATGTAGTCATCGGCACCAATTTCCAGACCTAATAACCTATCAATTTCTTCTACTCTAGCGGTAACCATGGCAATTGGAACCATAGAGAATTGGCGTATTTCTTTGCACAATGTTAAGCCGTCTTTGTTGGGCAACATAATATCCAATAGAATAACGTCAGGTTTATTTTCTTTTACCCAATCTACCACTAGCGCACCATCACTAATAATGTGGGTATCAAGGTTTTCAAGTCGTAAGTAATCTTGTAATAAATTGGCTAACTTAATTTCGTCTTCAACAATTAAAATGCTGTTCATGATATTCCTTATAACAAAGCCGGTAAGGTAATTTTAATACCTAAGCCACCAGATTGAGCATGGTAAGCTTGTATGTCACCTTGATGATTTTCAACGATTTTTTGACATAAGGCCAGTCCTAATCCCGAACCACCGGTTGAACGATTGCGTGAACTTTCTACTCGATACAAGTAATCAAAAAGGTGTGGTAGCGCCATATCCGGCACACCCGGTGGTGTATCTTCAAATACAAGTTCGACGGTTTTAGCTTTTTGTAACAAGGTGATGCTTGTTCTGCCTGGCTGGTCAGTGTATTTGATACTGTTTTTAATAATATTATCGATAACCTGCGACAAGCGAGTGGCGTCGCCCCAAACCCAAACGCAGTCGTCTGCGCTTTGGTATTCAATGGTAAATGCGTTTTGGGTAACGGTCGCGCTATGGCGTTTAACGGCAAGGGTTAGCAGTTCATCTAAATCTAACTCTTCTTTGTTGTATTTTAGCGCTCCAACATCAGAACTGGCGAGTTCATGTAAATCATCGATCAAATTTTGCAGATGAGTGGCTTCTTCTTGGAGTGATTTTATATTGTCTTGATTGAGTGGCCGAATGCCATCTAACATGGCTTCGATTTCGCCTTTGAAAATGGCAATAGGGGTTCGCAGTTCATGTGATACGTCGGCAAGCCATTTTTTGCGTCCTTCTTCATTTTGTTCGAGTGCTTTGGCCATATCGACAAAGTCACGAGCTAATTGTGATAATTCATCCCGCCCTTTGGGTTTAATTCGAATATCGTAATTGCCTTTTTTAACTTCGCTGGTTGCCCGAGCTAATTTTTTAATAGGAGTTGAAAGCAATCTAGCCATAGGAATAGCAACTACCAAGGTGATAACTAGCACAAATAGGCAAATTAGCAGTAAACTTTCGGTTTGTTTGTTAACAAATCTGACATCCAGTTCATCGGTTATTTTGCGTTTTACAGGCGCTGTAAAATAAGCGATAGTTTGGTTGTTCATTTTTATCGGGACAGGGCGGAAACCTTCTTTTAGGCTGCCAACAATCACTTGTTTATTCGCGTCTAACAATGCAGGCCCAGGAGCTGTTTGACGTCGTCGTTGAGGGCTGTTTTTCTCTGTTTGCCCTGGTTTCATGTGAGGAGGTCGGTCTGGGTAAGTAGGGCGGTGCTGCTGTCTATCTGAACCTTTGGGTGAGTAATGATTTCGCTTTTTTATCGGTCGTCGACCATTACTGGGTATTAGATGACGGTAATCGTTGTCGTCAATAGAGATTAATTCTTCTTGACTAATCACTTGGTCAGCGCCTGCAATTTGCAATAATTTATGCCAGCGACTTCTGTGTTCAGATAATGAATCTACACCGTATGTTTTATGGTAGAGCACGATATTGTCAACTAGCCTATCCAGTTTAGCCGCTTCTCTTTGATTGACGTACTCTAGCATTTCGCGGTCGAATCCCCATTGGATCAGCACATACATGGCACTGACTAACAATGTCAATGCAAAAATTAATGCGGCGATCAGTTTACTGGAAATAGACATACTTACCCTTAACCCATTTATAACAGGTTAATGGTAACAACTTAGTTTTGTTTTCCTAGCTTTAAACCTTTAGTTTCACATTTATTCCTTTATTCAGTTTGTTTGTTGTTAGAGTTTTATACTTTTTTGTTATTAATATGGAAGTGTAAAAAATTAAAACACGCTTTGTTTATTAATTAAGTATATTTATCAATGACTTGCTATAAAGGTATAACAAACCTTGTTTTTAGTAAGCTTGATGTTGCAATTAGCACTAGCATCTTACAATGATTTATCTATAATCGTTGCCACTTGTCGGAGTGCCAATCCTATCATTTTTATTGGAAAGGCTGAGATCGCACTAGCGGGATCCGTAGAACCTGATTCAGATTAACCTCTGCGTAGGGAACAAGGTTAGCATTTTCCTATCCGTATTCTACACTCCTTCATTAGCAACTTTACGTGGTCTGTTGACCATAAATGACAATAAACTCCTGTCGAACCGTAATTTGAGCAGTATCGACCTGTATAAACACTAAAAAGGCTACAAAATGGCTAAACTATCTCGTCGTGAGCGTCGCGAACAAGCGGAAGAATTTTTAAAAAATTGTTCTAATCAAAACTTTCCTAACTCGAAAAAGATTTATTTAGAAGGTGATATCCATCCAATTAAAGTGGGTATGCGAGAAATTTCGGTTAGTGATTCATTAGTCGGCGGCACAAAAGAAGACCCAGTTTTTGAGCCAAATGAGCCTGTTCGTGTTTATGACACTTCTGGCCCGTATACGGATCCTGAAACCAGCATAGATGTACATAAAGGTTTAGATAAGCTAAGAGCAACTTGGATAGAAGCAAGAGAAGATACCGAAGTATTAGAAGGTGCAACGTCGGGCTACAGCCAACAACGTTTAGCTGATGAAGGTTTAGATCATATTCGTTTTGAAAACTTACCAAAAGTACGTCGTGCAAAACCGGGTCAAAACGTGACTCAAATGCATTACGCGCGTCGTGGCATTATTACGCCAGAAATGGAATATATTGCTATTCGTGAAAATATGAAGCTTAAAGAAGTCAAAGATGAAATCTTAAAGCAGCAACACCCAGGTCAAAGCTGGGGTGCTAATATTCCAGAAGAAATTACCCCAGAATTTGTTCGTAAAGAAGTTGCTGAAGGTCGCGCGATTATTCCTTCAAATATCAACCACCCTGAATCAGAACCCATGATCATTGGCCGTAACTTTTTAATTAAAGTTAACGCAAACATTGGTAATTCAGCTGTTACCTCTTCAATTGAAGAAGAAGTTGAAAAGTTAGTTTGGTCAATTAAATGGGGCGGCGATACGGTAATGGATTTATCAACCGGTCGTTATATTCATGAAACGCGAGAGTGGATTATTCGTAACTCGCCTGTGCCTATTGGTACTGTTCCAATTTACCAAGCGCTTGAAAAAGTTAATGGCGTTGCTGAAGATTTAACATGGGAAGTTTTTCGCGATACATTAATTGAACAAGCTGAGCAGGGCGTTGATTACTTTACTATCCATGCCGGTGTTTTACTGCGTTACGTGCCAATGACTGCAAAACGTGTAACAGGTATTGTTTCGCGTGGTGGTTCAATTATGGCTAAATGGTGTTTAGCGCATCATAAAGAAAACTTCTTATATACCCATTTTGAAGATATCTGTGAAATTTGTAAGCAGTACGATGTGGCATTTTCATTGGGTGATGGCTTACGCCCTGGTGCTATTGCCGATGCGAATGACGAAGCGCAATTCAGTGAGTTACGCACATTAGGTGAGTTAACTAAAATTGCTTGGGAACATGATGTGCAAGTGATGATTGAAGGCCCTGGTCATGTTCCTCTTCACATGGTTAAAGAGAACATGGAAGAGCAATTAAAGCATTGTCATGAAGCGCCTTTCTACACCTTAGGCCCATTAACGACTGACATTGCTCCAGGTTACGACCACTTTACTTCAGGTATTGGTGCGGCCAACATTGGTTGGTACGGCTGTGCAATGCTGTGTTATGTAACGCCGAAAGAGCATTTAGGTTTACCTAACAAAGAAGACGTTAAAGAAGGTTTGATCACTTATAAAATTGCTGCTCATGCTGGCGACTTAGCGAAAGGTCATCCAGGTGCACAGGTTCGTGATAATGCCTTGTCAAAAGCACGTTTTGAATTCCGTTGGATTGATCAATTTAACCTAGGACTTGATCCAGATCGTGCTCGTGAGTATCACGATGAAACTTTACCTCAAGAATCTGGTAAGGTGGCGCACTTCTGCTCAATGTGTGGTCCTAAATTCTGTTCAATGAAGATCACACAAGAAGTACGTGACTACGCAGCGGGTTTAGAAAGTGCAGAGGGTGATATTGAAATTAAAATGATTGATGTGTCTAAAGAAGCCGAAGAAGGCATGGCGCAAATGTCAGACGAATTTAAATCACGTGGCTCTGAAATCTATCACGTTGCGGATTAGTGTTTAGTGATAGGGAGCTGTCAATGCTCCCTTTTTGTTAGATTAAGTTATTGGTCGGTAAAACGTGAAAGTAGCGATTGTTGGTGCGGGTCTTGTCGGGCGATTATTATCGCTGTTATTGGCAAAAGAAAGTCAATTTGATGTTTCATTGTTTGAAAAAAACGCGCTGAATTATGCTGATGCCACAGGGCGAATTGCAGCATCAATGATAGCGCCGACGGCTGAATCTGTTGTTGCAAGTCGTGATATCGTGACCATGGGGCATGCATCATTAGCTTTGTGGCCTGAGTTATTGCAAGCATTGCAGTTAACGGTAGATTTTCAACGACAGGGCTCAGTTATTTTGGCACACCGACAAGATGAAGCCGACCTACGTAGTTTTATGCAGCGCGTTCATCTTCAGCAAGACGAAGACTTATTGGAGATAGATGCTCAGCAGCTTAATCAAATTGAACCTGAATTGGCGAATCATTTTAGCCGTATTCTATTTTTACCGAATGAAGGTCAAATAGAAAATAGTCAGCTTTATCAGCAAACTGCTTCAGCAATATTAGCCAGCTCAATCCAAGTTTATTGCCAAACTGAGGTTAAAATTGACGATGCGCAAATCAGTTTTAACGATGAACGACCAAAGCAAAAATTTGATTTAGTGATTGATTGCCGTGGCCTTGGCGCTAAAGGCGATATGATTAATCAGCTTAAAGTGCTTAGAGGTGTCAGAGGTGAAGTAATAAGGGTGAAAGCGCCTGAGGTCAACTTGACTCGTCCAGTACGCCTTATGCATCCACGTTATCCTATCTATATAGTGCCTAAAGATAATCAAGAGTATGTGATTGGCGCAACTGAAATAGAGTCGCAAGATGATAGGCCGACATCCGTTCGTTCGGCGCTTGAACTTCTCTCTGCGGCATATAGTGTTCACAAAGGCTTTGCCGAAGCTAATATAATTGCTATGCAATCGGGTTTACGTCCAACACTAAACGATAACGAACCGAGCATTGATGTGAGTCAGCATCACATTCAAGTTAACGGTTTGTATCGTCATGGTTATTTGCTGACACCTTATATTCTGACTCAATTGCTAAATGTTATCAGTGCTAAAACTAATCTTTCATTAGGGTTTAGCCAACAACAACTACCAGAAATTACTTCTTTAATTCACTATCATGAAACTAATCATTAATAGTCAGGAATTTGAGACACCAACCGCTCAACTTGCGGCTACGTTACAAGCTTTCGGCGCGACTCCACCTTTTGCTGTCGCAGTTAACGGCGATTTTGTTGCTCAACAAGATTATGAAAGTACAGAATTAAATCCGGGCGATTGCATTGACATTGTTTCGCCCATTTATGGCGGTTAATACCGAATAAAACCATGTCTGATGTTTTAAATATTTACGGTCAAACTTTCGATAGTCGATTACTCGTTGGTTCGGCTTTGTACCCATCTCCAAAAGTAATGACAGATTCAATTAAGGCCAGTGGCTCGCAGATTGTTACTCTATCATTACGCCGCCAGTCACCAGAACAAAAAGGCGGGCAAGTGTTTTGGCAACAAATACAAGATCTGGGTTTGACATTATTACCCAATACCGCGGGATGTCACTCTGTTAAAGAAGCGGTAAATTTGGCCAAAATGTCGCGAGAGATATTTCAAACCGATTGGATAAAACTTGAGTTAATTGGTGATGAATATAATTTGCAACCTGATCCCATTGATTTAGTGCAAGCTACGGATATTTTGCTAAAAGACGGTTTTAAAGTATTACCTTACGTTGCTGATGACTTAGTAGTGTGTCGTCGTTTAGCCGACCTAGGCTGTCAGGTCGTCATGCCTTGGGGTGCGCCTATAGGTACAGGTAAAGGATTGTTAAATCCCCATGCGCTAGAAAGCATTCGTAGTCGTTTGCCTGATATTACGCTAGTTGTTGATGCGGGTATTGGTTTGCCATCTCATGCCGCCCAGGCCATGGAGCTAGGATATGATGCTATATTGCTTAATTCGGCAATAGCTCAAGCGCAGGATCCAGTGTTGATGGCACAAGCTTTTGCCAATGCAGTACAGGCGGGGCGACAAGGCTATTTGGCAGGGCGAATGCCAGAGAAACAAGTTGCAGAGCCTAGTACCCCGACTTTGGGTATGCCATTTTGGCACCAAAACTAATTTATTCTTTTTATAGCAACTGATATCACTTTCAGTTGCCTTCTAATACGTTACTTATGCTTAAAAATATTGTTTGGACTATAGCAGGTTCGGATTGCACAGGTGGAGCTGGGATCCAGGCTGACATTAAAACTATTCATAATCTTGGTTCAGAAGCGTGTTCAGTCATCACCGCTGTGACTGCTCAAAATATTCAAGGTGTACACGAAATCAATGCTGTGTCAGACGATGTATTGATTAGTCAGCTCAAGGCTTTGAGTGAAGATAAACGGCCGAGCGCAATAAAAATAGGCATGTTGGCTAATAAACGCCAAGTATTATTAGTGAGTGACTTTTTAGCTAATGCTAAACAAAATTGGCAAGTTTCCCCTTATGTTGTGTATGACCCAGTCGCAATTGCCTCTAGTGGAGGCGAGTTAACCGAAGAAGACATTCTACCTACAATAAAGCAAAAGCTTTTACCTCTAATTGATTTATTAACGCCAAACGCCAATGAAGTTCAGCGAGTGACAGGTGTCTATTTAATTGGTTGGTCGAGTTTAAAAGAGGCTGCAATAGAGCTGATTAAAATGGGGGTAGGTGCTGTTGTTATTAAAGGTGGACATATCGATATAGTTGACCATGCGTGTGTTGATTATTGCACTGATGGTGCTAATGATTATTGGTTGAGTAGTGAGAGAATTGAATCTGAACACAGCCACGGAAGTGGATGCACGTTTGCATCCAGCATGGCTGCGTTGATTGGCCAAGGGTACTTGTTGCGAGATGCGTTTATTTTATCTAAAGCTTACATAAATCAAGGCATTAAAGGAGCAAGCCAATATGAAGGTATTTATGGCCCTATTTGGCAAGGTCAATGGCCAAATAATATAACTGATTTTCCGCAAGTACTAACTAATGATGCGCCATCGGCACAGCAAGTAGATTGGCAAGACGACAGTAAACCCAGTGATGTATTTGAATCGGGCTTTGCATCGGTTGATACCGATAAATTGGGATTATACCCAGTGGTTGATTCAGTTGCTTGGATTGAACGTTTGTTAAAAGCAGGTGTTAAAACGATTCAGCTAAGAGATAAAATACATCAAGGCCAAGAATTAGAAAATGAAATTAGCCAAGCTGTCGCGTTAGGTAAGCACTATCAAGCTCGCGTATTTATTAATGACTATTGGCAACTGGCTATTAAGCACGGTGCTTATGGTGTGCATTTAGGGCAAGAAGATTTAGAAGATGCCGATTTACAAGCGATTAAGCAAGCAGGGCTCAGATTAGGGGTCAGTACGCATGGTCATTACGAAATGGTAAAAATCATGCAATATAAGCCGTCTTATTTAGCTGTTGGGGCTATTTTCCCGACGCAAACTAAAGATATGACAGGGCAAATTCAAGGTGTCGAAACCCTGTCTCAGCTATGTCAGCTTAATCAATCCATTCCTATGGTGGCGATTGGCGGTATTACGTTAGAACGCGCTCAATCGGTTGCCGCCACAGGCGTAGGTTGTATTGCAGTGGTGACCGCATTAACTCAAGCTGAAAACCCCGAAGCAAATGTAGCGGCATTTGAAAAGGTATTAGCATGTCATTAAATTTGAGTCTGAATAATAAAGAGCAGGTTCGCTATAGCCGTCATTTACTATTAAGTAAAATTGGGGAAAGCGGTCAGTTAGCGTTTAAAAATGCGCGTATCCTGATTGTGGGTGTTGGAGGATTAGGGTGTTCAGCTGCTCAATACTTAGCGGCTTCCGGTGTTGGTCACATCACATTAATAGATCACGATCATATTGAATTGAGTAATCTCCAACGCCAAGTGCTTTATAAAACTAATCACCTAAAAGCCAGTAAGGTGCAAACCGCTCGAAATCAATTGTTAGCGGCAAACCCTGAAATTCAGGTTGAAGCAATAGAGAAATCAATTTTGGACGTTGATTTAGCCGCTCAATTACAAGCGACAGATATTGTATTAGACTGTACGGATAATGCGCAAACGCGTAGTGTGATTAATCAAGCCTGCTTTACTGCGGGAGTTAAACTGGTTTCAGCATCTGGTATTAATGGTCAAGGTCAGTTAGTGAGCTTTGATTTTGCAAAAGAAAATAGCCCTTGTTATGCCTGCCTTTTTCCAGAAGCCATGGACACAGGTTTAAATTGTTCAAATGCAGGAGTGATTAGCCCATTACTTGGAATTATGGGCAGCTTACAAGCGACGGAATGTTTAAGATTAATTTTAGGTATGACAGAAAACTTAGCAAGATTAACTCTAGTTGATGTTTGGCAAATGGATTTTAAACAATTTAAGCTAGTTAAAAATAAAAATTGCCCGTGCTGCCAAGCAACGTGATTTTGTGTCAACTGTGCTAAGGGCCTGTATTATATTGTCTTTCATTTGTTGCTAGTAAATTAGCCGGTTAGCCGATAATATACTTTAAATATTGTCGTAATTTTTGATTGAGAGTTTGTTTTATTTATGGCGATTACAGTAACGGTTGCTGAGAAAAAAATCTTACAGAATGTCGATATCCCACCTCGACCAGAAGCTTTACTTAAAGTCAGTGAAGAAGCTAGAAAACCTGAACCTGACGTAAGTGTGATTGCTCATGCTATTGCCGGCGATATTAGTATTTCTGCGGCAGTGCTGCAAGTGGTTAATTCTGCGGCTTTTCGACGTGTTCGTGAGATAGAATCGATCGAGCAGGCGGTTATGATTTTGGGTCTACGCCGGATATTACCCATTGTAAAGGCAGTCGCTTTAAAGTCATCTATGAAGCAAGACCCAATTTTGGATGAGTTTTGGGATGACGCAAATAAGATAGCCCAAGCATGTGCCATTGTGGCTGCTCAGTTAGAAAAGCCACAGCTTGCTGATAATGCTTATATGTTAGGTTTATTTCACGCCGCTGCGGTACCAGTGATGGTGCAGAATTATCCAGAATACAAAGAAGTGTTACATCAAGCAGAAGAAGAAGGCTGGGACTACCACATATTACAGTTAGAGCGTGATAAGTTTGGTACAACCCACACAACGATTGGTGCCTTGCTTGGACAAAAATGGAAGCTAGCCAAAGATTTAGTGGAAGTGATTTATTACCAGCATGATACGAGTGGTATATTCTCTTCAACAGAATTAAGTAAAGTGGGATTATGGATGTTAGCTATTTTAAAAATAGCTCGTCATGTTGTCTATATGGACAGAGCAGATACGGCGGAATGGGATACTGTACAAGATCCGATACTTGAATTTTTAGATCTTGAAGATGCTGATTTAGAATACATTTTTGACCAAGTCAGTAAAAAGTTATCATAATTTAACCACATTGTTTAATATTCCAGCAAACGGTTCAGAAACTTGAATAAAGTGCTTTACCTTTGCCTAACCAAGGTTATAATTCGATTCGCGTTTAGGGGTGTAGTTCCAATTGGTAGAACAGCGGTCTCCAAAACCGATGGTTGGGGGTTCGAGTCCCTCCACCCCTGCCAAGACGCGACTTAAACACCATGCCTAAATTATCTTCATATCAACAAGCCACTCTGCAGCAAATCGGTATTAGTCTTTATACTATTAAACCAGAAGCGCAATTTCAGATTTTATCATCGGCTAATAGCATCCAAAGTAATGTGCTAAGCAGGAGTGCTTCTATCGAGTCAAGTAAGCCAGTTATAAAGTCTGCTCCAACACTGCCTATTAATCTGGCTGAACCAATACAAGAAGAACAAGTTGTTGCTATGCAACAAACTCATGTTGAATCAGATTCTATTAAAAGCACCTCAGATATTTTATCTCGCTACAATAATGCAGATGTCTTAATTGCTTTGGAAGTGCTGAATATTAATCATGCTAGTGAACATGGCGTTATTAGATTATTGCAGCAGGAGCAAGCCAAGCAGTTTCTCGACGCATTAAAAGATCAACAACAGCCGATTAAGAGTAAAGCCGCTTTGTGGCAAATATTGAGCCAATTAGCTTGTGAGTAATATATCGTTATTAACTGCTCATGATAGCCCACGCCTGCATCAGATTGAATTAAGCGGTAACATGTTCCCGTGGAAGCTGAGCCTTATTCAAAGTTGTTTTAGTGAGCATTATCGTGTATTCGGTATTCATTGCAATAACCAACTTGTTGGCTACTGTATTTGGCACTTAGTGTTAAATGAAGCAACGCTTATGAATATAGTTGTTCATAAAGCTAAGCAAGGGCAGGGATTGGCAAAACAGTTACTCAATTATTGTTTTGATTATTTATCTCGTAACGCAATAGACACACTGTGGCTTGAGGTAAGAGAATCAAACAACCAAGCTATTCATCTTTATAATAAAACAGGATTTAGCCAAGTCGACATACGAAAAAATTATTATAAAACGGATATAGGTAAAGAAGACGCCATCATCATGCAGAAGGTTATATAAATATTGACTAAGTCTTAGCTAGCTAATCTAGGCTTAAGAATTAGTTGGTGTTGAATAAAAAACCGCTTCGATGAGAATTCATCTAAGCGGTTTTTTTATGAGTGGTAAACCACGTATAATGAATAAAAGTGATAATTAATTAGCTGCAGCAGATTCAGCAGCTTTTAAAGCAGCCTCGGTTGCACTTTCTGCATCATCTGTTGCTTGTTGGGCATTCTCAGCAGCCGTTTGCGCTGCTTCAATCGCTTCAGCCGCTGCTTCTTCAGCATCTTCTACTGCTTGCTGCAATTGTTTCACTTCTTTTTTAGCTTGCTCTGTTTCAGCTTTTAAATCTTGGGTTTGTTCTACAACTTGAGATGCCGCGACGGGTGTTTCAGCTTGTGTCGCTGCTGGTGTCACAACAACCACTTGATTTTGTGGTGTCTCTTGTTGTTCATTACTTTGTTTTTTTGCTAAAGGCAGTAAAACTTCATTCATGCTTTTTAGTTTTATCAGTTCAACTTGTTGCTGTTTTACTTGGCTTTGTAAGCCAGCCTTTTCAGTAAGTAAAACTTTTAACTCATCGTTTATTTTAGTTAATTTAGCATTAACTCCATTTAATTCAGTTTTTAGAGCTGCGTTTTCTTGTTGCAACTTATCTTGAGCATTGGCGCTGGAATCAAGCTTCGCCGCTGCATTGGATTTGGCTAATTCAACTTCTGTTAACAGTTGATTGGCTTTGTCAGCAATAGCGTCAGCCTGATCTTTCATTGCAATATTGCGTAAATCACCTAACTGCATAGCCGATGCTATCGTATGTAAATTATTTTCTGCCGCAATTAAGTATAACTCGTAGCTAGTTTTTTTCGTGCTAGCGAGCTCTTTGTAAGCTTTATGCAGGTGTTTTAAGTGAGCAATTTCAAACTTAACTTTATCAACGGCTGTTTTAATCGCTTCTTTGGCGCGAGGATCCGCGCTGATCACAGCATCCGCAGTATTTCTTGCATTCACTAAGCCTTGGAAGGTTCTTGGTAATGCGTCATCGATTTTGGCTTTTTTGTAACTGGCAATTTGTTCGTTTAATTCGTTAAGTTCTATATATTTGACAGTTTTAACTTCTAAAGCGAGTAATTCAGCAGACATTTTTGCTTGTTCTTTAGTCGCTCTTTCTATTTCACCTTCGGCTATATCTTTTACCATTCCATCAATTTCATTATTTAATTTTTGAAATGTTTTTGGATAGATTTTAGTTACGTTCAGTTGTTTTAGATAATCGCGTCGAGAAAATACGTCGCCTAGGATTGTTTTAGCTGATTCTCTTATCTTCTTCGCTTTATTTAGTTCACTTTCTGCAGTCGCGACTAATTTGATGATTTCTTTTTTAGCTTCGAGTGCTTCCTCTTCTTCGCTAGTGAAAATATTCAGTAATGAGCCGCCGCCTTTAGCGATATCGTCATACTCTTCCATTGCATCTTTAAATTTCTTTTTAGCTAAAGCCAAGGGTTTTGGCGCGAAATAGCTTAAATCATTTAAACTATCGTCTGCTAATTTGACTTTAAAACCATCTAATACTTCGCGTGCTTCGTTTAAATATTTTTGTTTGGCACTTTGTTGAGTTGAATTTGAAGCAGCAGCCGATGAACTGGCAGAATTTTTAGATGTACTTGAACAAGATACAATAAGTACAGCGGCTGACAGGGCAACTGCGGTTTTGGCGATCCTCATACTGGCTTTCCTTTAAATTTTAATAGCGAAGAAACTGGATATGTATAAGGTGAGGATAGCGATATTTTGCTATTTTTTCAATCTACTATGAGTGATGAAATCCGCATAAATCACACGGAAAGTCGTTGATTTGCTGTTAACTTGTAGTTAAGTGCTAAAAAACAAAAAGCCACTTATTAAAGTGGCTTTATTGATTGGGGGTCAGTAAAACGCTTTACTTTTCGATTGGTTGAAAATCGCGCTTGTCTGAACCTGTATACATTTGACGAGGACGACCAATCTTAGCACCTGGTTGAGAAAGCATCTCGTCCCAGTGAGAGATCCAGCCAATAGTACGAGATAATGCAAAGATAACAGTAAACATGCTAGTTGGAATACCGATAGCTTTTAAGATAATACCTGAATAGAAGTCAACGTTAGGGTATAACTTCTTCTCTACGAAGTATGGGTCTTCTAAAGCAATCTTTTCTAACTTCATTGCTACGTCTAATAGTGGATCATCAATACCTAATGAATCCAATACTTCGTGACAGGTTTCACGCATAACTTTAGCGCGTGGGTCGAAGTTTTTGTATACACGGTGACCGAAGCCCATAAGACGGAAAGGATCACTCTTGTCTTTCGCTTTAGCAACATATTCGTCGATGCGATCAACTGAGCCAATCTCTTCTAACATAGTTAAACAAGCTTCGTTAGCACCACCGTGCGCTGGACCCCATAAAGATGCGATACCAGCTGCAATACATGCATAAGGGTTAGCACCAGAAGAACCAGATAAACGAACAGTTGAAGTAGAAGCGTTTTGCTCGTGATCAGCATGCAATGTGAAGATACGATCCATTGCCTTAGCAACAGCAGGGTTGATTTCGTAATCTTCAGCTGGAACAGAGAACATCATGTTTAAGAAGTTTTCTGAGTAGCTTAAGCTGTTTTTAGGACCAACAAACGGTTGACCAATGCTGTACTTGTAACACATTGCTGCGATAGTTGGCATTTTAGCCACTAAGCGCTTAATGCAACGCTTACGTTGGTCAGGATCTGAGATGTCTAAATCGTTGTGATAGAAAGAAGATAAAGCACCTGTAACCGCACAAAGCATAGCCATAGGGTGAGCATCACGGCTGAAACCGTTAAAGAATGATGCTATGCCTTCATGAACCATAGTGTGGTTTTTGATGATAGAAACGAATTCTTTGTACTCTTCGCTAGTTGGCGCTTCGCCATTCATTAGTAAGTAACATACTTCTAAGTAATCAGCTTCAGTCGCTAATTGGTCGATTGGATAACCACGGTGTAATAACACACCATTTGCACCATCGATGTAAGTAATAGCTGATTCGCATGAACCTGTTGCTAAAAAGCCTGGATCAAAAGTGAAGTAACCGTGCTTACCTAAAGTACGTATATCAATTACGTCTTGGCCTAGAGTTCCTGAGTAAATTGGGAGTTCGACTTCTTTCCCATCAACTGTAAGGATGGCTTTCTTGTCAGCCATAGCTGCTCTCCTTCCGAAAGAGTTATCATGATTATGATCGGTACACATCAAACATAGGGTAATTTGCTTGCATGTACCTAAGGTGTAATTATTAAACTGCAAAAAACGTCAATAATCAATTTATAAGCTGGCGAACAGTGTATTAAAGCGGCTAATGGTAAAAATAGTCGTCATTCAGCAAATGAATGCATTTTTTGGCGTTTAAATTGTATTTATTGGCATGAATGCATATACTTTTCATCCGTTGAAGTCAGCTCGAAACTTCAATAAAAATAAGCATTAACGATAGGCGATTTGCCTGACCAATTTTTTCGGCTCAGCGCGCTTATTGTTATACGACACAACTATAAAATTGCTCAGTTGAGACGAGTGGGAAGAACTGTGAAAAAGCAAAGACCTGTCAATCTAGAGCTAAATACGATTAGCTTTCCGGCAAGTGCCATCGCTTCTATTTTACACCGTGTATCCGGCGTTATCATGTTTGTAGCCATGGGGTTATTAATGTGGGCGTTCGCGACGTCATTATCTTCACAAGAAGGTTTTGATACGGTGAAATCAATTTTCGATACCTTTATCGTTAAATTTATTATTTGGGGAACAATCACAGCATTGCTTTATCATATGCTGGGTGGCTTTCGCCATTTAATTATGGATATGGGTTACTGGGAAGAACTTGAATCAGGTAACGCGAGTGCAAAAGCCACTATCGTTTTAACTGTTGTTCTTTCGATTGGTGCAGGAGTATTAGTATGGTAACTAACGCAGCAACTTTAGGACGCAGCGGAGTCCATGATTTCCTTATTATCCGCGCCTCTGCCTTAGTATTGGCAGCATATGCAATATTCTTGTTGGTTTATTTATTTTCTAACCCAGGATTAACTTACCAAGATTGGTCTGAGTTATATTCTGGTGTTGGTATGAAAGTCTTCACCATTATTTCCTTGTTTGGCTTGTTAGCTCATGCATGGATCGGTTTATGGCAGGTTTTAACCGACTATGTTAAATGCGCTCGCTTACGCATGTTCTTACAGTTTGTATTGAATATTGCTGCATTGAGTTACTTTGTAACTGGTCTTGTCGTATTGTGGGGTGTTTAAGTGAGTATTACTGTTAGAGAATTTGACGCCGTTGTTATCGGTGCCGGCGGTGCAGGTATGCGCGCTGCTTTATCTATTTCTGAATCAGGCCAATCTTGTGCTTTGATTTCTAAAGTTTTCCCAACTCGTTCACATACCGTATCTGCGCAAGGTGGTATTACTGTTGCTTTAGGCAACGCCCACGACGATAACTGGGAATTCCACATGTACGATACCGTAAAAGGTTCTGATTTTATCGGTGACCAAGACGCTATCGAATATATGTGTAAAACGGGTCCAGAAGCTATCATCGAATTAGAGAATATGGGTTTACCCTTCTCACGTTTCGAAAACGGTAAAGTTTACCAGCGTCCATTTGGTGGTCAGTCTAAAAACTTTGGTGGAGAGCAAGCGGCTCGTACAGCAGCAGCTGCTGACCGTACAGGTCACGCTTTATTGCATTGCTTATATCAGCAGAACGTTAAAAACCAAACTAAAGTATTCAGCGAATGGTATGCATTAGATTTAGTTAAAAACCAAACTGGCGCTGTTGTGGGTTGTACTGCTATCTGTATCGAAACAGGTGAAGTGGTTTACTTTAAAGCCCGTGCAACAGTACTGGCTACAGGTGGTGCAGGCCGTATTTTTGCTTCAACCACTAATGCGCATATTAACACTGGTGATGGTGTGGGTATGGCTGTGCGTGCAGGCGTGCCTATGCAAGATATCGAAATGTGGCAATTCCACCCAACCGGTATTGCTGGTGCTGGTGTACTAGTAACTGAAGGTTGTCGTGGTGAGGGTGGTTACCTTCTAAATAAAGATGGCGAACGTTTCATGGAACGTTATGCGCCAAACGCTAAAGACTTAGCGGGTCGTGACGTTGTTGCTCGTTCAATGATGACTGAAATCCGTGAAGGCCGTGGTTGTGATGGTCCTTGGGGTCCACATATCAAGCTTAAGCTTGACCATTTAGGTAAAGAAACATTAGAAAGTCGTTTACCTGGCGTTTGTGATTTATCTCGTACTTTCGCACATATTGATCCGGTTGAAGAGCCAATTCCAGTTATCCCAACTTGTCACTACCAAATGGGTGGTGTACCGACCAATGTTAATGGTCAAGCATTCACTGTGGATGCTAATGGTAACGACCAAGTTGTTGAAGGTTTATTCGCAGTAGGTGAGATTGCCTGTGTATCTGTACACGGTGCTAACCGCTTAGGTGGTAACTCATTATTGGATTTAGTTGTATTTGGTCGTGCTGCTGGTAAGTACTTAGGTGAGTACCTAGCCGATACACAAGAAGGTGTTGCAGCAAGCGCTTCAGATCTTGAACAAAGCTTATCTCGCTACAATCGTTGGGAATCAACAGATAAAGGCGAAGACCCGTTCCAAATCCGTAAAGACTTACAGCAATGTATGCAGCTTAACTTCTCGGTATTCCGTGAAGGTGATGCAATGGCTACTGGTCTTGAAGAGCTTAAAGTTATCCGTGAGCGTCTTAAATCAGCACGCTTAGATGACAAATCTAGCGACTTTAATACACAACGTATCGAGTGTTTAGAATTAGACAACTTGATGGAAACTGCATACGCAACAGCCGTTGCCGCAAACTTCCGTACAGAGAGCCGTGGTGCACATAGCCGCTTCGACTACCCTGAGCGTGATGATGCTAACTGGTTGTGTCACACTATTTATAACCCTGAGACGGAAAGCATGTCTAAGCGTGATGTTAATATGACGCCTAAGCATCGTGAAGCTTTCCCTCCAAAAGTTAGAACATACTAATTGGGGAGCGCTGGCAAATGAAACAAGTTTTTTCAATATATCGCTACAACCCTGATGTTGATGCTAAACCAAGAATGCAAGACTACACGTTAGACTTGCCAGATGGTCAAGACATCATGGTATTGGATGCTCTTCTGTTAATCAAAGAGCAAGACCCAACTTTATCGCTACGCCGTTCATGTCGTGAAGGTGTATGTGGTTCAGATGGCGTTAACATGAATGGTAAAAACGGCTTAGCTTGTATTACGCCTTTATCTGATTTAAAGGGTAAGAAGATTGTTATTCGTCCATTACCAGGTTTACCTGTTGTTCGTGACTTAGTTGTTGATATGACTCAGTTCTTTACACAGTATGAAAAAGTTAAACCTTTCTTGATCAACGATGACAAGCAACCACCTGCGCGTGAGCATTTGCAGTCAATTGAAGATCGTGAAAAGCTTGATGGTTTATACGAGTGTATTTTATGTGCTTGTTGTTCAACATCTTGTCCATCATTTTGGTGGAACCCAGACAAATTTATTGGCCCTGCCGGTTTGCTAGCTGCTTACCGTTGGTTGGCTGACAGTCGTGATACGGCAACTGAAGAACGCTTATCTAACTTAGATGATGCATTTAGCGTATTCCGTTGTCACGGTATCATGAACTGTGTAAATGTATGTCCTAAAGGCTTAAACCCGACCAAGGCAATTGGTCATATTAAGTCTATGCTGCTTAAGCAGGCTGTTTAGTATTAATTAAGTTCGTTAGAACTTAACTTTCTGAACTACTGAATAGCCGTTCTTAGTTAGCTGAGAATGGCTATTTTTTTACCTAAAACCTTAAATTGTACAACTTACTACGGTAAAGGAAACAATAATGCACTATGGCAACATGCAAGCCTGGCTAGAATCAACCCAGTTAGCCGGTGCCAATGCCACTTACGTAGAAGAATTATACGAAAGTTATTTGACTGATCCGCAAAGCGTAGATGCCGACTGGCGTGCTTTGTTCGATCAACTGCCCAAGGTTGAAGGCGTTGACGTAGAAACTAAGCACTCTGAAGTGCGAGAAGATTTTCGTCAAGCTGCCAAAAATACCCACCGTAAACAAGTTGTTGTTCAAGCGGAAAGCTCAGATGAAAAACAAGTAAAAGTTTTACAGCTGATTAACGCATTCCGTTTTCGTGGCCACCAACATGCTAACTTGGATCCACTTGGTTTATGGAAGCAAGAGCGCGTACGTGATTTAGAGCTATCTCATCATGGCCTAACACAAGAAGACATGGATAAAGTCTATAACGTTGGCTCACTTAAAGTTGGCGCAGAAAAGCTACCACTACGTGATATTCACAGCGCGTTAGTTAAAACGTATTGTGGCTCGATTGGTGCAGAATACATGCACATTACTTCAACTGATGAGAAGCGTTGGTTACAGCAGCGTTTAGAATCGGTAAAAGCAACGGCGAATTTAACAGCTGATGCTAAGAAGAAGCTTTACAAAGAGCTAGTCGCGGCAGACGGTTTAGAGAAATATTTAGGTTCTAAATTCCCTGGAGCTAAACGTTTCTCGTTAGAAGGTGGCGATGCATTGATTCCTATGCTTAAGGAATTAATTTCGCGTGCAGGTGCGCAAGGTGCAAAAGAAGTCGTCATTGGTATGGCGCACCGTGGTCGTTTAAACGTATTGGTTAATGTATTAGGTAAAAACCCTTCGGTATTATTTGATGAGTTTGCCGGTAAATTTGATAAAGGCAATGGCTCAGGTGATGTTAAATATCACATGGGTTACTCGTCTGATTTCGCCACGCCAGGTGGTGACGTTCACTTAGCATTAGCGTTTAACCCATCTCACCTAGAGATTGTAAACCCTGTGGTTATGGGCTCGGTACGCGCACGTATGGATCGTCGTGGTTGTACTGACGGAACTCAAGCCTTGCCAATTACCATTCATGGTGATTCTGCTATTGCAGGTCAAGGTGTAGTGCAAGAAACGTTTAACCTTTCGCAAACACGTGCTTTCCAAGTTGGTGGTACGGTACGAATTGTGGTTAACAACCAAGTTGGTTTCACAACGTCTAATCCTGAAGATACGCGCTCTACTCAATATTGTACTGATATTGCTAAGATGGTTCAGGCGCCAATTTTCCACGTTAATTCAGATGATCCTGAAGCGGTTATTTTAGCAACGCAAATTGCCCTTGATTTCCGCAACACCTTTAAGCGTGATGTTGTGATTGACTTAGTTTGTTATCGTCGTCACGGTCATAACGAAGCTGATGAGCCAAATGCAACGCAGCCATTAATGTATCAAAAAATCAAAAAGCACCCTGTGCCGCGTGAAATCTATGCGCAGCAATTGGCAAACGAAGGCTTATTTGACGAAAAAGATGCAAAGAAAGCTATCGATGAATATCGAGCTGCGCTAGACCACGGTGCTTGTGTTGTCGAAGAATGGCGTCCTATGATGGAGCATTCAGTAGATTGGTCTCCATATGTTGGCAATGATTGGGATTCTCCGTATGACGCTTCTTTAACACTTGAGCAAATTACCGATCTAGCGAAAAGAGTGTCTAGTTACCCAGAGGACGTAACACCGCAATCTCGAGTTAAGAAAATTTATCAAGACCGTCAAACTATGGCCGCAGGTGATAAGTTAATTGATTGGGGTTTTGCCGAGACGTTAGCTTATGCTTCATTAGTTGAAAACGGTACGAATATACGTATTACCGGTCAGGATGCAGGCCGAGGAACATTCTTCCATCGTCATGCGGTTATTCACGATCAAAAAGACGCTTCAGGTTATCAACCTCTACAAAATGTTGATAAAAAGCAAGGTCGCTTTGAAGTTTATGATTCAGTATTGTCAGAAGAAGCGGTATTGGCGTTTGAATATGGTTATGCAACAGCGGAACCAACATCACTTGTTATTTGGGAAGCGCAATTTGGTGACTTCGCCAACGGTGCTCAAGTCGTAATTGACCAGTTCTTGTGTTCAGGTGAGCAAAAATGGGGGCGCTTATGTGGCTTAACATTATTGTTACCACATGGTTATGAAGGCCAAGGCCCAGAGCATTCATCTGCCCGCTTAGAACGTTTCTTACAACTTTGTGCTGATCACAATATGCAAGTGTGTGTGCCTACGACTCCGGCTCAGGTTTTCAATATGATCCGTCGTCAACACATTCGTCCTGTACGTCGTCCATTAGTGGTTATGTCGCCTAAGTCGTTATTACGTCATCCAGCAGCAACGTCAACTATGGAAGAACTAGCTTCTGGTATTTTCCATGATGTGATTGATGAAATCGATGTTTTGGAAACAGAAAAAGTGGATCGTGTTGTTTTCTGTAGCGGTAAAGTTTATTACGACTTGCTAGATGCCCGTCGTAAGAACGAGTTAAATAACGTTGCGATTGTGCGTATCGAGCAGCTTTATCCGTTCCCTCATAAAGAGATGGATGAAATTATCGAAAAGTATAACCATGTTAAAGAGTTTGTTTGGTGTCAAGAAGAGCCACAAAACCAAGGTGCATGGTACTGTTCGCAACATCACTTCTGGAATTCAATTCCAGCCGGTGCCAACTTAACTTATGCCGGTCGCGAAGCGTCAGCATCACCAGCAGTAGGTTATTTATCAGTTCACAATGTTCAACAAAAAGCATTAGTAAAAGATGCATTAGGTCTTAAGGAAGATTAATCATGGCTGTTGAAATTAAAGTTCCTGTATTGCCTGAGTCAGTTGCAGACGCAACCATCGCGACTTGGCATGTTAAAGTTGGTGACAAGGTTAGCCGTGATCAAAACTTGGTTGACATTGAAACTGACAAGGTCGTTTTAGAAGTCGTAGCGCCAGAAGATGGTGTTATTGGCGAAATTAAATTCGCTGAAGGCGAAACAGTTTTAGCCGAGCAAGTCATTGGTTTGCTTGGTGAAGGTCAAGCGGAAGCAGCTGCACCAGCAGCAGCTCCACAACAAAATACTCAACAAGAAACTCAACAAGTAGAAGGTGAGACGGTGGAAATTAAAGTTCCTGTATTACCCGAGTCAGTAGCAGATGCAACCATCGCTACATGGCACGTTCAAGCTGGTGAATCAGTATCACGCGATCAAAACTTAGTCGATATTGAAACCGATAAAGTTGTACTAGAAGTTGTTGCACCAGAAGACGGTGTATTAGCGGAAATTTTAGAAGATGAAGGTGCAACGGTTACAGCTGAGCAAGTCATCGGTCAATTAAAAGCAGGTGCAGCTCCGGCAGCGGCAGCTCCAAAAGCTGAAGCAGCGCCTTCTGCGTCTGAAGATAAAGGTGATGCATTAAGCCCATCGGTTCGTCGCGCATTAGCTGAAAATGGTATCAGTGCAGAAGAAGCTTCAAGCATCAAAGGTTCAGGTGTTGATGGTCGATTAACTAAAGAAGATGTTGAAGCTTACGTTAAGACTAAAGCATCTGCTCCTGCTGCAAAAGCACCAGCAGCACCTGCTGAAGTCGCTGCGGTATTAGGCGATCGCACGCAAAAACGTGTTCCAATGACTCGTTTACGTAAAACGATTGCTAATCGCTTGTTAGAAGCTAAAAACTCTACGGCTATGTTGACGACTTTCAACGAAGTAAACATGAAACCTATCATGGATATTCGTAAAAAGTACAAAGACTTATTCGAAGAAAAGCATGGTGTACGTTTAGGCTTTATGTCTTTCTTTACCAAAGCGGTAACTGAAGCGCTTAAGCGTTACCCTGCGATTAATGCTTCAATCGACGGTGATGACATTGTTTATCACAACTATTTCGATGTCAGCATGGCTGTTTCTACACCTCGTGGTCTTGTAACACCTGTATTGCGTGACGCTGACCAATTAGGTTTAGGTGAAATTGAAAAAGGCATTCGTGAATTAGCCCTTAAAGGCCGTGATGGTAAATTAACCATGGACGATATGACCGGCGGTAACTTCACTATTACTAATGGTGGTGTGTTCGGCTCATTGATTTCTACGCCAATCATTAACTTGCCTCAAACAGCTATCTTAGGTATGCATAAGATCCAAGAGCGCCCAATGGCAGTTAATGGTAAGGTTGAAATCTTACCTATGATGTACCTAGCTTTATCTTACGACCATAGACTGGTTGACGGTAAAGAATCAGTTGGCTTCTTAGTAACAATTAAAGAGTTATTGGAAGATCCAACAAGACTTATCTTAGATA
Organism: Saccharobesus litoralis; assembly: GCF_003063625.1. Classification (NCBI taxonomy): domain Bacteria; kingdom Pseudomonadati; phylum Pseudomonadota; class Gammaproteobacteria; order Alteromonadales; family Alteromonadaceae; genus Saccharobesus; species Saccharobesus litoralis. Next base: position 602,649 of record NZ_CP026604.1, on the reverse strand, counting down.
TTTAAGTCCTATTCAGGGCGGTGATAGTTACTATCACCGCCCTTTTGCATTCTAGGCTTGTAGAATGTAACAAAATCGCTATCTTATCGGGTTAGACTATCTAGGCAATTTGGCGCACTTTGCCACAGATAGTAAGACCAAATAATCAAACACTTCTAAATAAACGGAAAATGTCATGAATTTGCATGAGTATCAAGGCAAGCAGTTGTTCGCACAGTACGGACTACCTGTTTCTAAAGGTATTGCTGCTGAAACGCCTGCAGAAGCAGTCGCTGCAGCTGATCAATTAGGTTACGACAAATTTGTTGTTAAAGCTCAAGTACACGCTGGTGGCCGCGGTAAAGCGGGTGGCGTTAAACTAGTTGAAACTAAAGACGAAATTAAAGCTTTTGCAGAAAAGTGGTTAGGTAATAACTTAGTTACTTATCAAACAGACGCAAATGGTCAGCCTGTAAGCCGTATCTTAGTAGAAGACGTTGCTGACATCGATCGTGAATTATATTTAGGTGCGGTTGTTGACCGTTCTACTCGTCGTATCGTTTTCATGGCCTCTACAGAAGGTGGTGTTGAAATCGAGAAGGTTGCTGAAGAAACGCCAGAGAAAATCTTAAAAGCAACTATCGATCCATTAGCCGGTGCACAACCTTACCAAGGTCGTGAATTAGCGTTCAAACTTGGCTTAGAAGGTAAGCAAGTTTCTCAGTTCGTTAAAATTTTCTTAGGCTTAGCTAAATTATTCAAAGAAAAAGACGTTGAGTTAATCGAAATTAACCCATTAATCACTACAGGCGCTGGTGATTTACACTGTCTTGACGCTAAAGTTGCTATCGACAGTAATGCTGTTGGTCGTCACCCAGACATTAAAGAAATGCACGATCCTTCACAAGAAGACGCGCGTGAAGCTGACGCAGCTAAGTGGGAATTAAACTACGTTGCTTTAGACGGTAACGTTGGTTGTATGGTTAACGGTGCTGGCCTTGCAATGGGTACTATGGACATCGTTAACTTAAACGGCGGTAGCCCAGCTAACTTCCTAGATGTAGGTGGTGGAGCTACTAAAGAACGTGTTGCTGAAGCATTTAAGATCATCCTATCTGACGCAAACGTTAAGGCTGTATTAGTTAACATTTTCGGTGGTATCGTTCGTTGTGACATGATCGCTGAAGGTATTATTGCAGCAGTTAAAGAAGTTGGCGTTGAAGTACCAGTTGTTGTTCGTTTAGAAGGTACTAACGCAGAAGCCGGTCGTGAAGTTTTAGCTAACTCAGACGTGGATATCATTGCAGCTCCAAGCTTACAAGAAGCTGCTGAATTAGTTGTTAAAGCTGCAGCGGAGGCCTAATAATGTCTGTTTTAATCAATAAAGATACTAAAGTAATCTGTCAAGGTTTCACTGGTTCACAAGGTACTTTCCATTCAGAGCAAGCTATCGCTTATGGTACGCAAATGGTTGGTGGTGTGACGCCTGGTAAAGGTGGTCAAGTTCACTTAGGCCTACCAGTATTCAACACTGTTGCTGAAGCGGTTGCTGAAACAGGTGCTGACGCGTCTGTAATCTATGTTCCAGCTGCTTTCGTTAAAGATTCAATCTTAGAAGCGGCTAATGCTGGTATTAAATTAATCGTATGTATCACTGAAGGTGTTCCTACGCTTGACATGCTTGACTGTAAAGTTAAATGTGACGAGTTAGGTGTACGTTTAATTGGTCCTAACTGCCCAGGTGTTATCACTCCTGGTGAATGTAAAATCGGTATCATGCCTGGTCACATTCACTTACCGGGTAAAGTTGGTATCGTTTCACGTTCTGGTACTTTGACTTACGAAGCTGTTAAGCAAACGACTGACGCTGGTTTTGGTCAATCGACTTGTGTTGGTATTGGTGGTGACCCAATTCCTGGTACTAACTTCATCGACGTATTGGAAATGTTCCAAAACGATCCAGCGACTGAAGCTATCGTTATGATCGGTGAAATCGGTGGTACTGCAGAAGAAGAAGCAGCTGCTTACATTAAAGAAAATGTAACTAAGCCAGTTGTTTCATACATCGCTGGTGTTACTGCTCCTCCAGGTAAGCGTATGGGTCATGCTGGCGCTATCATCTCTGGCGGTAAAGGTACTGCTGATGACAAATTCGCGGCATTAGAAGCAGCAGGCGTTAAGACTGTTCGTTCACTAGCTGAGATTGGTAAAGCGTTAGCTGAGAAAACTGGTTGGTAATTTGTAGGGCAGAATTTATTTCTGCCAATTGCATACTTTCGAGTATGGCTATGCAGGTGTAAAACCTGCACTACAAGTGATACGTTTTCATAATGATTTTAAAAGGCGGCAAGCATAAGCTTAGCCGCCTTTTTTATTAGCTTGTCATGGATCTTTCGCGCCAAACTGCTAACATAGCGCGCAAAAATTGATGGAGATCAAATTATGGGTCATCACGACGACGTTAAAACTGAAAAAGTATGGCAATTTTTTGCTGCGTTAGCCACGTTAGCATTACCTCTATTGCCAGCAGTTTTAACTTGGATCAATCATCTTAGTGCATAAAACGCTATAATACGGTTGAATTTACTTTGAACTAAATCAACCGTATTTAGTCTAAAAGCTTACCTAATAATTATATTGCAGTAACATGCGTAGGGAATAAAGACATGTTGGTATTATTGATAGACGACAATCGAAAAGTAAGACAAGAAATTCGCGATTACTTATCTTCGCAATCACACCAAGTGGTTGAAGCTGATAATGGGCTTTCCGGTTTATCTAAGCTGAAACAGCACAAATTTGATATGGTTATTTCTGATCATATTATGCCTATTATGGATGGCATCAAATTTTGTGAAAATGCCCTGCAAAAACACTTGGTTAGCGCTAAGCAACTGCTTGTATTGTCTACCAAAATCGAACCCTTTTTAGAAAAAAAATTATCCAAGTTAAACGTCAGTTTATTAAGTAAACCGGTTCGTAAAGAATTATTGCAGGATAAAATCGATTTACTCGATTCCTCGTTAAAGTCAGATTCAGTCGCTTAAATTACCTTTGTACCTTGCATTTATTTGGCAATTTGTTTTAATGCTGGCATTCAAATTATAAGCCGCTTTTGCATAATGAACGATGCAGTATTAGCCAATATTAAGGCTAGCATTACTACTATCCCTGATTATCCCAAAGCTGGGATCATGTTTCGCGACATAACCAGCTTGATCCAAAATAACCAAGCGTTTAATCAAACCATAGATTGTCTTGTTGCTCAGTTTCAAGATCAAGGATATACCAAAGTTTTGGGTGCTGAGGCACGCGGCTTTATTTTTGGGGCGGCATTAGCCCATCGTTTAAATATTGGCTTTATTCCAGCGCGTAAACCGAATAAGCTGCCTAGAGAAACGGTTAGTCAAGAATATCAACTTGAATACGGTACAGATGCATTGCATATTCATAAAGATGCGGTATCTAGTAATGACAATGTTCTGGTAGTCGACGATTTGATAGCAACGGGTGGCACAATCATTGCGGCTATTAATCTAGTTCGTCAGCTAGGCGCAACTGTGACAGATGCCGCTTTTGTTGTCGCGCTACCTGATTTAGGTGGTGAAGATAAATTGACAGCGTTGAACGTCAAACCCTTTAGCCTTATCTCCTTTGAAGGCGAGTAAAATTAATGAGTTATCAAGCCCTTGCTCGAAAATGGCGGCCACAAATATTTGGTCAGTTAGTTGGCCAAACCCATGTCGTCACTGCGTTATCTAATGCGCTAAATAACGACAGATTACATCATGCTTATTTATTTACTGGCACACGAGGTGTGGGTAAAACCACTATAGCGCGTATTTTTGCTAAAAGTCTGAATTGTATAAACGGAGTGACAGCAGAGCCGTGTGGACAATGTCAGAATTGTGTGGCAATAGAGCAGGGCCGTTTTGTTGATTTAGTTGAGGTTGATGCTGCGTCTCGTACTAAAGTTGAAGATACACGAGAAATTTTAGATAACGTACAATATAGCCCGAGCCAAGGTCGTTACAAAGTTTATTTAATCGATGAAGTGCACATGCTGTCTCGTCACTCGTTTAATGCTTTGCTGAAAACCTTGGAAGAGCCACCTCCGCACGTTAAGTTTTTACTCGCCACGACCGATCCACAAAAGCTACCTATAACTATATTATCGCGTTGTTTGCAGTTTAGCTTAAAGGCGCTGACGGCTGAACAAATTCAGCAACAATTAGCCCATGTACTATCGGCGGAAAACTTACCTTTTGAACCTGCAGGCATTACACAATTAGCCAATGCCGCTAATGGTAGTATGCGTGATGCATTAAGTTTGACAGATCAAGCCGTAGCTCAGGGTAATGGTCAAGTTGCTGAGTCAGTTGTTAGAACTATGCTTGGTATGCTTGATGAGCACCACATAGCCGCTTTACTTATGGCGGTCACATCTGGTGATTTTAGCCAAGTTATGGCGGCAATCGAACAATTATCGTTAGCAGCGGTAGAGCCGGAGCAAGCATTATTAGAGTTAATTAATGCTTTTCATCAAATAGCTTTGGTTCAAGTTTTACCGAGTTACAGTGGGTTAAATCCGGCATTAGAGCGCGAATTAACTTCACTTGCTCAACAGCTTAATCCTGAATTAGTCCAGCTGTATTATCAAATATTGTTGGATGGTCGAAAAGATTTGCCATTTGCGGCTAATCCACGTTCAGGACTTGAGATGACGTTATTGCGAGCGTTATCCTTTACGCCAGTTAATGGTGTTGCTCCGTCTGTGATAATTAATGAACAGCCAGCGAGTCTAGTTGATAACTCACAGTTAAATACACAAGAAAAAAAAACAGCTGAGTTAGGTCCGTCATCAAACAAAGAAGCAAACGCAAACCTTGATGTAGTTGATGTAAGTGTATATGTCGATGACCCGCAAGCCACTAACCAACAGAAAAGCTTAAACGCGAATAAAAATGCTAGTTTGGAAGTGAGTGCGGAAGCCTCTAAAGAACAACAGCTAGAACAAGCGTTCTCTCAAAGTTCGATTATTGCAGAGTCTAGTCTTGAATCGGCAACTGAACCTAATGTTGTTGACGGCGAACCCAATGTCGGCCTAATGGTTGAAGATCATTTAGGAATGGCGATGGCCTCTCAGTTCAATGATGATGCTTATGAGCCTGATCACAATGCTGCCTACGCTCAGCCAATGACGGCCAATGAAAGAGCTTACAGGCTCGATGATTTAGCCGCGCAACAAACTCAAATTGAAGCGTTAGCCGCCAGTCAAGGCTACCAAGAGTTCGCAACCGACCCCAGTGTTAATCGTGAATATAACGAAGGTGAAAATCAACCAACTGGGGATAAATCTATTGCACCTGACATAGGTTCGGAAGTACAGGTTGAAGAACAACCTAATGAATCACAACATACAGCAGCAGAATTAAACCCAGAATCAAGTATAAGTGACAGCTTTGATGTTTTTGGCGCATTACAAGGTATAAGAGCGCAAAAAGAAGCGCTGGTTAAAGAAACAAAAGACTCTGACAGCGCGTTAAATTTGACAAACCAAGCGCCCGCCAGTCGTAGCGAACAAACGCCTCAAAATGAGGTTAACCCAGTTAATCACCCGAGTTCGGCTGTGCAACCATTTGGTGACGAACAACCTGATGAAGACGCACCGCCTTGGGTGGATGAATTGTCTGGCGACATGTTTGCTGAACCCGCTAGTGATAACACAGTTGAACACAATTTAAACGGGTCAGTCGACCCACTATTGATTTCCGCAACTCATACAACGGGTTATTCTGCAGGTGACGCAACTCATGTTAATCAAACGCAGCAAGAGCCCGAGGTTGAGTCAGCGATTATAGAACCACCGCATGCAGTTGCTACACAAGAAGCTCTTAACGATGAAACTCCGTTTTCAGCCGTACCTGAAACACAACTTGCACCTAGTGAATCGCTAGAATCATTATCACTTCAGCAAAAGGTGCGAGAGGGGGTGGTTAAATCGGCTGAGGTGGATCTGTGGGCAAAGTTAGTCGATAGCGCAGATTTAGTTGGCTTACAACGCCAGTTTGCCTTGCATTCAACTTTAGAAAAGCAAGGTTCAGATATCGTACTTTCGTTACAAGCCGAACACGCTCATCTTGATACAGAAAATAATCGGCAAAAACTTACAGCCGCTTTACACAATGCGCTACATGAGCCTATTAATTTAAAAGTGATGATAGCCAACCAAGCACAGGTTACCCCTTTTAATATACAATCTCATATAGACGGTGAGCGACTCGCCTATGCAAAAGAATTAATTCACAATGATCCTAATGTTATCGCCTTGCAACAAATGTTTGATGCCAAGGTAGATGAAGAATCGATTAAGCCCCTATAGTTATTCGACTTTGTACGATGCACTCTAGGTCAAAACAGTTAAGAAGGTAAAAAGATATGTTTAAAGGCGGAATGGGCAACATCATGAAGCAAGCGCAGCAAATGCAAGAGCGCATGGCTAAGATGCAAGAAGAAATTGCCAAAATGGAAGTCACAGGCGAAGCCGGTGCAGGAATGGTTAAAGTTACCATGCTGGGTAACCACAACGTACGCCGTGTTGAAATTGACGATAGCCTAATGGAAGACGACAAAGACATGCTAGAAGACTTAATTGCCGCGGCAATTAACGACGCAGTACGTCGTGTTGAGCAAACTAACAAAGATAAAATGGCCGAAGTTACCGGCGGTATGCAAATGCCCCCAGGCTTTAAAATGCCATTTTAATCTCAATCCCTTATATATAAAGGCCTGTAGCGGTGTTTTGAAGTATCAAATGCATGGATACCAAATAGATACCAAGCTTTAGGCATAAAAAAAGCTCAAGTATTTTTATACTTGAGCTTTTTTGTTTAAGGTCAAAGTTAAATTTGACCGAGGTTCTTTGCCAGCTTTTCAATTTCGTCATTTCCTTCGTCGATCCATTTTCCGTAAATGGTTCGTATCATTCCCCAGTCAGTGTGGCCTAACTGTTTGGCTAACCACACATGGTTTGCTTCTGCTTTTAACATACGACTAGCATAAGTGTGGCGTAATTGATAAGGAGGACGGTGCTCAACACCCGCTTTTTGGAGCCAGTTTGCCCATTGCTTAGGCGTGGTCGATAGCTCTGGTCTCTTATATGGTTGGTTGTTTCGGCTTAAAAAAACACGGCGACGTTTTACTACTTTAGTTTTTCCGTGTTTCAGATATACAACTTCATTTTTTGGAGCTACGTCGTACGAGTGTTCTTTTTGCTCAATTAATAACTTAATTGTCAGTACAGTGTTGCAAATACGGTTGGATTTTTAAAAGGTAAATCTGCCATCAGGATTTTTAGGGAGTATCTTCAAGTAAAACGGAATTTTACGGGACGTCACTTTTGGGCAAGAGGTTATTGCGTGAGTACAGTCGGACTTGAAGAAAAAGTCGTGAGGGAATACATCCAAAATCAGGAAACAGAAGAAAAGCGCCAAGAGCAAATGCGCTTGGAGAATATTTAAACTTTTTAGCCCCTTCTAGGGGCTTTCATCATACCCCCGGCTTTGCCGGTGGTTGCTGATTTCCCTCTCATAAGGTTGTTATAAATAGCTGCGTAATATCTATACAAATGATAGAAAAAATGTTAATTTTTGAAAGCACTTTCGTTGTCGTACGCCGCCTACAAGTGCTTGTGTGGAAACGGTTTAAAAAGGAAATAACATGGAGAGTTCAAGCAATTTCGACTTTCTAAAAGAGCATCATGATTGGCTCTTTCAACTAGCTGAATCTGCCGAACGAAACTTCACTTCAGATCCCAACACCTCATTAATTAAAATGCGCCAGCTAGGCGAAGCTATTGCACAAACCATTGCAGCGAGAATAGGGGTTGAAGCAGGAAGTAAAATCAAACAGGTCGACTTGCTTCGTGATCTTGATTACAACCTTCGCCTTGATGATAATGTTCGCGATGCATTCCACACCATCCGTAAACTTGGCAACACGGCCACCCATACTTTTGATAGCAACAGCCATCGAGATGCACTCAAGTCATTGATGGTTGGTCATGCGTTATCTATGTGGTTTCATATCACTTTTGGCGGTAGCGCCGCTAAAGGGTTTAAAGTTAAAAAGTTTGTCAAACCCAAAGATCCGTCAGAATATGTACGCCAATTAGAAGAGCAGATAAAGCAGCTACAAACAGAATCCTTACGCAGTACAGAGCGTATTAAACACGCAGAAGCATTAAGTAAAATCGAAGCAGAAAAAGCTAAAGCAGAACACGAACGCGCAGAACAAATGGCTTTAGACAAATCTGTGTGGGAACAAGTTGCAGAGGAACATGAACAAACGCTAGCGGCCTATCGTAAGAAGATGGACGAAGCTAACGTTATTTATTTCCAAACATTCCAAGCCAAACCAAAAGAAGAACAAGCAGCCGAGCTTCAGCGTATTGAAAAATCTCCATTTGAAATGGATGAAGCTGAAACTCGTGTGGTAATCGATCAACAGTTGGTTGATGCAGGCTGGGAAGCCGATACCGAAAACTTACGTTACGCAAAAGGATCTCGTCCAGAGCCAAATAAAAATAAAGCCATTGCCGAGTGGCCTACAAAATCAGGTCCAGCCGACTATGCGCTTTTCATGGGAATGACTTTGGTTGGAGTGATTGAAGCGAAAAAGACCGCTAAGAATGTTTACGGAGCGATTGATCAAGCCAAGCGCTACGCCAGTGGCATTGAGCAATTACCTGAAGGTGTTGAAACTGCTCGCTATTCAAATGGTGAAGGGGGGGAATTTAACGTACCGCTAGTTTTCGCCACCAATGGCCGTGCATATCTAAAACAACTAGAGCAGGAAAGTGGCATTTGGTTTCTAGATGTTCGAGACAATACTAATCGTCGAAAGGCACTAAAAGGTTGGTATAAACCACAAGAAATAAAAGATTATCTTCGCCAAACGCCGCAGCAAGCAAACAGTGAACTTGATGAAATGGGGTTTGATTACGAGCTTAAACTTCGTGATTACCAGAAGAAAGCGATTTTAAGTGTCGAACAAGCCATCAAAGATGGTAAAGACAAAGCTATGGTGGCTATGGCTACAGGTACAGGTAAAACCAAAACCTGTATTGCACTGGTTTATCGCTTGCTAAAAGCAGAGCGTTTTCGTCGTATTTTATTCTTGGTCGACCGCAGTGCTTTAGGTGTACAGGCAACAACTGATTTTGGTGAGGTGCGTATGGAAAACCTCAATACCTTTGCTGACACGTTTGAAGTGCTAGGCATAGAGCCAGAAAAATCGCCAAAACCTAACCCTGATGACGATACCAAGGTACATGTTGCCACCGTACAAGGTTTGGTCAAACGTATTATGTACCCATCAGATGATGGCGCTAAACCAGGCGTTGGTCAATATGACTGTATTGTTGTTGATGAATGCCACCGTGGTTATTTGTTAGATCGTGAATTAAGTGAAACAGAAGTTAAGTTTCGCGATCAAAAAGACTACATGTCCAAGTATCGCGCAGTGATCGAATATTTCGATGCATTTAAAGTCGGTTTAACTGCCACTCCAGCACTGCATACAAAAGATATTTTCGGTGATCCCGTGTTTAGCTACAGCTATACGGAGGCGGTTATTGATGGCTATTTGGTCGATCACTTACCGCCAATTCGTATTCATACCAAGTTGAACACTGATGGAATCAAGTACGCGGTTAATGAGGAGGTGCAGGTATACGACCCTCAAACGCAACAGTTAGACTTAATTAACACCCCAGACGAACTAAACTTTGAAGTCGCACAGTTTAATCGTAAAGTCATCGCACCAGAATTCACCAAAGAAATATGCAAATGGCTAATTGAAAGCGACTCACTTGATCCGTATTCTCCTGAAAAATCATTGATATTTTGCGTCACAGATAAACACGCAGATGAAGTCGTTGAAGCATTAAAAGATGCTTGTGAGGTCTATCATGGTGAGGTCGATGACGACATGATTCAAAAAATCACTGGTGCTTCGGATAAACCGCTTGAGAAGATCCGCTTATTCAAAAACGACCGACTGCCGAACATAGCGGTAACCGTCGACTTGCTTACAACAGGCGTTGATGTTCCATCTATTTGTAACCTTGTATTTTTGCGACGGGTAAACAGTCGTATTTTGTTTGAACAAATGCTAGGGCGTGCTACCCGCCGCTGTGATGACATTGCCAAAGAGCGCTTCCGTATCTTCGACGCCGTAGATATTTACAAACAGCTGGAAAAGGTCAACAGCATGAAGCCAGTTGTTACCAAAGTAGATATCACGTTTACTGAATTAGAAACCGAAATAACTACCAGTTCAGATCCTAAATTACAACAGTTAGCCAAAGACCAATTTCTCGCCAAGCTACAAAGTAAGAAGAACTATCTGTCATCAAATCAAAACTCAGACTTTGAACGCATTGTTGGCAAACCACCTAAAGAGTTTGCCAAAGAGCTAAAAAGCATGAAGTTAACCGAGGTTGCAGATTGGTTTATCAAACACCCTGGTTTAGGTGAGTTACTTGATATGAAAGTAACAGGTACAGGTGGTAATAATAAAATTGTTATTTCAAAACATGGTGACATTGTTACGGGCACTTCAACAGGTTACGGCAATGGCCAAAAGCCAGAAGATTATTTGTCAGCGTTTAATAACTTTATCAGCGCTAATAGCAACCGCATGGTAGCAATCCAAACTGTTATTCAAAGGCCATGGGAATTAACCCGCGATAGCCTTAAAGAGCTAGCGCTAGAACTAGAGAAAAATGAATTTCGTGAGCAAGACTTAAAAGTCGCTTGGAAAGAAGTTAAAAACGAAGATATCGCTGCTCGAATTATCGGCTTTATTCGCCAAGCCGCTATTGGTGAAGCGTTAGAGCCTTATGATCAACGAGTGGATAGGGCGCTTGATAAAATACTCTCCAGCCAACCATGGAAAACACCACAACGCGAGTGGTTAGTCACCATTGCCGCGCAAATGAAGGCGAATATTATTGTCGATGAGCCTAGCCTAGACCAAGGTATCTTTAAACAGAGATTGGGTGGCTTGAAAAGAGCAAACAAGCTATTTGATATACCGTTAGCTGAAATCTTGAATGATTTTAATCAAGCGCTCTGGGCCAGCTGATGCACAAGATTATAATAATCTTGTGCATCATTTAATCATACACACAAAAAACTCTAGTTTCTTGTGCATATATGCTAGTATACGCATAAATAATCTTAATTTTTGTGCATGTAATTAAAACATGCACAAAAAACAACAAAGCTTAAGCCAGTGACAATCGCTGAAGACTTCTAATAATGACGACCCACTACCAAATTACCCCACTGGAGCAGCTTGGCGATATTGAAACTAAGCAAGTTTTAAAAGCAACGGCCAAAGCACATCAAGCGCTTGGTGAATTAAAAGGCTTAGCTGTAACCTTACCAAATCAATATTTACTGTTAGCGACCCTATCGCTTCAAGAAGCAAAAGAAAGCTCAGAAATAGAAAACATCATTACCACCCAAGACGATCTCTACCGCAGTCATTACCCGTCTCAACAATTTACATCGCACAGCGCCAAAGAAGTGCATAGCTACGCGAAAGCTTTAGAAATGGGATACGAAACGGTAAAAAAAACAGGCTTATTAACCAATAACACCATAATCGAAATTCAACGCATTATTGAAAACAATGATGCAGGGTTTAGAAAACAAGGTGGGACAAAGCTGCGTAACCAGCAAACGCAAGAAGTGGTGTACACCCCACCGCAAACAGCGGACGAAATTGTTGAATTGATGAGCGAGTTAGAGGCCTTCATCAACAACGACGAGCTAAGTGATTACGACGATTTAGTTAAAATGGCGCTGATCCATCATCAATTTGAAAGCATTCATCCTTTTTACGATGGCAATGGCAGAACAGGCCGTATTGTGAACATATTGTTCTTAAGCAAACAGAATTTGTTAGGTACGCCAATTTTGTATTTGTCCCGTTATCTCAACCGCAACAAAGCTGAATATTATCAACTATTGCAACAAGTCAGAGATACCAATAATTGGCAGCCATGGTTACTTTACATGTTAAGAGCGTTGCAAGTGACCAGCCAAGATACGCTAAAAACGATAAAAGCCATTATGGCGTTAATGCAAAAACACAAACAAATCATAAAAACGCAATTGCCGAAATTATATAGTCATGAGCTAATCAACAACCTGTTTATTCACCCGTACACTAAAGTTGAGTTCTTAGTAAGCGAACTAGGAGTGCACCGTAATACTGCCAGTAAATATTTGAACCAACTGGTGGAAATTGGTGTGTTGACCAAACATAAACTCGGCAAAGATAACTATTACCTGAATACTGAATTATTTAATTTGTTTGCTAGCTAGCAAACAGACTAAAGCCAAGTTAATTAACAGCAACAATATAGAAAGAACTAATAAACATGAGCACCCAAGATTTAATCAATAAACTCTGGAACCTATGTAACCTATTACGTGATGACGGTGTTACCTACCATGAATACCTCAACGAGCTGACCTATCTTATCTTCTTAAAGATGGTCGAAGAAACAGGCCAAGATGAACTTATCCCACAAGGTTACCGCTGGACAGATATCGAAAACTTTAATGCCGCGACGCGTTTAGAAGAATATAAAAAGTTACTGATTCACTTAGGCACTCATGGCTCTTTGATCACCAAAGCCATTTTTGCCGATGCTTCGACCTGTATCCGTAAACCTGCCACGTTGAACAAGCTCGTAACAGAGATTGATAACCTTGATTGGTACTCAGCCAAGCACGAAGGTTTAGGTGATATGTACGAAGGCTTGTTGGAAATAAACGCCAGCGAGAAAAAATCCGGTGCAGGTCAATACTTTACCCCGCGTGTTCTGATTGAAATCATGGTCGAGCTAATGAAGCCAACCCTTGAGGATGTCATTGTTGACCCAACTGCGGGCACCGGTGGCTTCTTAATTGCAGCACACCATGAAATCGAAAAGAATAACGACATCAAATTGCTAGACGAAGCCGCTTACGACAAATATCAACATGGTACATTCTTCGGTATGGAGCTAGTGCCTGATACGCGCCGCCTAGCCATGATGAATTTAATGCTGCACGACTTAGCGGTAGACGATACCAATGCAGGCGTATTGTTTGGTGACACACTATCAAACGAAGGTAAAGCCCTACCAAAAGCTAGCTTAATATTAGCTAACCCGCCTTTTGGCACCAAACAAGGTGGCGGTGTACCAACAAGGGATGACCTTGTTCATTACACCTCTAACAAGCAATTAGCGTTTTTACACACCATGTACCACTGCATGTTAAAGCCTGGTGGCCGCGCCGCTGTTGTATTGCCAGACAACGTATTATTTGAAGGTTCAACAGGTCGTAAAATCCGTAACGACCTGATGGAAAAGTGCAACCTGCACACTATTTTAAGGCTACCAACGGGTATCTTTTACGCCGCAGGTGTAAAAACCAATGTGCTGTTTTTTGAAAAGCCTACCGATGTCAATAAAGATAAAGGCTCTTTCGATAAGGGGAATACGAAGAAAGTATGGGTATATGATCTACGATCTAATATGCCGCAATTTGGTAAGCGCACTGTTTTAACTAAAGCGCACTTTGAAGAATTCTATCAAGCGGTTGGCAGCGACCTAACTCAAGTTGACGAAGCCAAACGCCAAGCGTTTATTGATCAACATAAAGGCGACAACCAAAAAGCAAGCGAAGTTGGTGATGTGGATACTTGTCGTTTACGTTGTTTCACTCGTGGAGAAATCACTGCTAAAGACGATTCACTTGACCTAGCTTGGATACGTGATGACAGCATTGAAGATGCTGCCAACTTGCCAGAGCCTGATGTATTAATTAATGAAGCGATAGAAGAGCTAGCAGGTGCCATCACAGATTTACAGTCTATTTTGGTAGAGTTAGATGTAGCAGAAGAAGCTGAAGAGGTTGGTGTATGAGCCAGTTGCCTCGGGGTTGGGAATTTATTCAGCTTAAAGAACTAATTATACTAAATAAAAAATTTAAAGACCTAGAAGATGACTTGGATTGCGGCTTTGTTCCAATGGCCAATGTACCAACAAAGCTTAATGAAAAACTAACGTATGAATCAAGAAAGTGGGGAGACTGTAAGAAAGGGTTTACTCATTTTCAAAACGGGGATGTGCTCTTAGCAAAGATAACTCCTTGCTTTGAAAATGGAAAAAGTGTTTTAGTAACTGATTTACCTAATGGTATCGGTGCTGGCAGCACAGAATACTTTGTAATGAGACCAAACGGGATCGACTCTCGTTACTTACATGCTTTTGTGAAAACAAAAGAGTTTGTAGACAGTTGTAAGGTGCATATGTCTGGCTCTGTTGGTCACAAACGTGTGCCGAAAGATTATCTTCTAAATTACATGGTTCCAGTGGCGCCAGAGAATGACCAAAAACGCATAGCAGATAAACTGGATTCGATATTAGCTAAAGTCGAAGCGGCACAAGCACGCCTAGACAAAATTCCAACCATCCTAAAACGCTTCCGCCAATCCGTCCTCGCCGCCGCCACCTCAGGTGAACTCACCAAAGACTGGCGTGAGGAGAATGACTTTGAATTCCCTAGACTTGATGACATAGATAGTTATTGGAAAGAGCAGTTTCTAAAACAAAATCGAAAATTTAAATCATATACCAGCCACACTGAAGATACGAACGACATCGGATGGCTTCCCTCAAAACTTGGTTCTATTTGTGATGTTCATGTTGGCTCTACTCCAAAAAGAACAGAGCCTTCTTATTGGAATGGAGATGTTAAGTGGGTAAGTAGTTCTGAGGTAGCATTCTGTGAAATTTTTGATACCAAAGAAACAATAACCATTAAAGGATTAGAGAATTCGTCTACTAAATTACATCCGTCGGGAACTGTAATGTTAGCAATGATTGGGCAGGGTAAAACTCGTGGACAACCAGCGATCTTGAGAACTGAAGCCTGTCACAACCAAAATACTGCGGCATTACGCATTCCTGAATATCATTTACTACCTGAATATCTTTACTATTTGTTGTGGGAAAGGTACGAAGAGACGAGAAAGATAGGCGCTGGTAATAATCAGAAAGCTCTTAACAAAGCAACTGTGCAGAGCATAGATATAAACCTTCCTCCTTTAGATGAACAAAAAATTATCGTGCAAAAAGTTGAGCAGTTGTTTGAGCAAGCTGGCACTGTCGAAAAACAATACAACGCAGCCAAAGCTCGATTAGACAAACTCACTCAATCAATACTGGCAAAAGCCTTTCGCGGCGAGTTGCTAAGCAATGACACTTTAAATGTAGAAAATGAAATTAATCAATCAAAAGTCGAGGTGTCACTATGAGTGAAACCTATAACGTTTATTGCGATGAATCTTGTCATTTAGAGAATGATGGTCAAAAGGCAATGGTACTTGGTGCAGTTTGGTGTTCTGTTGATAAACGTTTAGAGATTGCTAAACGCATTAGAGAGATAAAACAAAAACATGGTTTCAGACCAGACTTTGAGATCAAATGGACAAAGGTAAGTAAAAGCAAATTAGCATTCTACTTAGATGTCGTAGATTACTTCTTCGATGATGATGATTTTCACTTTCGTGGCTTAGTCGCGCCAGATAAAAATACACTTGATCACGAAAAATTCATGCAAATTCACGATCAGTGGTACTACAAAATGTACTTCACTATGCTGAAAGTGATATTTGATCCTCATGCCCATTACCGAGTTTACATTGATATCAAAGACACACTAGGTGCAGACAAAATTAAAACACTGCACGATGTGCTGTGTAACAACGCTTACGATTACTCTCGAAAAATAGTAGAGCGAGTTCAACAAATTCACTCGGATGAAAGCGAACATCTACAAGTTGCTGATTTATTGATTGGCGCTTTAGCCTATTTACATAGAGGCTTAACTACCAGCGAAGCGAAACAAGCGGTTATTAATCGTATTAAAGAACGAAGTGGCTATAAGCTTACTTGCAATACATTGCAACGCGAAAACAAATTTAACCTTTTGGTATGGCGGCCGTATTAATGTCAGATGATCAGCAACCAGATTGGCTACCTGAGCTAGTAACCCTCGAAGATTTTGGCGGAAACTGGCAAGACTTTTTTGAAACTGTTTACCAATACTTTGAACAAGATTTTGTGAATGATAAACCTGTATTTCGAGGAAAGCGACTGGGATTAAAACGTCATCCTGAATACGACGGCAAGTCAGCTACGTTTTGGCACATGATAAGTGAAGGTTCTGTTGAAGATGAGCGCACTCCAGATATGAGACGTTGCGAGCGGATTAGGTGGCCTAAGCCGATAATTGAGCATGACGCTGATCCCGCTATCAAAGTTTGGGCGGAAAAACGAGGAAGCAATAAGCGTATTCATATTTGGTTTGAACAAGAAGGTTATTTGGTGGTGCTGGACGATAGACGCGACTTTATCTTACCTTGGACTGCGTTTTATATAGAACGAAGTCATCAAAGAAGAAAATATGATAAACGTTATGAAAGAAACAAAGGGATTGAGATTTAAGTAGCTAGTCTCGCCCCCTAACGAGGGCGGAACCGTAACTCCTTCCACACTTACACCTGAGGATGGTGGATGAGATGCGGTTATAGTAGGCGCACTGCGCCTATTTTTCAAGATGTGATATTAGAATAAATTATAATTTTAAAGGATTACTTTATGGCAAGCCGTCCCAAAATGATCATCGATACGCTTCGAGATAATCCAGATAAGAAGTTTACCGCTAGAGAGTTGATCGGTTACGGAGTACAAGTGTACTCGATTGTTATTCGACTGGTGATTCATAGAATAATCACCAGTTTTTAAGACTCTGAATAAACTTGGATTGTGAGGGAAGCTTACTCTGCTATTTTTGACGTCATTCACTTAGCTGGTACGATATTACAAACTGATTGAACTTTGAGTAGGAAATATGACTGATAAAGCCAAACAAGCTAGGGCAAAGCGGATCATCCGCCTGCAGAAAAAGTATGGTGATACACTTAAACATGTCTCAGAAAACTGCAGGCAACAGGCTATTGCTTGGAACAAAGAGAAAGTACCTCGCGCGGTTTAATTCGATTTATTGCTCTATACCTCCTTAAGCATTGTCAATTAAGCCGAAGAGCGCACTTCTTTGATTGGTTATTCCTCTCTCGTTTGGCGAAAAGACAATGTTATCTAGTAGTTCGTAATCTTTATTATCAAGTACACAATTATGACACATAAAGGTGTTGTTTTTGTGTACTTGCTTGTTTTGGGTGTTAAGTCTACAATTATGACATGTTTAAGTGTAATTCTTGATAACTAGAGGGTGTGATGAAAAAAGCTGAAGCAATCAAAAAGCTTTTAGATTATGACAAGCGCGGCCGCTATGTTTATACCAACTCAGATTTGGCCAAAATTTTCTATCAAGATAACGAGCGAACATTACGTGCTGGTATTAAGCGCCTAATCGATGACGGACTTCTCACTCGTATTATCAATGGTGTGTATTTATATAGCTTAGCGCAGTCGAAGGGGAGCGATACTCTGGAACAAATTGCTAAAACGATTCGTCGTGGAGAATATAATTACGTTAGCTTGGAATCTGCATTATCTGATTTTGGTGCTATTTCTCAAATTCCTATTGATCGATTAACAGTCATGACGACGGGGCGATCAGCCGAATACAAAACACCATTTGGTACCATTGAGTTTACCCATACGAAACGAGCACCAATGGATATTCTTGCAAATACAAGCCAAGTTGGGCGCCCACTAAGGTTAGCAAGTAAACAAGCTGCATATAGAGATTTGAAACGAGTTGGGCGAAACACGCATTTAGTTAGCGAGGGAGCATTATATGAAAATTGATCAGGATAATTTTGCAGAACTGGTTAATAAGGCCATGCAAGATGAAAGTGTGACTCATATGCGAGCGGTAATCGAAAAAGAACTCTTGCATTACGACATTCTATTTGCCTTAGAAAAAGGAGGCCTCTTAGACAAGCTAACTTTTCGAGGTGGTACGTCACTACGATTATGCTATGGTGGTAATCGTTTCAGTGAAGACCTAGACTTTGCTGGAGGAATCGACTTTAGCTCAGCAATGTTGGCGGATATGAAGTCTTGCATTGAGAAATACATTGGCGAAAGGTATGGGCTGGAAGTCAACGTAAAAGAGCCAAAGGAGCTGAAAGAAGATCCAAAATATGCAGAACTGAGCATAGATAAATGGCAAATTGCCGTTGTCACGTCTCCTGAAAGAAAGGATCTGCCAAAACAAAAGATCAAAGTAGAGGTTGCAAATATTCCCGCTTATACAAAAGAGCCTCTATCTCTAAAAGCTAACTATGATTTTTTACCTGATGGTTATAGCGATACGCTGATTCTAACCGAAACGTTAGATGAAGTTATGGCCGACAAAATCATTTCTTTACCAGCCACGACAAAGTATGTCCGTCATAGAGATATTTGGGACTTAGCATGGCTTCAGCAGCAAGGTGCTAAATTGAATATGGAGTTGGTGAATAATAAGGTGGCAGACTATAAGCTTGAGCAGTACGAAGAATTATTAGCGAACTTGCTAGAGAAGCTACCAGAGCTTGTGACAAGCGAAGCGTTTATTGAGGAAATGAAGCGCTTCTTGCCAACAGATGTGTTTGATAGAACGTTGGCGCTAGAGAAATTCCAAATTTACTTGAAAAATACGTTGGTGAAGCTGTTTAAAAATGTACAAGATGAATTATCAGGCCAGAACGTCCCAACAGAGTTCAAAATGTAAAAGGTGACACTCCTGACTAGACTTTCTTTGTACTTTGCTTCAACATAAAGCTTATAATTTAGTCTAACATGAATGAGTTACAGCCCTTTCTTTTAAAGGATGTAGCAGGTGTTATCTAACCACAAAAGGGTTAGACAAATATTGGACAAATCGAGAGTTATTATGAGTGTTTATCAGTTATGGGTAAAATCAAGAAGCCAGTAAAAATAAGGCCTAAGAAGATTTCATAACATATCATAATACTCGTTTCACTTGGCTTTAAAATGCCGTTTTAATTTTATAAAGTAATGAAAAAACAGCGCCTGATGGCGCTGTTTTTGTATGTAGGCTAACGACCAATTCTGGTTAATTGAGGTGTGAGTTAATGTCGGGTGGCGTGACTTCGTCACTTAACCGACCTACGGTATCTAACAATATGGATTTTAATAAATGGAGTTTTGCGAATGAGATATCGTCGTAATTATGTTGCTGGCGGAACTTATTTTTTACTGTGAATTTTTTGGAGCGTGATAAAACACTGTTGGTTGATCACATTAATGAATTACGTGAATCGGTAAGGTGGGTGAAACAGCGATTTCCATTTCATATTGATGCTTGGGTGGTATTACCTGACCATATCCATGCCGTATTAACCTTGCCAAAAGGTGATAGCAATTATTCAAACCGCTGGCGTGAAATCAAAAAGCGTTTTTCTAAAGCCTTACCTCAAACGGAATTTATTTCCGCATGCCGTAGTAAAAACAATGAACGAGGAATTTGGCAACGCCGTTTTTGGGAGCATACTATAGTCAAAGCGATCTGGCTTTAGGGGAAGCCGTCAAAGCTACCGCGTCCTGCTCACGCCCCTTACCTGCATCCATGCAGGCAAGCTTCGAGACCCCATGAGCATATGCTCTATTATGTGATTGGGGCGAGCAAGCGCAGACAATGAACCATAAAACCTGAGCGAGAAGACTATATACGTGATGAGCTTGACTATTGGTGTCACGTTAATTACGTTCACTACAACCCAATGAAACACGGCTTAGTTGCAAAAGTAAAAGATTGGCCTTATTCGAGTTCTCATCTTGCAGTAGAGAAAGGGATATATTCTGTTGATTGGTGCGGTGAAGCTAAAAACTCTGAGAAGATTTTTAAATCTTAAATTATACGCGGCTAATACAAATTTAAAGTTGATTTTTACTTTTACTCTAAAAACGGCGCTTCGTAAGCGCCGTTTTTATGTGCATTTGATGAAAAGTGATTAATTAAAAATACCATCGCCAAAGCTGGTGTTTACAGCTGCACACCAAACACTTAAGCCATTCATCATATCTAAAGTACTTGGCGAATTTAGTGAAAGGGTTAATGTTTCGTTAACATAAGCTGATGACCTGTTTAGTTGACTACCTATGGCAAAACCGACTGTGCTGTCTTTATAATCACCGTCTACGCCGCCATAAAATAATACCTGTGGGCCGCCACCATCATAATTAAAATTACTGACTCGAATAGTACAGTTATCAATAATTTCAGCATTACCAGAAACATCATGTGCTTTCATTGAAAATGTCATTGTTTGGCCAACTTTAGGGTGATCATTATCTCCACAAGAAAAAGAAGATATCGCTTCACCAGCAACATATGCCGCAATATTTTTCACCGTTTGATCTGTCATTCTTTCTTTTGAATAAAACGGCATTTGACCGCCATCTAAACCTGAATAAACATTACTACTATCAGGCCCAGAGCGACGTATTTTGCTGGCAATATAGGTTTTACTGAGGTTTCTACCGGTTATAGGGGCTCTATATACGTCAGTTCCTAAGCCAGTTTCCCCATGGCAAACTGCACATGTTTCTTTGAATTCAGTTTGTCCAGTTGTCGCATTTCCCCCAGACATATCACCCGGAGCACTAACAATCGAATAGGTTACATTTGCTTCAGTAGAGTTATTCGATTGTTCTTCCAGATATTTTTTAAAGTTTAACCAGTCGTCGCTGGACTCTGTCCATAAATCTGCTGAACTTAAGGTCATCCAATCTTCTAAACAAGAATTGGCTGCGTCCATTATTTCGGTTAATGCTCCATTTTTATAACTGGTTCGATTGATTGCATTAAACAGTGGATTACCTGGGCGTTTAAATCCATCGGGCGCTAGCATCATGTCGTTTTCTGTGATGGCATGACAGTGCATACAAGCGAATGTGTTGCCTTTGGGGTGTTTGTTTTCGTATACCAGTTTACCTTTGGCTGCTGTATGGGTTGTTTGATCGCCACCAGAGCCGCCGTCATTGCCATTACCACCGTCACCGGTTCCTGTGCCGCCATCATTATTGGTTGGTGTTGAATCACCACCACCGCCTCCGCCACAGGCGGCTAAGGTTAATGCCAATAGGATTATGCCTAAGAATTGAGTTAATTTTATTTTTGTTAAGTTCATGTCAGGTCCATGGTCAGTTGGAATAAGTTGCAACTGATTAACAGACCCGATACGCATTAGTTACATTTCGCCAAAACGATTAATTTTGTGCGCTAAGTCACACTTTAATCGCGTTGAATTACAATAATGTTGAAACAATTTTTGCTAATTCGCTTGCTAGGTCTTCATTACGTAGCTTTTGTTGCTCAACGTCGAAGTTGTCAAAAAAACTAGGAATAGATAAAGAGCCTTTTACGTCGCCAGCAAAATAAGGCATTGAGTTTACGGCGGTATTTAATACATTTTTGGCGCCTCCTGGGCCAGGTGATGTCGCTAATAAAACCATAGGTTTATTTTGATAGACCTTCATATCAATGCGCGATGTCCAATCAAATAGATTTTTGTAGGCAGCTGTGTAGGAACCATTGTGCTCAGCAAACGCGATAATAATTGCGTCTGCGTGCGCTATTTTAGCTCGAAAGTTTTGCGCTAGTTTGTGCTGACCTAATTGCTGTTCACGCTCAGGGCTATAAATCGGCATTTCGTAGTCATTAATATCTAAAACTTCAATTTCAATATTTGCTGTTTGCTTAGATAGTAAGTTGGCTGCGTAAACGGCTAGTTGTTTGTTAATGGATGTGGCGCTGTTTGATGCGGCAAAGGTAAGTAATTTCATAACATTCTCCGTTAGCTAACACGTTTTAAACTGGTTTGTTTCTAAGTTGATATGGCTAGTTTAGTTTATTACCATTAAACTATTAATAGGTTTATAATTGATACACTATTTCCATATGGCTATTAATAATGCGTTGTTTGATGGGTTTGTTATTTTCCGTCAGGTTATTGAATCCGGTGGCTTTTCTGCCGCTGCCGATACGCTTGGACACTCTACGTCCTACATCAGTAAAGAGATCAATAAGCTAGAAGAAAGGCTGGGCGTTCGTTTGCTTAACCGCACTACGCGTTCTGTGGGGTTAACGCCTGAAGGAAAAGACTTTTATCAACAATGTGTACAAATAGTGCAAGATGCCGAGCATGCTGTTGCTAGGTTGAATTCACATAATGTAAAGCCGAAAGGAAATTTAAAAATTAGCTGCCCAACCAGCTTAGGCATTAATGTATTACAACCTATATTGTCTGAGTACCGCCAGCAATATCCAGATGTGACGTTGGAACTTGATGTCAATGATAGAAAGGTTGATGTAGTACAGGACGGTTATGATTTAGCAATACGCGCGACAAATCAACTTGACGAGTCGAGTCTAATTTGTCGAAAAATCATGTCGAGCCAAGCATTGACAGTGACCTCGCAGGCGTATATTGACAAATTTGGTAAACCTCAATCGCCGCAGGAATTAGCGGATCATCAAACCATTTGCTACAGCAATCTAAAAAATACCACACGCTGGTTTTATTACGATACTAATGGCGACAAAATATCCGTTGATGTTAAACCCGCCATGCTTTCCAATAGCGCTGCTATGGAGTTAGCCATGGTTATTGATGGTCATGGTATATGTCGCATGCCAGCGTTCAATATGCAAGAAGAATTGAATTCAGGGCTATTGGTGACATTGTTTGATGAGTTACCTAAACCCAACATAGATGTTTATGTGGTTTACCCGAGCCGTAAACATTTATCGCCTAAAATACGTTGTTTTATCGATTTACTTGTCGCGCGGATTGCTAATTAAGTGTTAGTGGTGTTGCAGGCACTACAAGTATAAATATCTCGATGCCAAACAGTTGTTACATGTAACTAATCAGCATTTTAAGTTGTAAGCCTAGGCTCCTTCCTCCTGCTTTTAGTGCATGTATGGATGCAGGTACTTAGAATTTGTCAGGAGCAAAATTCTGTAGTCTTGCTCTTTTGGGTAGAAAGGTTTGCAGGCTCTGCAAGCATTTATGCCAATGTCGTTAACTTAAGCCAACGTAGGTTGGTGCTTGCTTATATGGATATAAGTAGCTGGGATTTGTCTGGAACAAAAATCCCTAGAGCTTGCGAAGCCCAACACAAGCCGCGGTTTTGTTGGGCTTCATTCTTCAGCCCAACCTTCTATGAAGGACAGGAAGTCAATACCCAACCTTTAATTTATAAAAATCTCTTATGCTCTTTCTTCAAACCATAAGCTTTTTCCCATTTTTGAAGTTAATCAATTGCCCAGATTAATTTATTCGTGCTACTCAACATCAAGTGTGAGCGCAACCACCTTCTATCCGTTCCAGCCCTAAGCTGGCTACCTCAAACTGCATTCGTATGTGCAGTGAAATCTGGTTGAAGGTGCCCCTTCTACAAAAACGGTCAAGCTTGGCTTACCAAGGTTGGGCACGAGCACCTTCTCACAATCGTTAACGTTAATTCCTTATGTGTTTGTTGTCATTTGTGACTGCCTCTGTGCAATTAACCTTCCGTTAATTGTGCACCCTCGGGAATAACACCATGCTCAAGGTAACGCCACAGAGCCACTAATAATTTTCTCGCGAGCGCGACTATTCCCACTCTTCGCATCCGCTTGCTGCCTTTGTCAAAGCGCTCCTTAAACCATTGACTTAATTTGCTGCCTTTTTGGTAACGTAACCACAGCCAAGCAAACTCTATCATGACCTTGCGCACCCGCTTATTGCCTGCTTTACTTATTCCCTGTTCGCGTTGGCTGTCTCCGCTGTCATAAGGTGTTGGAGTTAATCCCGCACAACTCCCCACTTGCTTAGCGTTTTTGAAATCTCGCCAGCTAAAAAATTCTGCAACTAAGTACCAACTGGTTTGCCATCCTACGGCTTTGAGTTGCATCATTTGCTCTATCTGTTTTTCCATACTGCCGTCTTGGGCTTGGGTAACTCGCTCTTTTTGTAACGCTTCAAGTTCTTTCACTTGATTATCTACCATGACATAGCGCTCGTATTCGCGTTGTAATTCGTTCTTCGTATCAACTGGAATGTCATACCCCGTGACGGCGCCTTTAAGTTTAGGCAGTAATGTTTTTAAATCTTTTATGTTTGCTAGCCGTATGCCATGCAGAAAAAGTAAAGATTTTATCCTTGTTGAATGCGCCCCTCGCTCTTCGATTAATCGCCCTCGTTCGCGTTGTAATCGTCGTTTATCTTCTTGCTCAATAGTCGGGACTCTAACAGGCCTCATTGCCGTCAAATCACCTGAACAATAACGAATGAGTAGTCTGTTTAAGGCTTTTACGTCCACACCATCACTTTTGACTTGGCGTTGACGCCGATTCACTTCAATAGCGGCTGAGTCAATCACATAATTGGTGATATTTTCTTTTTCCAATGCTCTGTGTATCCAAAACCCATCTCGACCCGCTTCGTAACAGCTAAAAACCGGACAGTCTGGTGTGCATTTTAGTTTTTCTTTTGCCAGTTCAATTTCTGCAAGTAGGCTATTCCAATCACCAGCATCAATCGTTTTCTGTCTGAGCTTAACTTTATTACTAAATCCTAGCTTCCAGCTTTTTGCACTTAATTCAAAAGCAAGGTACAAAATATTTGAATTTGCGTTATCTTTATCTTGAAGGACAGTATTCATCTTTATTCACCTTTTTTGGTTTTGTCACCTTAAGGTTAGTCGATATACTGTCCTTCATAGTTTCTACCAAAAATCGTTAACTTAATGGCATTGGCATTTATGCTCGCCCACAAAAACTTGGTACTTTAAAGCCGCATTTTTCACTAAACTCATTAGATTAATTACCTTATTCGAAGGTATAAACCGGCCTATGGCTTATCAATTTCATTACGCTTAATCATTCTGTTACATAAAGTGTGTTGCAACGAGAAAATAAAACGACATTAAGTTAAAAGGCTTACAGTAGAGAAATATCTGTGACTAAGTACTTAAAAAGTAAACGTTAATTAATAAAAGATTCCACTTTCAATTTTCTATTTACCGCTATACTTCATATTACTCCGACTAGATTTTTGTAATGAGCGTAATTCATTTGAAAGCCTTTAAACTAATACAAAGTGTATTTGTGTTATTGGCCTTGCTTGAGCAGGCCTTGGCTAATGATGTGCAAACCTTGTCCTTGCAAGATTTATTAAATCAAAAAACCGAATTACATCAGTCGTCTACATCGGTTTCAGGCATTAGTGAATCAATTCAAGATGCCCCAGCGGCCATTATTGTTATTCGCCATAAAGACATAGAGCGAAAAGGCTACGCCAGCATTGACGAAATTCTGCAAGACATACCAGGGTTTGATACATCAATACCCAATGGCACAGTTTATTCCATCGCTTACCAACGCGGTTATCGCACCAACTGGACGCAACGTACGTTGGTGCTTATCGATGGTAAAGTAGACAACTCGCTCTGGACTCATTCAGCAATTATTTCTCGACAATTTCCACTTAATGCAATAGAACGGATTGAAGTCATATATGGGCCTGCGAGCGTGGTTTACGGTCCAAATGCATTTTTAGGTGTGATCAATATCATCACTAAAGATGCCAATAATATGTTAGCCGAGGATGATGTCTATGCCGAAATAGCCATTGAAAAGGGGAGTTTTAATACCCAAGGTATTGATTTAAGTACGGGTTTTAAATACGGCTTGTGGCATGGTTCACTGGGTTTACGTTTATTTAACAGTGATGAAGCGCACATTAATGATTTATCGCCTTGGGGGTATACGGATCCTGCGCTACTACAAGACCCGACAATATGGGGGCCAGGTATAGGCCAAGGTGTTGATCCAGTCACGAGTCGCACTAGTCCGCTAGGAGACATTAATGTCAACGGTGAGGTTGAACAAAGTGAGTTATTCAATGGCCAAGCATTAGGTCAGTATTTTGATCCGAGTTTTAATCGTGGGGTTTTGGCTAAACTAGCGTATGACAACTTGGCGATTGAGTATATTAATTGGCATACAGATGAAGGCTATGGGCCTTATTATTCTTTTGCTGATGCCCAGCCAAATGCTTCCTGGGTATATGGTTCAGAACAAGTGGCTATCACCCATCAGTGGCAATTGAGTAAACAGCTGGATATTAAATCACAATTTGTTTATCGCAATAGTCAGGTTGCAGGTGACTGGATAGAGTCTTATGGCACGGGGGTTAGTATTTCCAAATGGAACTCATACAGTGATGCTTGGCGTTTTGAACAAGAATATCAATATCGCTGGTCTCCTACTTTGATGGTATCTGGTGGTATTAAGTATGAACAAAAGCAACTGATGAAAGGCTATATGATTTGTAACTATTGGGCAAATTCAGGTATATGTCCTGCTCAAGGTGTTAATTCGGAAAGTGGCTTTACTTCAGATGGTTCCGGCGTGATCAATGTAAATGAAATTAGTTCCAATCATTACACAACATTATCACCAGATGCCCGTATAAGTGACAACCCTGATTTTAATACTTTCAAGACCCGTGATCAGGGTGTTTACGGTCAACTCATCTGGGATGTAGAGGATTGGCGCTTTAGCTTAGGTACACGATGGGATAACAATAGTTTATATAAAGAGCAGGTGAGTCCACGTTTAGCGGCGATTTATCATTATAGCCCTAAGCTGACATTTAAATGGATATACGGTGAAGCGTTTCAAGAGCCTGCTCCGGTTAATTTATATGGCGGCTGGAACGGTCGTATTAACAATGAAGGTTTAAAACCGGAAAAAGTCACTAATTTTGAATTTATTACTCAATATCAAACTCAGAGTTGGTTACACGATGTATCTTTATATGCATCTGAATACACTGATGTGATAGCCGATTCGTCTAATGTGCAAGGGCGCGATATTTGGGGGGTAGAATATAGAGGCCATTACCGATTTGCTAATCCTATCCCTCAAGCCGCAACCATTACTGGGCAAATATATTATACTTACACAGACACTCAGTCAGATATGCAATACGACAACCAGTTAGGGCAATGGCTAGAACAAAAAGCTGAAACCGGAGATATCGCGGCCAACAAAATAAGCTGGCATCTGAACTGGCCGTTATCACCACATTGGAATATCAATACCATTGTTAATTGGGTTGGTCGTAAAGCATTGTTCTCGCAAAACCCTTTACGCCAAGATTCAAATTCAAACCGAGAGCAAGATATTAAACTAGACAGCTATACCACCACAGATGTTACGCTAAGATACGACACTGAAGGAATAGACGTAGGTCTGAAAATCGAAAACCTATTTGAAACCGAATATTATTCGCCAGGTCCTGAAGGTGCTGGCGCTGGTGATAACTTTACTCAAGATGGCTTTATTCAAGACAATGATGGTTTTCATAATTCATTGCTGCCGCAATTAAAAACACGTACCGCTACTTTATTTGTCGAGGTGGAGCTATGATTGTGCTGCGCCGATTAATCGAGATTTTATTGCTAGGTGTTCTATTAACGAGTGAAAATAGTCAAGCCGAGCCGCTTCCTGCTGGATTAGTGGTACCTATCATGCTCAAACTGGTGTCGTTAGAAGATAATTTATCTCAACAAGATGAAATTACCATTCAAGTTATTGGCCGTGATGACGTTGCTGATATTGCTAAAGCGCGAGTCGGGTATGCGGTGGGTAATGCAAAACTTGGGGCTGTTACCATGGCAGATGGCATGCCGAAGACGGCTCCTGATGTGATTTTTGCCGCTAAATTGAGTGATGCAGCCCTTGCTCAACTAGTCGAATATTGTCGTCAGCATAATGTGGTTTTAATTGGTGAGCAACCAGAATTGATTAACAAAGGGTTAGCATTAGTTTTGTTTAATGACGAAGGTGTACCAGGAGTGTTACTGAATTTAGCTAAATCTAAGCAACATCAGTTACGCTGGCATCCAGATGTTCTAAACGTTGTTACAGTTGTCGATTAAATTAGGATAATTTTACATGGCGACTGATCTTATACCGAATACACATACGGGCCGCAGGCTGGCAATTATTGCCACCATTCTGGCAATACCTCTATTTTTGTTAACCTGTTATCAAGTCAGTTCGGTAACGCAATCGGTTAATGTGCGGCTTCACGCATTAAATAAACTGGATAAGTTAACTCAGTATGAAGGCTTGCAGTATGATTTTTTATCTTTACTCTACAGTCGAGATGTCGCTCAGGTACAACAAGACAAAGCCTTGCGTGAAGTTTGGTTGCAATTAACTAACCGCTTTCCAACTCCTGATAAGCAAACAACAACTCAATTAAATCAGACGTTGGATACAAGGTTAAGTAACACGACGTACAATAATTTCCAGCTTGAGATCCAGATTGAAAAAACAGTCGAACCGGTATACCAGCAAATTGCTTATCAAACTGATCCTGTGTTGGCTGATGTCCAAACAGGGGCATTTTCCTTAATATTTTCTGATTATCGAACCTTGCTAACGTCACATTTTATTAATGTGAATGAATTTTTGGCATTGATGGCCAATCCACAAGGACTATCCAATGAAGGATTAAAACGACTTAAACGCCAGCTTAGTGAATTTTCTGCTATGCGTAAGGAGTTTATTAATAAAAGCCAAAACAGTCTGGTTTTTAACAATCCTCAAGCAAGGGAAAATTTAAATAACTTTAATCAACATTTTAGCGATTTCGAATGGCTATTAAATAAAGAGCTCAAAACGTTAGAGCAGTTACTTTTTTTCGATATATTAAGCACAAAAGTGGACCCAGTTGAACCAAGTCACCGCTTAGCCGTGATCACGACACATGCGCAAAAACTCACTTTGCAGGCCTTTCAGTTAACCGATAGGGTACTGGCGGAAATTTCTCAGCAAGCGCAAAAAGAACTGGTTGAATTACAATGGCAACGTAATTTTGTTATTGGTTTAGTGTTATTTGCCAGCTTGTTAGCGCTAATGCTTGGCTATTACGTGACCAAAAGCGTTCAAGCGACCCAACGCCAGTGGCAGCTACAGCATAAAGAGTTAGAGGCAATCGTTCAGCAGCGAACGCGAGATATCGAGTTTGCTAAACAAAAAGCGGAAGCCGCCAACGAGCACGCCCAGCAATTAAATGCGGATTTGGCCGTGCAAATTAATAAAACCAACTCAATGGCAGAACAAGCTCAAGCGGCTAGCCAAGCTAAAAGTCAATTTTTGGCTAATATGAGCCATGAAATTCGCACGCCAATGAATGGTATTATCGGCTTGACTGAATTGGCATTGGAAGAGACAGATGCTGATAAGCAAACTGACTACATTACCAAGGCTCATCAGTCAGCTAATTCACTGTTAGGGATTATCAACGATATTTTAGATTTTTCTAAAATTGAAGCGGGAAAATTAGAGCTTGAACATACTGAATTTTCGTTAACCAGTTTGTTTAACGAAATAACAGCCACTATCAAATTAAAGGCAGAAAAAAAGCAGCTAGGTTTAAATTATCGCATTGACCCGAGTATTCCTAACACCTTAGTGGGTGACCCATTAAGGTTAAAACAAATTTTGTTAAATTTATTAGGTAACGCTATCAAATTTACTAGCCAAGGTTATATTGAGGTGGGTTGCCGTTGTATTAATAATCAACAACAAGATCGTATCCATTTGGGCTTTTATGTAACCGATTCAGGAGTTGGTATTGCTAAGGACAAGCAAGCGCAATTGTTTGATGCGTTTACACAAGCTGATACATCTACCACCCGCAAGTTTGGCGGAACAGGCTTGGGGTTAGCTATATCGTCTAAGCTGGCTAATTTGATGCAAGGGCAATTGAGTGTGGACAGTGAGCTAGGTAAAGGTGCAACGTTTTCTTTTGATTGCTTACTGCAAGCGCCAACGCCAAGTACGCTAACACCAAGTACGCTAACTCCAAGTGAAAACAAAGCTAAATGGTCCATACCTTTTACTGAGGTTGTTTATGTAGGGCAAGATATAAGGTTAGCGTCCAGTATTGAAGATTGGTGCGAGTATTACCAACTCAATTTTAGTCAAACCACAGAGCGACCAACTGCATCAGACAAAAAATTAATATACCTTGTTGATCAATCTTGGTTGCTTTTACAAACTGAAAATATACAAATTAGATCAACCCAAAGTGTAGTTGTGCTGTTGCAAGATCTTATTATCCCGCAATCTCAGGTTAAACCCGTTTCGTTAAATGCGACGTTTAATTTAGATAAACCTTTTATTGGCGAGAACTTACGTCAGGTATTAAAACGGCACGCGTTGCAACAACAATGGAGTAGCGAAATTGATCAAAAAAACAAGGATACGGTTAGCGAAATCGGCCGTAAAGATAAAGACTCGTCAGACAGTATGTTGGCCTCTGCTCATATTTTGTTGGTAGAAGATAACGAGATAAATCAGCAAATAGCCCAAGTTATGTTGCAAATGGCCGGCGCTGAAGTGGATATTGCCAGCAATGGGTTAGACGCGGTAGAAAAAGTAAAACTCGGCCAATATGATTTGGTATTAATGGATATTCAAATGCCGGTAATGGACGGTTTGCAAGCGACGCAGCAGATCCGCGGGATCCCAGATAAACGTAGCATTCCTATAGTGGCCATGACAGCAAATGCGATGGAAGGTGATAGAGAAATGTGCCTAAATGCCCAAATGGATGACTATTTGACCAAGCCAATTAATCGTGAACATATGTTGAAAGTCATCAAACAGTATATCGCTTAGTTCTTTCCAAGTGACTTCCCTAATCAGTTCTAAATGATTTTCCTATTTATTGAAATAAAAAAGTTAACCAATCTTATCTTTTACATTAATAACAATTATTTGATTTTAACTGTCATTTGTATACAATCTTGAGCAAATATAATAAATGTTATTTTTATATAAATTGTACGTGATTTCGCCGTACGATATATAAAAAACTAACAATAACTATAGTCAAATAGTCAAAGCGATCAGGTTTTAGGGGAAGCCGTCTAGCTTCGAGACCCCATGAGCATATGCTCTACTATGTGATTGGGGTGAGTAAGCGCAGACAATGAACCATAAGACCTGAGCGAGAAGACTATATAGGTATGTTCATGAAGTTTAAAATAATAGCGCTAACTTGCTTTGCCATGATTAGTGGTTGCTCATTAACTAACAACAATCAGTCTACAACCCGCAATTTAACTACCGATTATCAACAAAAAGATTGGGAATCGACCGAGGTTATTTCTCGCAATCGTTTACCGACGCGCGCAGCACCATATTCATACAGCAGCGTTTCAGCCGCTTTATCTTTAGATCGTGAAAAAAGTGATTATGTAAACTTAAACGGCGATTGGTTATTTCAATTTCAATATGATGATGAAAATATCGATCAGTCCTTTGTCGCGCAAGACTTTGACGCAAGCAATTGGAAAACTCTACCAGTGCCGTCAAGCGTTGAACTATTTGGTTACGATATTCCATTTTATACTAATACTCAGTTGCCATTTTACTCGGGTGGCGGCGCTAATCCGCTACCAAATACGACACCGTTAATTACCCGTGCAAACCCAGTTAGCAAATATATTCATTCGTTTAATGTGCCTAAAAATTGGCAAGATAAAGAGGTTATTTTACATTTTGGCGGTATTTCATCGGCATATTACGTGTGGGTTAATGGCCAAAAAGTGGGTTATAGCCAAGGTAGTCGTTTGCCAGCCGAATTTGATGTAACTGATTATGTTAAGCCAGGTAACAACAAACTCGCTTTACAAGTGATGCGCTGGAGTGATGGCAGTTATTTAGAAGGGCAAGACATGTGGAAACTCAGCGGTATTCACCGCGAAGTGTTACTACTGGCTCGTCCTAAAGTCGCCATACAAGACTTTTTTGCTCGACCTAAATTAAGCAATAACTATCAAACTGGGCATTTAATGGTTCGGCCATTTTTAACGGTTAGTGACAATAGCAAGTTAAAGGGCTGGCGATTAGACGCACAGTTATATCGCAATGGCAACGCTGTGCTAGCAAAAGCGGCATCAGTTAAGGCAAATATGATCATGCAGCAATATCCGCAGCGTGAAAATATCCAGTTTGATTTATTAAACTTAACGGTGGATAAACCGGCATTGTGGTCGGCTGAGCAACCTAACTTGTATACGCTAGTATTGTCTTTGATCAATGATAAAGGCGAGGTTGTTGAAGCCAAAAGCAGCCGAGTTGGCTTTAGAGATGTAAAAATCAACAGCGAGACAGGCGAGCTGTTAGTCAATGGTAAAAGTATCAAAATTATTGGTGCGAATCGTCACGACCATCATGCTATTCGCGGTAAAGCTTTAACGCGTGCGGATATGGAGAATGACGTTAAGTTAATGAAGCAATATAACTTTAATGCTGTGCGTACTGCGCATTACCCTAATGATCCGCATTTTCTTGATTTATGTGACGAGTACGGCCTGTACGTGATGGACGAGGCTAACGTAGAAAGTCATTTATTTGGTGGCCAGTTCTCGAACGATCCAATGTGGGTGCCAGCGATCATGGATCGTATTATGCGTATGGTACAAAGAGACAAAAACCACCCGTCTATTATTTCTTGGTCACTCGGTAATGAATCTGGTATGGGACCGGCTCACGCCGCTGCTGCTGGCTGGATAAAAGACTTTGATCCTAGCCGCTTTGTACATTATGAAGGTGCGCAAGGTGATCCTGAACATCCTGATTTTATTCAACCACCAAGAGGTTGGTATTGGGTACCAGAAACTATGGATGCCTTAGGGCGATTAACGCCTATGGCTAACCCTACTGATCCGACTTATGTTGATGTTATCAGCCGTATGTACCCAAGTGTGGACTATTTAAAAGGCTTATCGGATAGCCAATATATTAAGCGACCTATATTAATGTGTGAGTATGAACACGCTATGGGTAACTCATTAGGTAACTTAGATGAATTTTGGCAGTTAATTTGGCAACGTAAAGATTTGATTGGTGGTTATATTTGGGATTGGATGGATCAAGGGCTAGAGCATACCACTAAAGATGGCGTTAAATTTTTAGCTTATGGCGGTGATTTTGGCGACAAACCAAACTCTAAAGCCTTTAACCAAAACGGTATTGTTGATGCGTACGGTAATCCGTCGCCAGAATTGGAACATGCCAAGTATGTTTTTCAACCCGCGTGGTTTAACGCGGTTGATTTAGACCAAGGTAAAATTAAAGTCACTAACCGTTTGTTCCATACTAACTTGAATCAATATCAATTTGCTTGGCAGTTGTTTGCTGACGGAGACATTATCCAACAAGGGACTTTAGGCAAACTTGATATCGAACCGCAAGCGAGCAAGGTAATTAAGGTTAATATTAAGACGCCAAAAATTGATGCAGGTGTTCGCTATTGGTTAAGAATTTTTGCCAATACGACAACGGATTTTATTTGGGCTAAAGCCGGTCATGAAGTTGCCAAAGAAAAATTCGAAATGCCTTGGTACACAGCAACGCAAGCTGTAACGCCAACACTAGGTGATCTCGTTGTTAACGAATCGAATCAACATATCACTATTAGTCACTCGCAAGTTCAAGTGAAGTTTGATAAGCAACAAGGCGCTTTAGTTAAATATCAAGTGAATGGTAAAGACTTAATGGCTGCACCGTTAAAGGCTAACTTTTGGCGAGCTCAAACAGATAACGATAAAGGGGCTTGGAAGTCACATAATAAATTAGCATTTTGGAAAACGGCGGCAGAGCAATTAACCCTAGATGCTATTTCTTATCGTAAAACCCCACAGGGTGTTCGAGTAACAATTAAGCAAAGTGTGCAAGATAAAGTGAACTTTAATCACGAATATTTAGTGAGTGATAACGGTGAGGTGCGAGTCAATGTTGATTTCACAGCGGATAAATCGCTACCGCCACTAAAACGCCTAGGTATGCAAATGGGCGTAGCCAGTGCGTTAAGTGACGTAACTTACTACGGTCGAGGACCATTTGAAAATTATAGCGACAGAAATTCCAGTGCTGAAATTGCTGTTTACCAAGCGCAAGCTAATGATTTAATTTATCACTATATCGTGCCGCAAGAAAACGGTAACCGCACTGATGTTGATTGGTGGCAATTGGCTAGTCAGCAAGGTTATGGTTTGAAAGTGGATGGCAAGCAAGCTTTAAGTATGTCGGTGTGGCCATGGTCGCAGAAAAATTTAGACGAGGCATTACACACTTATGATCTGGTTGAACAGGGCTTCTATACACTTAACATTGATATGTTGCAATCGGGTGTAGGGGGCACAGACTCTTGGACAGCTTTAGGTGCACCATTAGATAAATATCGAGTGAAGCCGGGTAAACATAGCTATCAATTTACCCTTAAACCACTTCATTAATTAGTTTGGTAAACACAATAAGGGCAAGTTAATACTTGCCCTTTTTCTATTTTATCTCAGGTATGTTTTGTCATTAATTGTGGGCGAGCCTTTCTGCCAATGTCGTTAACTTAAGCCAACGTAGGTTGGTGCTGAGCTTGCGAAGCCCAACACAAGCAGCGGTTTTGTTGGGCTTCATTCTTCAGCCCAACCTACCAAAAATCGTTAACTTAATGGCATTGGCATTTATGCTTGCAGCACTGGCGCGTGAGATTAAAACGTTAAAACCATTGTACAAGGGCCGAATTGATTTCGGCTAACACATGGTTTGTCGATGTAAAATCACCCTTACACATTGCTGGAAGGTTATAAATTTAAACCGTTCTTAAGGTACTCGGTTTACAAAAACTTAGTGTAACAGCCCAAATTTTAATGCCTCCAATCTTAATGTTTACTGGCAAAAAGCTTTACGCGAACCTAATAGTTGCTGACAGGTAAATTGTTCTCTGTCGAGCGACAAATCATCACGGCTGCGGTTTTTTAACTTTATTGATGGTGCCTGTACTACATAATCTTGTCCGGCTTTTTTCGCATACAGCCATAAATATTTGGCATGCAAGGGAGAGTGGAAAAGCATATTGGTATTGATAGGGGCCTTATCGGCAAGTGTGTTGCGTACCCATATTGGCGGATCATCAGCGCTCATATGGCTTAACATGTCAACTTCATGTCGGTATTTTACAATATCCGGTTGATATAGCTGTTCGCTATTATTGATCCCATAAAATACAAAAAGTTGACTGGCACCCGGATACCAACTCAAAGGAATTGAGCGAATGATAGGGTAGTCTATATAGTCAGAAAACACCTCTTTTTGCCATTTAAATACATCATAACTGGCTTGTGTGGCATTGACGGCGGCGGCTTTAATTCGTGTCGATTGTTGGGCGATTGGATCTGAGCTAGTTGGCATTGCCATATCGTCTTTTACCGCAAGCCATAAACAGGTGCCAGCGCCAGCAGAGTGACCTTGGCAGGCGACGTTATCTTTTTGTAAATTAAGCTTTTGAGCAAAATGCCGTAATAACTGAATAGCGCGCATAACATCCTGCATTGAGCTTAAAACGCCATTGTGGCTTTGCTTTAAAAAACGATAGTTAACACTCGCGATAGAAATACCTTTGCTAAGAAAATAATTAACTCGATCAATATTTCTGTTTTTGTATAACGATGACTTGTCACCACGGGCAAAGCCACCACCATGAACATAGATCACCAAAGGCGTAGCCTGTTGATTTTGTTGTTTACTATGCGCGAGTAAAATGTCTAGTTGTTGCCTTGGGTGTTCACCATACTTAATAGCATAAGCTGCTCGTAGTTTGTTATTGTCTACTTTTTTCGGGGTTTTTAGTGGCTGAAGCGACAAAGATTGCCGGTATTGATTCGCGTTAATTTCAGGTTTTTGCGTTGGATTTTGCAAAGTGCAGGCGGCTAACAATAGGGTAATGCCTATACAGGCTGCGCGAATGAATTTTAGTTTTTGCAAAGTTAAATTTCTCTTAACCGAACTTTTTTCGATATTAATGCGCAGGTAGCAATTGCGCAAATACCATCTCACTAACTCAATCTTACTATAGCCAAAGCCTATAAGGTAAAAAGTATCGTCAACTAATACTGACAGTCTAACTATTGATGACTTTTAGCAAAGACGTTGTTACCGCTGCTGCTTGAGCTAAGTTTATTGATGTTTTCGTCAATTAAATGAGTTTGCTACCATGGATTTAAGCCAATTAACGCCCAAGCTAAAGTCGGGCGATATTATATTTACCTCGATCCCCAATGTGCTTTATCAAGCTATTGAACAAGCCACACAATCACCTACGTCACATGTTGGGTTAGTACTTAACATTAAAGGTCAATGGATGGTGGCAGAAAGTCGGGTGCCGTTGAGTTGCTATACGCCATTGGAAGCCTTTATTCATCGTTCAAAAAACCATTGGTTCAGTGTTAAGCGCTTGCCGCAAACGCTATCAGCCAGTGAAATTGCCACTATGCAGCAATACTGCGAGCAACATTTAAATGAATGGTATGGATTAGGTTTTAACTATGATTCAGACAAACAGTTTTGCTCTAAATTTGTGTTTGATGCCTACCGAACCGCGTTGCATGTTGATATTGGACAGCTAAAAACCTTTGAACAACTGTTGACTGAAAACCCTAATACGCCGCTATTATTTTGGAAACTTTGGTTTTTAGGCTGTATTCCTTGGCATCGCCAAACCATTACCCCACAAAGTATGTACCTTGATCCCAAGTTGTTAGATGTTGCTTAAATTCATTATCAGCTATTCCTTTCGACTTTGCTTACTTTGTGTATTAATGCTCTTCAAAGCTTGGGAGATTAGACGTTGATTGATAAAATTCTGCAGGCTATATCAATATTAATGAGGTATCATGAAAGTTACATTGTGATAGTAACTTTTTCATTTTTATATACAGCATTTATTAAAGACATGGATTTATTGATGCGTATTAGAAGTTATCAATAGCGTGTCATGTTACTTTACAGAATTGAAATTTTAACAGTTTTTATAGAACTAATTACTGGAAATAACTTTGAATTTATGTTGGAAGTGTTTAAATAGAATACCGTTTTTTCACCGTTTAAAAGTGAATGCAAAAAACAAAATATATTTAGCATGTCCACATTGTAAAAGTGAATTGATCAACCATACTCACTACTTTTTTCACGTATTATTTTGCTCTGCAATATTTGCGGTTCCTTATTTACTTGGATTTTCTATCTTTGAAAACCAAGTAATCGAGTTTATTTTTTGGGGTATTGTTGCAAGCTGCATTCACTATTTATTTTTACCAATTAAGTCTGTGAGATGGGGATAAGACACCTAATTATAGGTACTTTTGTAGTAACTGTTATCTTTTCTATATTCGGTTGGAACTTTAACTTTATTGCTATGGCTCCAGCCGTTTTGATTTACGTTTACCTTGGGAACTATGATAAACACGGAGCCTCAGCTAAAAAATTTTTAATTGATTCAACTATTCCAAATGTTGTGGCCTCAATTCTAATGAGCATTGAGTTGCGAAGCTATATTGACATGACGATCTTAATGCATAGCGTCAGCTTAGTGATATTTTTGGGTGGCTTAACGGCTATCTGCTACCTAATGTATTGCACCGCTTTTTTGTTACATAAGTAATTTTGTCGAAAGTTATATGTTATTTAAGAGTTTTGACATAATCCAGTAGATTATGATTCTTCAAGTTGTAGTTTTATTAATTGAGTGTGTCTTGTTGATTTCAATTATCGTCGCTCTCTTGACAGGAAAGGTCTTTATGAAAGGACACTTTATTCATAAAAAAAGAAAGTAATGAATATTGGGTGGCGTTAATTACACAAATAATAATTCTTATATTATTTATGTATTTTATTAATCCTCTGGAATTGATAGACCAATTAATCAATATAGTTTCTTAATTCTTGTCTATGTGACTTCTGTTGGGGAATGAATTTCCCCCCTCGTATTTACACTGTCTCCCGTAGAGAGTTGACAATTATAAATATCTTTCCAGCCGAGTGTTTACACTCGGTATGTTTGAACCTGTCTTAACTAATCTATTCACTTGCTTGTTACCCCCTTATTTATTTTTTAGAACATAATAATCTCAATTAGCGAAATATAGCATTAAGAGATAATGGTAATAGTTAACAATAAACTATATGTTATTTACTAGCATGAAATTGTTATTTCATGTGTGAAAAGGAAATGCAATACAAAATATAATTGAGGAAAAAATAATGAAAAAACTCGCACTATTAGCCATTAGCTCTGTCTTTTCAACATCGGGTATCGCAGCAGACTGGGATGGCATTCCAGTTCCTGCTTCAGCTGGTGCTGGTAAAACTTGGCAGTTACAAGACAGTTATTCAGACTCGTTTAACTATACGGGTAAACCATCAAGTTTTACCAATAAATGGAAAGATACTTATTTTAACGGTTGGACAGGCCCAGGTTTAACGCATTGGTCTAGTTCAGAATCTTGGGTGTCGGACGGTAATTTGATTATTAGCGCATCACGACGCCAAGGAACCAATAAAGTGAATGCTGGCGTGATCACATCAAAAACCAAAGTGAAATACCCCATATTTATGGAAGCGCGGATCAAGGTGAGTAATTTAGAGTTATCATCAAACTTTTGGTTACTGAGTGAAAATGATGAGCGTGAAATCGATATTCTTGAAGTCTATGGCGGGGCTTCAGATACTTGGTTTGCGAAAAATATGTCGACAAACTTCCACGTTTTTTTCCGTAACAATCAAACCAATGCCATCATTAGTGATTTTAACGACCAAACCCATAATACCCCTCCTTGGGGCACCTATTGGCGAGATGGCTTCCATCGTTTTGGGGCATACTGGAAAAGCCCAACAGAAGTGACGTTTTATATTAATGGTCAGCAAACGTCTGATGGTTCTTGGGCGCAAGCGGTAATGAAAGATAAAGATTATACCGGCGCAATCTTGGACAAGAGCCAATACAACATGGATGAAGAAATGTTCATCATTCTCGATACGGAAGATCATGATTGGCGTTCTAACCAAGGTATTGTTGCGTCCGATGCTGATTTAGCAAATGGTAACAAAAATAAAATGTATGTTGATTGGATCCGTGTTTACAAGCCAGTTGCGACAGGAGGCGGAGTCACTGTGCCAGGCGGTTTTAACAATCTACAAGCTAAGCATTCCAATAAGTGTATTGACGTGGCTAATGGAGCAATGACCAATGGCACAACGTATCATCAATGGGGTTGCAGTACGGCTAATGTTAACCAAGGATTTAAGCTAGTTAATCGCGGCAACAATGAATATACCATTCAATCTGAGCGCAGCGGTTTGTGCTTAGAATTAGCTAACGGCAGTACAGCCAATGGTGCAACTATTCATCAATGGGTGTGTAATGCAGCGAATAATAACCAGCGCTGGACTCTACACGATAAAGGCGATGATTATTTTGAGATACATAATAAAGTTAGTGGTAAATGTGTTGATGTAGCAGGGCAGTCAACCGATAACGGTGCAAATATTGTGCAATGGAATTGCTTCAATGGTAATAACCAGAGGTTTAAGTTTTTGCAGTAACGACTTTTTATTGAACTAATACCGACACACAAGCCGCGTTTAACGCGGCTTTTTCATTTTTTAATACTTAAATTAGTGGTTAACTAATGTTTATTTTTGTTAATAAAGGGTGTTGATTTTAATTAAATGTTAACAATATAATGTAAATCATAGCGTTTGGCGATTTAATAATAATTAGCGTCAACTGTTATTAATTAGCACAACAACACGAGAGAACCCTATGAAAATAAGAATGAATCAAATCGCGTTAGCGGTAGGTAAAGCTATTACGCTGAGTTTGTTAGCAAGCAATGCGATGGCCAATACGGTTGTTAAACAAGACACATCAGGTATGTGTTTTAATACGGCAAATGGTAGCGCTAACCCAGCTAATGGTACAGAGGTGGTGCTAAGCAGTAACTGTAGTGGTGGTGCAGCAGGCTTTAGTTGGACATCCGGCGGCAGTGTTAAACATATCGCGACGGGCAAATGTATTCATCCTGGGGGTTCAGCAACGCCAGACAATGGTCAAAAATTAGTATTGTGGGATGGATGTGATTTTGCTGATCGTGTGAAATTTGATGCAACATGGAACAGCAGCTTGCAGCATGTGTCGGGTGGAAAATGTGTTCATCCCAATGGTGGCTCAGCTAATCCGGCCGAAGGCACAGGGTTAGTGTTATGGGACGGTTGTAATGAAGATCGTCTTAAGTTTGTGCAAGCTAATCAAAGCACTGGTGGTGGTAATCCTAGTACGGGTGATGTTTCGGTTAACATCAACCTAGATATGAAACATGCGGTAGATTTGTTTGATCAGTTCGATCGTCGTAAATTTATTACGCTGCATGCCAGTCATACTGAAAATGACTGGTTTGGTGGCAATGCGCAAAGTTTAGGTGCGCCGAATGCCGACCCTAATTTAATGACCAATTTCCTTGAAGATTATGATGTTTACTTTGGTCGAGACACGGGTGGCATGGCTTATCACCTTACTCAATTGCCAGAAGATGCCAGCAAACAAGGTTACGCTAGCGCATCACATGCCACGACAAATGGTGGTAATGCAAAATGGTTGTATTCAGAAACCAATACCGCCAATGCTCAAGTTATGCGCTCGCATGCTCATCGCGACTCTGATCTGATTGTTGGTGCTCAGCAACATCCTTATTATCCTGACGGTACGACTATTAATGGTCAGAGTTGGTCATTCTCACAAACCGATACAACAGCTGAGCCATTAGGAACGGCCACTGGCGACTACATCTCGCAATATGTTTCTAAGTACTTTAATCAAGGACCGAATGATCCTTACGGGCAAAAAAAGCCAACCTATGTTGAAGTCATGAATGAACCCTTGTTCGAATTACATGATTATCCGCATGCGGGTTACAACGCTGAATCGATTCACGATATCTTCCGTATGCATAATTCGGTGGCCAATGTGGTGCGCGCCAATAATCCGGATGTGAAAATTGGCGGTTTTACTGTGGCATTCCCTGACTATGAAAAAGGCAGTTATATTTTCGAAAATTGGAATACCCGAGATAAATACTTTTTGGATTTAGCCGGAAATAATATGGATTTTATTTCAGTACATTTATATGACTTCCCTAATTTCCCACACAGCGATGGTTCAATTCACGAGCAGTACCGTAAAGGTAGTAATATTGAAGCGACCTTAGATTTACTTGAGAACTACATGGCTTATAAATGGGGAGCTATAAAACCTATTTTAGTTTCAGAGTATGGCTCACAATTACAAGGTTCGTTTGGTACACCTTGGTCACCAGAGCGAGACTGGCTATGTTTAAAAGCCATGAACTCGATGATCATGAACTTTATGGAGCGCCCAAACCGCATTGATAAAGCTATCCCATTTATACCCGTTAAAGCGGAATGGGGGCGGATCAGTGATTCTATTCCTTATTATTGGCGACTTATGCGCCAAGCCAAAGAGGGGGCAGGTGAAAGCGGCGACCAGTGGGTATATACCGAGCAAGTTAAGTTTTACCAATTATGGTCGGAAGTAAAAGGCACGCGGATCGACACTTGGGCAAGTGATTTAGATATTCAAGTTGACGCTTACGCTGACGGCAAAGATGTTTACGTTATTCTGAATAGCTTAGAGTTTGGCGCAACGGATGTTGATTTAAGCTTTTTAGGTGCATCGGGTAATAATGTCACTAACGTCAAAATTAAGCACTTATATCCAGATGGTTCGGGTAAACCAATTTTACAGGAATATAACCAAGCTGGTGTACCAAGCTCGATTACCTTAGGTGCAGAGTCCACCATGATCTTAAAAGTGAGCCATGCTAACAATGTGGTGATTGATCAGGTTAATCAAGAAACCAAGCATTATGGTAATAAAACGGTGCAATATATCAGTGCTAACGTGACTAACTACTTCAACATTAATGGCGTTAGTAAAGGTAATTATGGCGAAGCCATATTGCGCATTGGTGTTGGACGTAATCACGGCGCATCATTAACACCGACAGTCACAGTCAATGGTACATCAGTCAGTGTACCGACTGACTATCGTGGTTATGAACAACAGCACGGGGGTAAAGGTCGTGATCGCTTCTTTGGTGTGTTAGAAATTCCAGTGCCTTACGGATTATTGCAAACCAATAATAGTATAGGCGTTACCTTCCCTGATTCAGGCGGTAGTGTGAGTACAGTTACCTTGCAAAACTTTGCGCAAACTCGGGCGGTAACTCGCAATTAGTTAATCATGGTTTTTAATCGCTAACTCATTAAAAAGAGCCGTTAGGCTCTTTTTATCTTTGTAGACAAACATTTATGTTTGTGAGTCTGTAAATCAAACCCTAGAAACGTGTAACACAAGTACCTTTTCAATTTAATTTTGATTAGTTAAAAGCATTGGTGATCACTTTCACACTGAGCGCGAAGCAGTCGAAGTGTCGGTAAATTAGAAAGTAATAAGACTTCGACAAGCTCAGCCTGAAGTTGTTTATTTAATCTAAATATGGTTAAAAACATCACGAGTGATTCAACTGATCATTTCTTTATTGAAACACTACTAGGTGGTAGTGCTAAACTTATTTGTTAATGGTAACGTATTTTTAGAACGACTTTATCTGATTTTTTATCAATTTAAATGGGCTTTAACTTATTGATAAATATATAAAAATACTTTTTTAAAACTTTAAAAATAGGATATTGAAAGAACACTATCTCAACATTGTTGTAAAACTAGCAACTTAATTAACCATTAATATAGTCAAAGCGATCAGGTTTTAGGGGCAGGTTTCTAGTTCCAGACGAAACCTAAGTACCTACATCCATGTAGGCAAAGCCGTCAAGCTTCGAGACCCCATGAGCATATGCTCTATTATGTGATTGGGGCTGCCTAAATGGATTTAGGTAGTAGAACGACGCAGGAGCCAAAGTCGAGAGTAAGCGCAGACAATGAACCATAAGGCCTGAGCGAGAAGACTAAAATCTTATTAACCGATAAGGTCGCTAGTTGATGATACCGCCTCTATTTAAAAGAATATTTCTTGCCACTGTTTTGTTATGTGTTTGGCATAACAGCGCCTATGCCCAGTCAAAACCCAATATTTTACTGATTATTTCAGATGACGCTGGTTACCACGATTTTGGTTTTCACGGTAGTCAAACCATGTTAACCCCACGCTTAGATGATTTTGCGAAACAAAGCGTGCTTTTTGAGCAAGCTTATGTCACGGCGGCGGTATGTGGTCCTTCTCGCGCAGGGTTATTTACCGGTAAATATCAGCAGCGTTTTGGCTTTGAAGAAAATAACGTTCCAGGTTACATGAGTCAATCGGGGCAGACTGGCGATGAAATGGGGTTGCCATTCACAGAGTTAACCATTGCCGATCATATTCGTCAGTATGGTTACACAACCGCTTTATTTGGTAAATGGCATTTGGGTGATCATGATAAGTATCACCCAATGCGCCGTGGGTTTGATTACTTTTACGGTATGCGAACCGGTGCGCGTAGCTATTTTGCCTACACAGAAAAAGAATTAAACGAATATCCCAATAAACGATTAGAACGCGGTTTTGGTCAATTTAAAGAGCATGAAGGTTATTTTACCGATGTGTTAGTTAAAGAAACCAAACAGTTTATTAGTCAAAGTGTGCAAGCTAACATTCCGTTTTTTAGTGTATTGTCGTTAACATCAGTGCACACGCCAATGGAAGCAAAACCTGAAGATTTGGCAAGGTTTCCCAAATTAAGTGGCAAGCGGCAAATATTAGCTGCCATGACTTACAATATGGATCAACAATTGGGTTTACTGTTTGAACACCTCGATAAACTCAATATTACTGACAATACTCTAGTGGTTTTTGTCAATGACAATGGTGGACCAAGTGACACTAATTTGTCTAACAATTATCCACTGAGTGGAACAAAAGCTAATCATCTCGAAGGCGGTATTCGCGTACCTATGTTGTTGCGCTGGCCAAATAAAGTAAAGGGTAATACTCGTTTCTCACATCCAGTTAGTACCTTAGATTATTTTCCGACATTTTTGGCGGCTGCAGGGGCGAACGTGAATCAATTCGAGTATTTAGATGGGGTAGATTTACTGCCTTATTTAAATAAACAGCAACAACACCGCCCACATAAGACCTTGTTCTGGAAAAAAGAAAACCGCGCGGCTATCCGATATATGGATTGGAAACTATTACGTTTCCCTGATCGGCCGGCTGAGCTATATAACATTGCTAACGATATTTCTGAAAAACATAACTTAGCCAACAAAGAGCCTGAAATCGTTAAACAATTATACAAAAAATTGTTTGCTTGGGAGCTAACGCTTGAACGACCACTTTGGCAACTGAAAAGGGAATATGAAGGCAAAGCCATGCGCAGAATGGATAAATACCGCAATCCTAAGTTTGATTAATTCACCTTATTTTTTACGAATTGGAATAGTTACATGTTTTTATCCAGATTTTATAAAAGTGTTTTACTTGTGCTTACCCTACTT
The DNA here is from genome assembly GCF_003063625.1 of Saccharobesus litoralis. NCBI lineage: Bacteria > Pseudomonadati > Pseudomonadota > Gammaproteobacteria > Alteromonadales > Alteromonadaceae > Saccharobesus > Saccharobesus litoralis. Next base: position 558,135 of record NZ_CP026604.1, on the reverse strand, counting down.
TTTCACTTTAGTGTTTTTGCAGATGAGCGCCCGAATATTGTAGTGATCTTAGCTGACGATTTAGGCTACAAAGATCTTGGTTTTACCGGTTCAAGCGAAATCAAAACACCGGTATTAGATAAATTGGCAAATGACGGCATTATTTTTGACAACGGTTATGTAACACACCCGTATTGCGGCCCTTCGCGAGCGGGGTTATTAACCGGCCGCTATCAAGCGCGCTTTGGTATGGAAAATAATGTTTCCTATTCGCCTTACGACAAATACATGGGGTTACCCTTAGATCAAACAACCTTTGCTAAGCGATTACAGCAAGTGGGTTACCACACGTCCATATTTGGAAAATGGCATTTAGGTGGTGCGCCGCATTTTCAACCGAATAAACGCGGGTTCGATTATTTTTACGGATTTTTAGATGGTGGCCACAATTATATGCCGGGCGAAGTTACGGTTGGCGGTAAGGGATATTTATTGCCGTTAATGCGCAATACCAAGGTGGCAGAATTTGATGAGTACCTAACCACAGCGCTGAGTAAAGATGCGGCACGTTATATTCAAAAGCAAACTCAAAAGCCTAAATCGCAGCCCTTTTTAATGTATTTATCTTATAACGCGCCGCATGCGCCTTTGCAGGCACCAAAGTCTTATATTGATAAATATAAGCACATTAAAAATAAAAAGCGTCGTATTTATGCTGCCATGATCGATGCCATGGATGAAGGTATTGGTTTGGTGGTCGAGTCATTAAAGCAAGCTGGGCAATTTGATAATACCTTGATCTTTTTCTTATCTGATAATGGCGGTGTATACCCTGAAGAGTGGATGCCCAATGCGAATTGGGCGGATAACTCGCCTTATCGTCGCGGTAAAGTGGCATTGTTGGAAGGCGGTATTAAAGTGCCATTTATTGCCCATTGGCCGAATAAAATTAAAAAAGGTCAGCGCTTTGATGGTTTAGTCTCTGCACTGGATATTGCCGCAACCTCTTTGGCTTTAGCGGGAGCAAAAGCACCTGCCAGTGAAATCGACGGGGTTAATTTATTGCCTTATGTTACCGGTCAGAAAAATGGTAGCCCACATCAGGCTTTATATTGGCGGTTAGAAGAGGCAAGTGATTTATGGGCCGTGCGCACCATGGAATCCAAGTACATGCGCCAAACCTTACCAGGAGTGGGTCGTAGCTTTTTCGATATGCAAAACGATCCAACCGAACAACACAATATTGTCGACCAATATCCGGCAAAACAAGCTGAACTGGCTGAGTTATGGAACCGTTGGAATAAGCACAATATCAACAGCGTTCTCGATCAGTCTTGGGAATACAAAAAAGTACGAGATGATTTTTACGATGATTTATATAAGCGTCGTCAGCAAGCCGCCCAAGAGCTCAAGCCCTACACAATACATTAATGAGAGACTCGTATTTTATGATTAAATTTTTAGTAATCATCAGTGCCTTAATGTCTGGTTTGGCGTTAGCGGCAAAACCTAACATTGTATTAATAATGGCTGATGACATGGGTTATGCTGACGCGGGTTTTACAGGGGCGACTGATATTAAAACGCCAAACTTGGACAGTCTAGCGGCCAATGGTGTGGTGTTTGAGCAAGGTTATGTGACCCATCCATTTTGTGGCCCAAGTAGAGCCGGTTTAATGGCTGGCCGTTATCAAGCAAGATTCGGTTTTGAGTCTAATCCAGCTTTAGACCGTGGCAATACTGTAATGGGGATAGATGTTAATGAAAAGCTCTTTCCCCAACGCCTGAAAGACGCCGGATATACCACAGGGTTAATCGGTAAATGGCACTTGGGTTCTTCTCACGTGTTTCATCCGAATAATCGTGGCTTTGATTATTTTTATGGCTTTTTAGGCGGTGGTCATGATTATTTCCGTATCGATATGACTAAGCCTTTATATGAAGGTTATTTAGACGGTTTAATGCGTAACGGCCAACCCGCAGGGTTCGAAGGGTATTTAACCACAGCATTAAGCCAAGATGCAGTGCAATTTATTGATACTCAGTCAAAGCAAGCTAATCCGTTTTTCTTATTTTTGTCTTACAATGCGCCACATGGTCCATTGCAAGCACCCAAAGCGGATATTGAACGTTATGCTCATATCAAAGATCCTAAACGTCGTGTTTATGCTGCCATGGTTGATGTCATGGATAGAGGCATAGGTGATGTTGTTCAAGCACTTAAACACAATCAAGTATTGGATAACACTTTAATATTTTTCTTAAGTGACAACGGTGGTCCGGTGCCAAATAAAGCTAATCCACGTGGTGGTAATGGTTCTTCTAACCAGCCATTTAAAGGCGGCAAAGGCAGTTTTTATGAAGGTGGCGTTCATGTGCCGTTTATTGCTCACTGGCCAAATAAAATTAAGCCTAACACGCGATATAGCAAGCCGATCAATTCGTTAGATATTGCAGCAACCTCGGTGGCACTAGCCAATGCCGATAAGACAGGCTTAGAAGGGGTAAACTTAATACCTTACGTTACGGGTAAAATGAGTTCAGCGCCTCATCAATACACCTTTTGGCGAGGCGGTGCCCATGTGGAAGATCGTTGGGGTATTGTTGATGCTGCGGGTAATAAACATTTGTATTTAGGGCGTGGTACGCAACCTGAGTTATATGATTTAAGCCGAGATAAAGCGGAATCTAACGACCTTGTAAAAGCACAGCCAGAGCTGGCGGATAAGCTATATTCACAATGGTTAGAGTGGAATAAAAACAATATTCCGCTGAATATGCATGGCTACAAAGACTATCATAAACTGAGAGACAATTTTTACAAAAGCGCGGTACCGAACAAATAGTAAAATTTTTCCCAGTTGAATTTGCCTAGAATAAATAACCACTGATTTTTAATTGGTGGTTATTTAATAAGCGTCGATAGACAGGTTATCTCATCTCTATAACTACAGATTCTTGCCAATTTTTCAATAAGTTTGCTACTGTACGTATAACAATATTCCGCAAATGCTGCTTCCTGTTGTTGGTTTGCTACTAACAATAAGAAAATTTAATGTGTAATTTTATTGGACTATTTCATTGTATTTCTTTAGATAAAGTGAAGCGCTAGGTTAACGATTTCATGCCGTTAGTTGATAACAGTCGTAAAAATGTCCGCCGTGATAATACGTTAGGCAAAATATCATATGCGCCGCGCGTAATTGGTTGTTTAATGATGGCAACCGTTTTATTCGTTGCCTTTTATCCAACGATACCTGTGTGGGTGGTTGTGGGTATTACGCTAAATTGTATTGTTTGGCCCCATCTTGCTCGTTTACATACCAAGCTTTTACCTGAAAAGCGTCCAGAGCATGTTAATCATTATATTGATGCGTTTTTCTATGGTTTCTGGAGCGCTGCGGTTGGCTTTCAATTATGGATAGTCTTTGCTTTTCTCATAGTTAACTCGCTAAACAGTTTTATCATTGGCGGTGTCAAAACTTATGTAAAATGTACCGTTATATTATTGATAGGTGGTGGGCTTGCAGGATTAGGTTTTGGCTTTGATTACCAACAAGAATCCTCTTTACTGACTAAAGTCATCGCTGCCTCTGCGATATACCTTTATTGCATAAACGTTGGGGTATTTAACCGCCAATACGCTAAAAAAATTAAGCGCTCGCGCGATAAAATCAAACTACAAAATCAAGAATTAGAAGAAGCCAAAGATAAAGCTGAATTGGGCTCAAAGGCTAAAAGTGAGTTTTTAGCTAATATGAGTCATGAAATCCGCACGCCAATGAATGGAATTTTAGGCACGCTACAAATATTAGAACGTGGTGCGCTAGATAAAGAAGGTAAGCATTTAGTCTCAAAAGCACTGTATTCGGCCAAATCATTATTAACCATAGTTAATGATATTTTGGATTTTTCTAAAATTGAAGCCAATAAACTCACCCTAGAATTGGCGCCGTTTTCTATGCTTGAAGTGCTGGAGTCAATTAAGTCTGATTTAAACGTTGTGGCGGTTAACAAATCGATATCTTTGCATGCTCAAGTACATGACGGTTTTATTGATGGCTGGCTAGGTGATCCAGTTAGGGTTAGGCAAATTTTGCTTAATCTAGCATCAAATGCAGTAAAATTTACCGAATCGGGCGGGGTAGACATTCATTTAAGATTGGCTGAACACAATGGCAAACCTGCTATTCAATTGGATGTAGTAGACACGGGGATTGGCATGAGCCAACAAGCGTTAGATCAAATTTTTGATCGCTTCAGCCAAGCTGATTCGTCAACCACCAGAAAATACGGCGGCACAGGCTTAGGTATGGCTATTACGGTTAACCTAGTTCATTTAATGCAAGGTCAAATTCAAATAAATAGCCAAGAAGGTCAGGGAACGCAAGCTCAAGTGATCTTGCCGTTACAACAGGAGGCGTTAAATTCATCGAATAGCAGCACAAAAGCCCCATCAGTTCCTGACCTACAAGGTATTAATATACTTGTCGCTGAAGATAATGAAATTAACCAAGTTATCATCAGTACTATGCTAGAAAAAACCCAAGCTAATATTGATATTGTAGGTAATGGTAAATTAGTGGTAGAGGCTTTTAATAATAAAGCTTACCACTTGGTACTTATGGATATTCAAATGCCTGTAATGGACGGTATGCAAGCTTATTTAAAAATAAATGAAATAAACCCCAATATTCCTGTGGTCGCATTAACAGCCAATATCATGACGGAAGATACGCAAAAGTATTTGTCGCTTGGCTTTGCGGACTTTGTAGGAAAACCATTAGATATTGAACATTTATATAAAACCCTCATAACCGTGCTAAAACACTGATATTTTAATTAATTTCCCAGTGTGTTTCAGGTCTTGTTATCGTCTTTTCGTTCAGGCTTTATGGTTCATTGCCATGCTAATTATTCCAACCTCATAATATTGGGTTGTGCTTATGGAGCTCCAAGCTGGATTGCATTTAGTTTTCGTTTAGAAATATGACCTGAATATCCTCACAATGAGTTTAGCGTTAATGTCTTTACTCAGCGTAATTTTTTCGCGCCTTAGTATTGCTAATTATCTCGTTTTTGTCGTGCCTACAGGCTGTCTGTTTCTTGAATACAAGTTTCAGAAGTGCTCTTATAGGTCAATGGGTTGAAATGTTATCACGGTGACTTAGGAAAATACCTTCGCCATCCTCGCTTAAGCAGGGGCGAAAGCAGGACTCCGTAGCTTTGCCTTTGCAAGAAAGGCGGTACTTTTATACCAGTGATAGAAACTTCAATCTATTAACAAGCATGCTGAGTCGCTACGAGTTAATACTCTAATCGTTATATCATTATTTATTTGTTACAAAAAAACGGGCTTATTGACGTCTTAGTAGCAATTACCGCAGCCTATTTTTACCCTTGTTACCTTCACGCTTTATTAAATATCACAAACCATTTTAATTTTTAAATTATTGATTTTTCTATTTATTTACTTTTTTAAAGTTAGTTTTGGACGTTTTTATAGGTGTGGATAGCTAATTGCGATTATTAATGAGTGACTTATTAACGCTTTATTAAATTATTTTTAACATGCTGGGAGGGGCGTGGATTTAGCACAGTAAAACAACAAATTAAATCACTCAACACTAAATACACATAGGATCAGAGTTTATGAAATTTAAACAAATGATTACATCAATTTCAGTACTTAGCTTGGCCGTTTTTCATATGGCTTATGTTTATGCCGCACCAAGTGCTTGCGTTGCGACTGGCGGTTCTACTAAATGTGGCGCGTATACTAACCAGCAATTTATAGATGGTTTAAAAAACACTAGCGTCGAAGAGGTGGTTATAGGTAGTAATTTAAGTTTTAACCAAAGTATACCAATTAGTCGCTCAACAAAAAAAGTCACGTCACTTAACAATGGTGCTTATGATATATTATTTGGTCCCGACGCAAGGCTGAATATTACCTCCGGCTCATTTACATTTTCTGGTCATAGCGACTCAACTAACAATACTCGCACCATTCGTTTTTTACGTAACACGTCAATTTCAAACAATATTGTCGGAAGAAATAAGCAAATATTTTACTTTAATGGCGCACACAGTTATGTACGAATTAATAATGTATTAGTTGACGGCAGCGCGCGCTTTATTGACATGACTGGTGCTAGTACCGATCTACAAAATGCAAATATCATCATCCGTCATAATACGGTGCGTGATTTTATTCAAAAGGCCATTGGTATTAATCGACGTTATCAAAATTACACGCATATCGCTTCTTTACAAATTATTAATAACCGCTTTGAAGCGCCTGCGTTATGGGAAATGAAAGCGATTAATGGCCCTGGAAATAGAATTCGAGCGATTTCACTCGATGCAGGAAATGATATGACGGACTGTTTAAATAATCCAAGTTGGAGTCATTTAGGTAATTGCACAGTGCAAAAAGTATCTAATGGTGTTGCCCCTAGTGTCGACGTTGGGACTAGTGTTAACCCAGGGCTTATTCAGGGTAATACATTTATTAATGTCGGGGTTGCCTTTGCTCGTTACGAAAATATATTAGTCGGGCATGCTACTGACACGACTAAGAGAAACCGCTTTTTTTACCAATAATCAATTACCGGTTGAATATAGCGACGTGCCTGTATACAAATTAGTCAATGTTGAAAACTTATCGCGTAATATTGATATATTAGGTAATGAGTTCAATTTCACCAATCCAGGTGACAGATCACAAGCGGGGATCATGTTTATTGGTGCGGGTAGTGAATGGATATCTGGTTTTCAGAGCGGTCAAGATTGTAACTATAAATCGAACTTTATCGCTTTTAATAACAACACATTAACCGGTAGTGCTTTATACCGTTATGCGATTTATTCCTATGGTGTCGCACAATGGAGCGTAAACAATAACAATTTCAATAATCAACCCGTTAGCACTAAAACACTAACCCTCAGCAGTTCGTTATGTTACGACTCAACTGATGTTAATGTGACTATTTTAGGCAATACCAATTTAGTACCCAATACCTGGGCTTTCCCAAGTAGTGGCGTTACTCACGACTTATAAACTTCATGTATTGAGTTAGCTGCAAAGCGCTCTGTCTTCCTTCTTGACACCTATGAAATTGTATTTAGGACGATTTTATAGGTGTTTTTAGTCAATATTGAAAGCGACTTAATCGAACAAAAATCACAATCATCACCTGATTTAACGTAAAACAAACAATAACGTAAAAAAGGTAAAACAATGGTAATAAATTCATTGCTTAAAAAGCTTTTTATACCCGCAGTGACATTTGCGGCAATGTCTAATGCAGTTGCCGCTCCAGCGCCTTGTCAAGCAACAGGTGGAGCAAGTAAATGTGGAGCAGCGAATACTCAGCAGTTTGTGGATGGCCTTCAAAACAATGACGTTGCCGAGGTTGTTATCACCAATGATCTTAGCTTTGATCAAAATATAACTATTCGGAGATGGAGTAAAAAAGTCACTTCTTTCTTCAATAATCAATACGACATTTCTTTTGGTCCAAATGCGCGTTTAAATATTTTATCGGCCAATTTTATTTTTTCTGGTCATTCAGATGTTAATAATATCACTAGAACCATTCGTTTTTTACGTGACACTAGCATTACAGGCAATATTGTTGGTAAAAATAAACAGATATTTTTGTTTAATGGCCGCCATCAATCAATCAGAGTTAACAATGTTTTAGTTGATGGCAGTGCTCGTTTTATTGACATGACAGCGCCAAATACGGATTTGCAAGATGCAGATATTGTTATACGCCATAATACGGTGCGCGATTTTATTCACAAGGCAATAGAAATTAATCGCCGTAATCAACATTATACCGAAATAAACTCGTTACAAATCACCAAAAACCGTTTTGAAGCGCCTGCATTATGGGAAATGGCAGCAATTAATGGACCGAAAAATAGAATGCGCGCGATATCGTTAGACGCGGGTAATGATATGAGCGATTGCCTTGCTACTGAAGGCTGGAGTCGTGCCGGTAATTGTATAATTCAAGGTGTGTCTGACGGCCAAGCTCCAGGTGTTGCCATTGGTACAACAAGTAACCCTGGTATTATTCAAGGAAATACTTTTATCAATTCAGGTGTGGCCTTTGCAAGATACGAAAATGTGTTAGTGGGACATTCGAGCGACAAATTAAAACGCAACCGGTTTTTCACTAATGACCAATTACCTGTGACATACGCACAATCACGCGTTTATAAATTAGTTAATATTGAAAACCGCGCTCAACACATTCGTGTATTAGGTAACGAATTTAATATGAGTGAACCAGGCGATCGTTCGCAAGCAGGGATTTTATTTATCGGCTCTGGCAGCGAATGGATCCAAGGTTTTCAAAGCGGTACTGACTGTCAATATCAATCAGATAATATTCACTTTAATAACAACTATCTTACCGGTAATGGGATATATCGTTACGGTGTTTATGCTTATGGTATTGCGAATTGGACGTTTTTTAACAATGACTATGCTGATAACGCACCAAGTGACAAAGTGTTTCGTTTATCTGAAAACTGTTTTGATGCTAACGTTGCCAATACTGAAATACGCGGTAATACAGGAGTGGTTAGCGGATCTTGGATTTTACCAGATACGGGCGTCGTCCATGATTTAGATTATGTTGATAATGATTGGGACAATGATGGTGTTGTTAATGAACTAGACGCATTTCCCTACGATCCATCTGAATCTGTAGATACCGATGGTGATGGTGTTGGTAATAACGCAGATACAGACGACGATAACGATGGTGTGAATGATCAACAAGATGCTTTCCCTCTTAACCAGGATGAAACAACAGACACTGACGGTGATGGTTTAGGAAATAATCAAGACGAAGATGATGACGGTGATAACGTACTAGATCATCTAGATATTTTTCCTTTAAATAGTGCTGAATGGTCGGATTTTGACCAAGACTTAATTGGTGACAATGCTGACAACGACGACGATAACGATGGCGTGGATGACCTTATTGACCAGCACTTAGGTTTGATTGCCGGCAATGCTATTGTTCAGGGTATTGATACTGAGGTTGCCGATCGTCCAAATTCAGTCGGTGTTCCGCTTAGTGTTGAGTTAGAGCAAGCATTAAGCCAGTGTGATGAAAGCCGAGGTAAAAGTTATGGAGTCTGTATTAACTTACCTTTGAAACAGCTGCAAGAGCTAGGTTCGTTAAGTCACCAAGAATGGCTTTATTTTAAAAAAATATTTTTCAAAAACGCGAAAGCTTAAAGCGACAATCCCACCTTAATTTATGATTAAGGTGGGACTTTTCAGTTCTAATTAATTGATTTAATTGATAAACCCTTTTTTAAAACAATTAAAATCCTTTATTTAAAGTCCTTTCATTATCTTGAACTGTATCTTTAACAATATTGTTACAACTTATTTGCTGAATGTTATTTGGCTTATGCAATACAGTCTGTTTATTTGCAATTGCATTGATGCTTTCAGTGGTTAACGTTTTGCAAAATATTTGGTTTTATTTCTTTATCGTTAAGAGAAAAAGGCCGTTCAGTTAGTGCAACTAAGGGACGACATAAAAACAATGCGGATAAAGCTAACGAGGTGTTAATCAATTTCAGTCGGAGATCAACTTATGAGCTTTCTTAATCAATTTACTATAAAAACCCGCATCTATATTTTAGCTTTGCTACCCACACTGGTGATTGGATTTTTTAGTGTTCAGCAGTTAATGGCTGCGCGAGCTGAACAAAATTCGTTAAAGTCGTTAACGCAGGCCATGCTGCTAGCACAGCATACGGGTAATTTATTAGGTGCTATTCAGCAAGAAAGAGACTTTTCGCAAGGTTTTTTGAGTGGTCAGCCTACAGGTAGTAAAGGTGCTCAATTTAAGTCTGATTTAGAAAAAAGTCGGGCTCAAGTCAATCAATTACGAGAGGTTTATTTCAGTCACCTAGAGCAAAATAAAGCGTTTTTGCATGAGGTTAAGCTTAATAGCGTTTTAGACAAGATAGTTCAGCGTTTAACTACAGATATTCCAACCATTCGAAAAAATGTGGATGTACTGCAACTTAAATTTACCCTAGCCAATGATGAAAATAGGTTGTTACCTGTACGTATGCATTACTTGGATATTGAGAGCCAAATGTTACGTATTGTAGCTTCGGTTGTTAAGTTAGCAGCGAATGATCGTGCTTTAAGTATGTTGGCTGGCGCGTATGCAACTTTAGTTGAAATCAATAGTCGATTGTCATCAGAGAGGACCAGTGGTCTCGGTTCTTTAAACAATAAGTTTTGGAATGAGTTTGCCCATGGTGAAACGAAAGCGGCTATGCATCAAAAAGCTGATTTTAATTCACGGCTACAAACTTACGCATCGGATGAAATTTGGACTTATTACACCAAACAATACTTACAATCAAAGCAAGCTCAGCAGCTTAATAATTTAAGAACCCGCTTGCTTAAAAACCTAGGGAAAACCCACATTGTTTCTATTAATGACTGGTTACAAATAACCGGTGATAACATGCAGCGCTTACAAAACGTGATTGATTTTACGAATAAAACAATTGAGCAAAAAACGAAAAGCTTACTGGCGGATGCGCAAAGTCAGGTGACATTTAGTTTCGCATTTTTAGTGATTGTTTTGGTGTTTATTATTGGCGTATCTTGGTTAATTTTAACGTCAATTTTGTCACCACTTAAGAGCTTGACTGATAAGTTAGATGAGGTGGCAAAAACCAAAAATGTAGGGTCAAAATTAGCGGTTAATGGCAAGGACGAGTTGGCGGATGTTAGTCATGCTTTTAATTTACTTTTGAATAGCTTTAATCAAGCTTTGGGCAGTGTTAAGGGCGAAGTTTTGGATATTAGCCAGTTAACTGATTCAGTTGCTTCATCCATGCAAGCTAACCTGCAAAGAACCCATAATCAAAATGAGCAAACGGATAGTGTGTCAGTTGCCGTTGAACAAATGACAGCAACCATTCAAGAGGTTGCCGCAATATCGCAAAATACAGCAGATGTGGTTCAACAAGTACACCAAAGCTCCATTAATAGTGCAGAAAAAGCTCATACCACGCGGGATATGATGGAAAATTTGCTTGCTGAACTGGCCAATACTCGCAATCAGGTTGATCATTTAAATGATGAATCAGCGGTCATTGGCAATGTCTTAACGGTCATTCAAGGTATTGCTGAGCAAACTAATCTTTTGGCTTTAAATGCCGCAATTGAGGCGGCGCGAGCAGGGGAGCAAGGTAGAGGGTTTGCCGTTGTTGCTGATGAAGTGAGAACGTTGGCCAGTCGTACACAGGAATCGACCAAGTTGATTAGAACGCAGATTGAGTCATTGCAGTCAGGCGCTCGAACTGCTTGTCTTAGTATGGAGCGCTTGCAAGAGCAAGGTAAAAGTGCAGTAGATGTTGTTGTTAGTAGTGTTGCTGATTTTTCTAGCCTAAAGCAAGAGCTAGATACTATCTCAAATATGGCAACTCAGATAGCCACAGCAGCAGAAGAGCAAACCTTGGTAGCAAGTGAAATCAATCAGCGTATACATACGATTAAAGATGATACTCAGCAGTTGGCGCAAGAGGCGCAAATTTCGGCAAATGCATGTGATCATTTAGGGCGTTCAAAAACCAGCCTAGATAATTATGTTAACCAGTTTAAGGTGTCACAAGCGGCCTAAAAAGATTGCGAAAAAGCAGTGCCCTTTGGCTGTGTGTACTATCATTAAGCAAAAGGAGTTGCTTAATCAACTGACTTAATATGATACCTTACATGAAATGACTAAACTCATTAATACTGGCTTTGGCTGCCAGTTTTTAGCCTTTTCGCTTATGCCATGTTTGGCATTAGCGTCTAATTCAAATCCCTCCAGCATTGTTTTTATTGATGTATCAAAAGAAGTTGGTTTGGTGACAGCGCCGAGCTGGAAATATGGCGGCCCAGCGGTTGCCGATATTAATAATGACGGTATATATGATTTTGTTTTGACTAACCATAATCAAACGCCCATTCGTTTGTTTATGGCAAATCAGGATTTTAGCTATCAATTACAACCTAGAATCAAACCTCGTAGCGATGTCCATGGTATCGCCTTGGGGGATTATGACTTGGATGGCGATCATGATTTGCTGATTTCAGTGGGTGGGGGCAGCGGTTTAAAACCTGAACCGCAACGCTTGTATCGAAATGATAATCAGCAATTTATTGATATAACAGAGCTTATCGGCTTGTCTAAAATGGGGGCCAGAGGTCGAACAGTACGCTGGATTGATGTCGATAATGATGGTGATTTAGATTTCTTACAGTTGAATGCTCAGCCACGCATGACTGAAAATATTCCTCGTAATATTTTGTTTGAAAACGTAAATGGTAAACAATTTATCTATCGACCGTCTGCCGCATTTGAGAGCATTCCTGCAGAACGCTTATTAATTAGTGATGTAGATCAAGATGGCTATTTAGATTTATTCACATTTTCACCTGCCGGTGAATTAAGTATTTGGCAAAGTGGGCCGCAATTTAACTTTACGAATGTCACCGATAAATTGATATCAAAACAAGTTGATCTGAGTCAGGTGATGGCTGTTGCACATTTTGATTACGACAATGACGGCGATTATGATTACTATTTAGCTCGAGGCCAGACTTATTTTCAAATAGCTAATAATAGTGTTGAATTTGATCAAGGCTCTGGGCGGTTAGACATTCGTGATGAGGGTAACATAAGTCACGATGGTATTACCTTTTACGCTGACAAAGATATTCACTTACAAAGTTTCAAGCGGCGTAAACGAGGTAATAAACTTAAAATTATGCCTTTGTATATAGGCAAAAATCAATTGATGTTACCCCCACCGCAAGAGCCTTTGTTGATTACCTCGCAACAAGCAGCTGGTTTTGCGCTAGACAGATCGCAAACTGGTTGGTATTTAGGATACCTCGGCAGTAAAAAATGGCGATTAGAATGGAATTTAACAGGCAACTATGCGTGGGATATTCGAGCATCTGTTAGTGGCGTTAGGCGAATTGAAACAGATTGGCAGCCAAATAATCCACATTTGCCTGATATATTATTGAAGAACGATAACGGCAAATTGGTTGATATGTCTCATCAATTGCCTATTGCCACTGTTCATAATAACTGGGGAGTCGCCCCTGGAGATTTTGATAATGACGGTTTTAGTGATCTTATCGTTTATCGATTTGGTAAATTAACTAAAAGAGTCCATGATCTTATATTGCGTAATGATGGCCAAGGAGCATTTTCGTTAGCCGAAAATAATGGCGCAACCACTGAAATTGGTCAAAATTCCCATGGCGATATGGGCAGTGTATTCGATTATAATTTAGATGGAAAAGTGGATATTTTAAGTGGTGACGATGATAGTGGTCGGTGGCATTTATATAAAAATATTTCCCAGACAAAGAATCATTATGGGCTAATACATGTGGGGTATTCTCACACGGGAATTGATCCCATGAGTGCGACAATCGAAGTTAAACTAGGTGATAAAAAACGCTTTTATTTAGTGGGCTCAACCAGTGCGACTCATTCACAAAGTTTGCTTAATATTGCTCATTTTGGGCTGGGGCGCCAGACTGTTATCGAGCAAGTCATCGTGACATGGCGAGATGGAAGTCGAGAGGAAAAAAGCCAATTACCAGCCAACGCACGTTATATTTTTGGGCGATTGTTGCCAAAGTAATCGCCGAAATGAAAAGACCCCGTCCTTGGGGTACATAGTGAACATGGTTGCGATACTGGGTCAGGTGTTGGTTTAATCTTTTCTTTTGTAAACTCTAACCCAGTCGACTTCCATTGTTGTGGGGAAGCCGATTGCAGTGGCTTCACTGGCAACGGCACATCTATCAAAACCATGCGGGCAATTGTTGTAGGTTACGTGTGGTCTTCTTAACCCTAGTGATAAAGTAACATGCATAGGTAAATGCCAATAAACATTAGGTTTTTGGGCCACTTGCTCGCCATCTAAATACCAAGTAATGGTTTCAGGAGTCACTTCTGCGCCATAAATATGAAAATCATCTTTCGGATCAAATTTTACATGTACTTCGTTTTTGGTTAACTCAGGGTATTTTCCGGGGCGCTTCCAAATTATTTTTCCATTTTCTACCACTCTAGTGTGTAGGTTCATATCGAGTACATCTGAGCCGTTGTAAGATTTAGTTGCGTTCGACCATTCGCCTTGCTGCATTTCAATAACATCAACTTCTGAGTACTTAATTGTGCCTTCAGCCATACCATCGTTGCCTTGACCAACACTGTATGTCCAAAAAGCCGGACTGGCAGCAGGAAAAGTATGGATCCCTTTGATTCGTGCTTCATAGTAGCCATAGGTTAGCTTGCCTTTTGTTCTGGCAATACCTGAGGTATAAAATAAGTCCACATCTACTCGATCGCCTGAACTTGCCCGACGCTTGGTCGTATGTGGAGCGTACTGCATTGTAATTTTTAATTTTCCGTCAGCTTGCTTTGTATTGCTTGGCTCCCATGACCAAGGTCCCCAATCGCCAATATCGGTTCCCCATTTACTGTGATTGATAGAACTTGCATTAAACTCATCGGATAGAGAGCTGATTAATTGCCAATCTTGTTTGACAACATGTTCCATGGTCGGAAATAGATTATCCGTGCTAGATGGCGTTTCAATTCCGGCTGCTGTTGTCTTAATAACAGGATCTCTAGGTGTTTGTGGAGCATTTTGCTCGGTTTGTTGCTCAGACATTGGGTCATTACTTGTTCCAGAACATGCTGATAACAGGCCTGTAATGAAAAAGCTAAGCACTGCATTTTTTTTATTCATAATATCTCTTCTGTTGGCTCGTAAAATTGATTTGTATGGGTGTTGGCCGTTTTATGTGGCGTTATATTTGAGGTGTTAACCAGCAATACGTGTCGTTACAAATGATTGCTTTTACATCAGCGCTTTTTGGTGATGTAAACGATATTGCGTCGGTAATTCACCACTATAAGCTTTAAATTGTTTACTAAAATAACTGTGGTCAGAAAAACCGCATTCAAATGCGACTTGGGCAATACTTAAATCGGTTGATTCAATAAGTGCTTTAGCATTGGTCATGCGGACTTCTGTTAATAATTGCCAAGGGGTTTTTTTGACAACTTTTTTAAAACGGCGTTGAAATGCGCTGGCTGATAAATGGACTAAGTCGGCTAATTCTTCAATCGTAATGGCTTGTTTAAAGTTGCTTTTAATATAATCTACCGCTTCTTTCATGCTATGCGTGCCAGACATGCTCGGCTGAGGTTCATCCACTTGTCTGCCAATGCCGTAAGTGCCAATTACTTCAGACTTATGGTTGTAGATAGGGCGTTTTGACATCATCAGCCATTGCGACTGTGATATGGGTTCTTTTTCGATACGGTCGACATTTTGTTTGTTATTGAGCACAATGTCGTCGTCGTAGTTTAGTAATTGTTCGTATGAATTGGGCAGTACGTCATGACCTACTCGGCCAACAATTTGTTCTATATTGTCTAACCCATTGCGATCAAGAAAAACTTTGTTAGCAAAAATAAATCTATGGTGAATATCTTTAACCCAAAACATGACATCGGGTAGTAAGTTATACATATCCAGTACTTGTGAAAAACCAACGCTTTCGACAAATTCATTTTGAATAGAAGTTATACCGTTCATATATTACCTCGACAAGAAGACAGATGTAGACTGCTAGCGTCCCCTTATCCAGCACTTGTTACATATCTGAAAAATTGATGAGTAAATTTTAAAAAAGTATTAACATTCAGCTTTCAATTTTATCCAAAAGGTTGTTTGAAAAAGAGTAAATCTTTAATAATCAATGGTTTAATTGGTATTTTAGTGTATAAAAACATTTTTCAATCAATAAAAATAACATCTAAAAAACGATATTTTGGACTATATTGAAGCTAACATTCTTTAAATTGTGAGAATATTAAATGTTATTTATTGTTTTCCACTTAAAAAGCGTGTGTTTATTAAATTTTAGGTTTGAGGTCATGACATAAAATAATATGGTTACTAGCGAGTTAGATTTAGAAATTTTTATAAGAGCTGTGGTGCCTTTCGCCGCGGCCAATATTTTTGCCATGCTATTGGTTTACTTTTATTTAGTACGCCACCGTATAGGTAAAGCGTTTCCGTATTATGCAGCATTTATTGCGTGTTTTACTTTGTTTTTATATGGGCCCATTATTAATGTTTTGACCGTTGACTTAAGCCGTCGTTGG
Organism: Saccharobesus litoralis; assembly: GCF_003063625.1. NCBI lineage: Bacteria > Pseudomonadati > Pseudomonadota > Gammaproteobacteria > Alteromonadales > Alteromonadaceae > Saccharobesus > Saccharobesus litoralis. Next base: position 541,897 of record NZ_CP026604.1, on the reverse strand, counting down.
TATGATATTGCTCGAAATATATTGTTGTTTAGCTTAGGAATGCCCTGTTTATTATTAGCTTTGTTGACGTTAGCTAAGGTTAAAATTAATAAGGCACTGTTAGCGATTCCAATAGGTTTGGGCGTTATTTGGTCAATTGCATTTGTGTTTTCACCTGCTGTTTATCAATATCAGTGGGGAGAAATTCCAATCTATCGGATCAAATCTCTTAAGCAAGATCACATTTTTTACTCGCAAGTGCTATTAGTTGCTATTCAGCTTGCTATACCCAGTTTATGGTTGTTGACTAAAAAGCTAGAAAAGCAAGTAGTTATTCATTTATACGGGGTGTTAGCTTTATTTATTTTTATTGCATTGGGTAATATATTTAAAATTTGGACTATATATTATGGTGGTTCCAGTTTAACGGCATTTGTCTGGGCTTGGGCAGTGTATCGCGATATTCAGTTGACTAACGAAAAAGTTAAATTGCATTATCAATATAAAAATGCGCTGGCTATTGCGCAGTACGCAGCGCCTTCAAATAGTGGTTTTACACAGTATTATCCAACTCAACTGAACGAATCGTATCCATTTAGAGAGCGAGAATCGTTATTAGAAGCCGTAATTACCGGTAGTGTTGGCTTGATTGATGTTAGGCTAAGCAAACTATTAAGTGCGCTTAATATGTTTACTCAAGCAGACTTAGTTATATACAGGAGTAGAGCAAAAGAAGTTTTATTTATGCTTTATGACTCTGTTATTTATAAGTGTGGTAACGGAGAAGAACTCATTATCCGGCTTGAAAATAAAGGGCAGGAGATTGATAACGCCAGTGATATACATGCAATTGATGCTATCTTGGTTGAGGAAACTCAATTTTTAACCGCGTCAGAAAGGGAAATTCCCGATTCGCTTGCTGATAAATCCCTAGTGGATCGTATTAAATCGTTTATTTTAAGCCAATACCATAAAGATATTAGTATTAGTGATATTGTCGATGATGTAGGTGCAAGTCGTTCTCATGTTATGAAAACCTTTAAAAATGTAACCGATCAAACCATTAAAAACTACATTATCGAAGTACGCATTAATAAAGCTAAGGAGTTATTACTATCCAAATCAGTTACCGAAACGGCTTTTTACGTAGGGTTTAACAACTCAGCTTATTTTTCAACGGTATTTAAAAAACAAACGGGTTTGTCGCCAAAGGAGTATCAAATTCAGGCTAAGTCGACAGTTGCCTAAACAGTCAATTTATCCCCCAGCAAAGTTAATGTTTACTGGGGGATTTTGCGTGGTTAATTAATAATTAACGGTTTTGATTTTTGAGCTTTTAATTCCGATTCGTCATAGATCTGTTTGAAAAACGCAATGCGGCGTTTTTGATATTGAGTTGGAGATAAATAACGATTGTTAATATTGTCTTTATTCCATTGATTCCAAAGAGAAGCTAACGCTTGGCGTAATTTTCTGTCTTTGTCTATTATGTTGTGAGTTTCATAAGGGTCGTCAATCATATTATAAAGTTCTGCTTGGCCTTTATCTTCTAATAGGTATTTGGCGTTTTGCGTTCGTACAGCCCATCTATTTTCTTTGGTCCGCCAGAATAACGCTTGGTGCGGAGATCCCGATTGTTGATTTGTTAGGTAAGGGATGAGATTGACACCATCCATGGTTTTGCCTGATAGGTCACCATTTCCTACGGCTACAGCCGTCGCTGCTATATCTAATGCTGAAACTAAACCGTTATATTTTTGTGGTTTAAGCTTATTTGGCCAGTGGGCAATAAAAGGCACATGTGAGCCACCTTCACGCATGCTTCCTTTACCATCTCTAAATTGACCACTATTGGAAAATGCGCTTTTAGCGTGCTTATTGTGCCCAGGATAGGACGCGGCACCACCATTATCAGATAAAAAGAAAATGAGAGTATTGTTAAATTGTTTGGTTTCTTTTAATGCAGCTATAACTCTACCAATGCCTTGATCCATTTCATCTATCATGGCAGCGTAAATACGGCGTTCTTTATTTTCTATGTGTTTATATTTGTCTATAGTGGCTTTTGGCGCTTGTAATGGTTGATGTGGTGCGTTGTATGCGAGGTAGAGCATAAATGGAGAATTTGCTTGGCGAGCTCTTTTTATAAAGCTAGCTGCGTCTTTGCTTAATGCTGTGGTGAGGTATTCATTGAATTCAGCATCTCTGTTATTGCGCATTAAGGGGAGGTAATCACCTTCATTTGCCACATAGGCAGGTTGACCTTTTTTATTGAGTAATGGTCTGGTGTAATTTATCTCATCAGGAAAATAGGTGTGACCGCCAGCGAGAAAACCATAAAAGTAATCAAAGCCTCTGTTGTTCGGATGGTATATATGGGAACCACCCAAATGCCATTTACCTATCACTCCTGTTTGATAACCAGCGCGCTGCAAGCGAGTTGCGAAGGTTGTTTCAGTTAAGGGTAAACCGTTGTACAAATCAAAATAGGAATTGGAAATATTTATTTCCATGCCAAATCGAGCTTGATAGCGGCCTGTCATTAACCCCGCACGGCTTGGACCACAAAAAGGGTGAGTAACATAGCCGTTTGTTATCTCCACCCCGTTGTGGGCCAATTGATCAATATTGGGGGTGAAAATATCTTGGGCTCCAGTGTATCCAACATCGGCGTAACCTAAATCGTCAGCCAAAATAACAATAACATTTGGTCTTTCATTGGCTAAACAACAAAACTGAAATCCTAAAAACATTAGCATACTGATAAAAATTCGTTTCATAACTCTATACTTTAAAATCAAATTTGAATTTTTATTTTCAATTAATGGCTGTGTTTTATCTTTCAATTCTGTCTAATTTTTACTTTGAAAAAGTAAAAATAATGTATTTATTTGTATCGACATTAAAATAATTTGTGAATATTTGATTTTTAACAAGTCGATTGACTAATTGTTAAAATAACACGTGATTTGCATTTGATTTTATTGTTTTAAATGTGAGGTTGCAATTATTGTCCTAATAATTGCCATTATTGTCATACAGGTGAGTGTTGATTAATTGTTAAATTTAGTACGTGGATTAAGTTTAAAGAAAAGTTATTTACTGACTACATTGATTAGGGTGAATGGCGATTTTATCAGCTTAATAGTTATAACTAAAACAACATAAAAAGTTATTGCCTTAGGGTAGATTTCCATGTTCTAGGAGACAACTTATGTCTAGTACCAAAGCACAATTTAAATTGAGTGCGTTATCACTTGCTATTGCTGCTAGCAGCATTAGTTATATTGCTCAGGCAGCAGAGCAACAAACTGAACAAAAAGACGATGAAGCTGAAGTTATCGAAGTAACGGGTTATCGAGGTAGCGTATTAAAGTCTATTTTTGATAAACGTAATAGTAGTACTATTGTTGATGCTATTTATGCAGAAGATATTGGTAAAAACTCTGATCAAAATATTGCTGATGCATTATCGAGAGTGACGGGTGTTTCTGTTCAGAGCGAAGATGGTGAGGGTACGCAAATTTCGGTTCGCGGGGCATCATCAGCATTTAATAATATTTCCGTAAATGGCGTTTCACTAACCAGTTCAGGTGCAGACCAAGGTGTCGATTTAAGTTCGTTTTCGTCTGATATTCTTTCATCAATTAAAGTGTATAAAACATCAAGTGCAGATCAAGATGAAGGTTCGCTTGGTGCCAATGTTGTTTTATCTACACCTAAACCGTTATCGCTTAAACAAGATCGCAAACAGCTAACATTACAGAGTCGCTATAGTGACTATAGTGATCGTTATGACTATAAATTATCAGGCACGTTTTCACATAAATTATTTGATGAAACGTTAGGTGTTTTGTTTACCGTTTCAAAAGAAACCCAGTCAGTTCGTCGCGATGAGGTGAGTGCCGATAACTTTAAGCCTTATGATGTGGTTAAAGTCAGAGCACAAGGTGCACGAGATACGGAAGGTAATATTATTACTGATGAAACCAATGCGCTGATCCGCCGAAATATTGCTTACTCTTTACATCAAAACAAACGCGATCGATTTACAGTTAATTCAGCCATTCAATTTAGACCTTCAGATAGCACAGATATTAAGCTTGATTTAAGTTATTCCGATCAAGATTTAATTAATGACAATCATTTTATTCGACACGTTACCCCAGATATTTTTGATGCAGACGGCAATGGCGTTAACGATCGTGACAATAATTTAGATGATCCTCAATATGATTGGTGGACGCTTGATACCCATACCAATACGTTAATCAAAGCATTAAATCGTAACGCGGCAGGTAACTTTGGTCGTAGCCAAGGCGGGGACGAAAGAGAAAATTTAGTTGGCACATTAAGTCTACAACAATACATTACTGATGACTTAAAAATGGATTTAAAGTTAGGCTATAGCCGCACAGAAATGAATTCTTTGCCTTCGACTAATATTCGCACGGCTTCTTGGGCCACTACACCGCTTGACGCTACCCGCAATACGCCACTAGATAAAATTCAGCCAACGGGTTATGACTGCTCAACGGGTGATTGTCAAATGGTGGTGGCAACGTCTCCATTTATTGCTACGCCCATTGGTACGCCAAAAGAAGGTAACCAATCTGCGGGTTTTAACCCGCTTGACCCTTATGCGTCACATTTAACTGCTTATGATGAGATATTTCGTTCAGATTTAGATACTAATAAAAGTGTATTTTTAGACTTTGATTGGACGATTGATAATTTCAATATTACCGATATTGAATTTGGTGCGAAGTGGTCTGAAAGATATAAAACCAGTGTGCGTGAGACTGAAATATTTGAGGGCGCAAAAATTACGGTATTTGGCCCTGATGGTGAACCGATCCAAGGAGCGAGTGTTAGTGATATTCGTATTGCAGATATTATTGACGACAGGCCATTAGGTGTTGACGACTTCATGGGGGATCTGGTTGCTAGCTCACCGCAATATAGCAATGACTTTTTAAATGGTTGGGGCTTAATCAGCGCAGAAAAGACCTTACGCCAAGTCAAAAGTATTGATGATTTATCGCAAAACAAAGATATCCCGTTAGAAAATGGCACATATCAAGATAATTATTCATTATACGGTAAAGTTAATTTTGAATTTTTCGACTCGCGTTTAAGCGGCAATGTGGGTATTCGCTATGTTCATACTGAAACGAGTACGCCATTGGGTCAAGGTCGTATTCAATATTATGATCAGGACAAAGTTTATACCCCGCATGAGCTGATCCAAGCGGGATTGTTTGACGCGAGCTTAGAAAATAAAGCGGAATTTGATAGTAACGGCAATATCGTTAATGGTGGACGTTGTACTGATTTAACACGCGGTGGTGCAAATAATAACCGAGAAATCCGCTTAGATGGCACATACGTTTTAAAAGAAGGTCAAACATTTACTACGCGTGATGGCGTAACGCTCGAAGAGGGGGCGCTGGTACCTTCTCAATACAGTATTGATGGTAGCCAAAAATGTTATGACTACTTCTTATCTCATCACTTTATTAACACAGCGGGTAGTTGGAGTGATCCACAAGTCGCAGATCCTTTCCTAGCTGTCCCTGTTGGTCGACATGGGCGTAACCAGTGGGATCATTTTCGCCATGCAGACCAATCGACACTGGGAGCCTTTGATCGTGATTTACGCGTGTTCACAGCGACAGGAACAAATACTGAAGACTTTTATTTACCTAGTTTAAACCTCAATTACGCGTTAACTCCAGACACCATAGTGCGATTTGCCGCATCACGTACCATGGCTAGACCGCGTTTTAATGAAGTGCTAGCTGGATTTACCTTAAACGAACGTATTTGGAATGCTGAAAGTACCTTAGTTGCAGGTAACCCGAGTTTACATAGCTTAACATCGGATAATTTAGATTTATCATACGAATGGTATTTTAACAAAACATCGCAATTGTCAGTGGCGTTATTTTCGAAAGATATCAAAAACAAAACGGAGCGAGTATCAGAAGACTATTATTATACCGATGTTAGGCATCAACATGATTTAACTACATTATCTTTAAAAGATATTGTCCTACCAGAAGACAATACAAAAGATGCGTTAAACAGTAATTGTATGCCTGATCGTGTGCCTGTCACTCAATTTAAAGAAGCATTATCAGTGGGTTGTAAGCCTATTATTGTTACAACTTATCGTAACCGCGAAGATTCAAGTATCAAAGGTTTAGAGTTTACCTATCGTCATGACTTCTCATTTTTACCGGGTGATTTGTCTGGTTTAGGGACCAATATTAACTATACCTATTCTAAATCAAAGACATCTGGTGTTCAGTTAGATTCGGGAACTTATTTACCTCCATCGGCTGAACTGTATACGCCTAAGCATACTGTTAATACAGCTTTGTATTGGGAAAAGTACGGCCATTCACTGCGCTTTACTCATCGATATAATTCGATTCAGTTGCAATCACGAGGTTTAGCTGGCGGTTCTCTATGGGAAGATGCCCGCGGCCAGTTAGATTTCGCAGCTAACTACAAACTGAATAAAAATATATCGATTTCATTGCAAGGAATTAACTTAACTAAAGAACCTATTCGTACTTTTTATACCAGTACAGGTATGGATTTAGGTCAAGTTGTACAAGACGAAGATGGTAACGATGTTCCCGTATTGTTGGTTGAAGGCAACCCTATGGATGACAGTTCGGTTACGCGCTCGCGTGAAGTCAGAAAGTACAGTACAGGTCGCTTAGTACGTTTAGGCGTCACTGTAAGATTCTAAATAGTTGGATTTAAGTTTTTAGTCGTGTTTTGGCACTTGTAACAAGTGCCAACAATACAATAGGTAACCGTATGAATAATAATATTAAAGCCAGCATGCTTGCCATGCTGATAGCCGCTCTAACAGCTGGCTGTAATGAAGATTTTTCTAGTAACGTTGACGGCAGTCAAATAGAGCCTGTAACACTTGAGGTAGAGTCGATCAATATCGTAGTAAGCGAAGATGACGATATTAAGCGTGTTTCTTTATTGGCAGATATTGTCAATACCGGTGGTCGAGTATTTGCCCGAAATTTTGAGTACAAGTATTTAACTGATGATGACGGGATTAAATTACCAACAGAGCCAGCATTGCCCAACGGTGGGGTAACCAAAGAGTTAGAAGAAATTATTATCACCCCTAGTTTATGGACTGATCAATTAGTTTATGGTGAAACGGTAAGTTATCGTTTTCGTTATGACCTTGATAATGGGTCGGATACGACAGTAGAGCGTTGGGTTAACTTGACCGTAAATGGGGCTGAAACTAAAGTCACGGATATTGATGTACTTGCCGACAATTCGTTTGAATTACCTGTTGGTATTAGTACTAAAATGCGTGCATTGGTATCACCAGTCGACGCGACGTTTCCTGAAATCACTTGGACATCAAGCGATAATAATATTGCGTCTTTTTCAGGTGATATATTAACCACTAAAGCAACCGGTGACGTGGCAATAACCGCAACTTCTGCCGATGGCCTTGTCGTAAAAACTAATGACCTAAGTGTGGTCAGTGATTCGAACAAACCTACAGGTGTGGCGATTGTCGATGATGCAGATAGCGAAATTGAGGTTATTAGAGTTGAAGAAGGTGAAACGCTATCTTTAAAAGCCTTGCTTAATTTTAAATCTCAAGACAATAGCAGTAATACCAACTTGATATGGAGCTCTGATGATGAGACGAAGCTAACTGTAGATGCACAAGGTAAAGCGACAGGTGTGATTGGTGCTCGTGGAGCAACTGCAGTTAAAGTGGTCACTGAAGAGCAAGGGTTAGGTGATATTGTGCGAGTTCAAGTCGTACCTAACTCCAACGCTTTATTTAGCAAAAACGGTAACTTTGAATTCAGTGCTGATTCTATCGCCCCATGGGTGGGTTATTGGCAAAATGCAAGCGGGGGTGCCACAGTGACGGTCAAAGAGGAAGCGGCAAGTGCTGGAATGTATGGTATTCATATCCAATCTCCGGGTACCAAAAATACAGGCATCACGCTAAGCCCAGACGAAGCACCGCAACTATTGGGTCTATTGGAAGATAAATCTAATTTTGGTAAAACATATCGAGTTAAATTTGACGCTAAGACCAAAGTAGGCACGCGTATTGGTTTTGTAGAACAGATCATGCAAGGCCAAAATCCAACTCGTAGTTTTACCAAATTTACTATAAATAATACTTGGTCCACAGTGACTTTAGATATACCTGTAAAAGATATTCAAGATCCAAATAAATCATACCTAAATTCAAGATTTGATATTTATTTTAATGCTCATGGTGGTGGTATTGATATTTTCTTGGATAATATCTCGATAAGAGAGCTTAATTAATTTCTCATTTGTGTTGTCGGTCAAGGGAGAGTCCTAATTAGGGCTTCCCCTTTTTTTGTTTGGAAGTTTGTTGTTAATCTAACTTTTGTATTGTTAGGGCGTGTTGACGTTTAGTGTTGATTTTTTCAGCACTCTATTTGGCTTTTATACAAAGTATAATTAAAAGTACTTTTTAGGAATAAATATCAAATAAATGTTTTTATATATCAAAACCTGACACTATTTTCCTATTTTTCGCCTTTATTACAATAACGCTAATTAAGCTCAAACCTGTAGTATTTAAATCTCTTAAAGAAGCCACTTCTCCGAGTGGTCTCCTCTTTTAGGCCTATTATGTCCAGTGCGTAATAGGCTTTTTTTATCCAATATTTGCATATTTATGCCGGGTAAAATTGATGAAACGATTTCTGCCTTGGCGAGTTATTAACAAGGGGAATAAATATGGTAAAAACGCCAATTCAATATCAAACCCGTATACGTTCTTGGGCTATTTTAAGTGCAATTGCCATTAGCCAACTATTTTTAAATGGGTGTCAACAAAGCCCTGAAAATGAAGCTGTGTCAGCGCCCAATATTGTCTTTATATATACTGATGACCAAGCGCCATGGGCACTGGGTGCATCAGGAAATAATCAAGCCATTACACCTAATATGGATAAGCTTGCCTCACAAGGTATGCGCTTACCTAATGCTTACACTACCACGCCAGTGTGTAGTCCTTCTCGTGCCGGTTTAATGACATCACGCTACGGTTATGAGCTAGGAATAGATGATTGGATTAATACCCATTATAAAAAGTTTGGTTTAAATCCATTGGAACCTGAATTAGGTTTAGATCCTAAATTAGAAACTTGGCCTAAAGCGTTGCAACGAGCAGGGTATTACACGGGGCTCGTTGGTAAGTGGCATTTAGGTATATCAGATGCTCACCACCCAACACAACAGGGATATAGTGAGTTTAATGGTTTTCGTTCTGGTGGTGCAAACACCAAAAACCCTAAGCTGGAAATTGCTGGACGCAATGTGGATGAGAAAGGCTTAACAGCAGACGTACTCACTAATTACGCACTTAAGTTTTTGAATGAAAACAAAGATCGCAAATTCGCACTTTCTTTACACTATCGAGCGCCACATACGACTTGGTTACCTGTTTCGCCTGAGGACGCCGCACCTTATAAAGACGCTGATTTAGTGATCCCTAATCCAGATTATCCTAATTTAGATGTCAAACGTGTTAAACGTTATATGGCTGAGTATTTATCTAGTGTACGCAGCATTGATCGCAATTTAGGCTTAATACTGCAAGCTTTGGATAATTTAGGTTTAGCTGATAATACCTTGGTTGTTTTTACATCGGATCATGGCTACAACATGGGCCATAATGGTATTTGGCACAAAGGTAATGGGCACTGGATCTTAAAAGATAGAGTACAAGATAACTCTAACAATATTCCGGATGATCAACGACCTAATATGTATGATAACTCAATTAAAGTTCCGACAATTGTGCGCTGGCCTAATCATATTGCTGCGAACAGTGTTAATCAATCGACTGTTTCAAATCTTGATTGGTTTCCAACCTTAATTGCTGCTGCAAAGGCGCAAGCTAAACCTGAAACATTAATTCGAGGTAACAATGTTTTACCTGTACTCACGGGTAAAAGAGCCATTTCTTCAACTGATTATTATGCAGCGTATACGACTAAACATCAGTCTATTAGCGGTATGCGTATGTATAGTGACGGTCAATTCAAGTTAGTGAAGGATTACATCAATAAAGGCAGAGATGAATTTTATGACTTGAAGAATGATCCACAGGAATCAACTAACTTGATTCGTACCAGTAATCCAGATTTACAGGTTGTTATTAATCAATTTGATGATGTGATTTTTCAGAAAATGTTAGATACCCAAGATCCGTTATTAACCCAATTTTTCTCGGAGAATAAAAATGATCACTAAAATAAAAGCTTTACTCGCTATTGGCTTGTCATTTTCAATATTATCGACAGCTTCTGCGGATTTAAAAAGCCATCATGGCTTACCTGATGATCTTGGCGCTTATAACATTGTGGAGTCGAAGTTTAGTCAGGCTCTGACTAATGGTAAACGCATACTGCAGGAAAAAAATTGGAATGTTTGGGGAATTTCTCCTATTAAAGGCGACGATGGTAAAATTCACGTATTTTTTTCTCGCTGGCGTGGTACCCATGGTCGTTGGTTAAGCCACAGTGAAATCGCTCACGCTGTAGCTGATAAGCCAGAAGGCCCATATAAAGTACTTGGTACCGTACTCACAGGGCGCGGTGGAGAGCATTGGGATGCTGATACCATTCATAATCCGACTATTCAAAAAGTTGGTGATAAATATGCCTTGTTTTTTATTGGTAATAATTTAAAACGCGCAGCTGACTATGATGGTCATCATGCGTCGACTCAACGTATTGGTTTGGCGTTAAGCGACAGCTTATATGGTCCTTTTGTTCGCGTGAGTGACGACCCTATTTTAGATATCAGCCAAGATAAAAATCAGTGGGATAGCTATTTAACGACTAACCCAGCTCTACTACAACACCCAAATGGTGAGTATTGGCTTTACTATAAAGCGTGGGATAAATACAACGATAACATGCGAAAAATGGGTGTGGCTATTGCTAAAGACATTAAAGGCCCTTACACAAAACACCCAAAAAATCCCTTGGTTAGTTTTTCTAGTATTAAAAAACAGGTTGAAGATGCTTATGTTTACCATTCGGGTAACAAGTTTTACATGATTATGCGTGATATGGGGGTTATCCATCCTCATGTTGGCTTAATGTTAGATTCATACGATGGCATTAATTGGTCTAAACCTAAATTAGGTTATCGAACCAATACCTATTTTCTACCAGATGAGCAAAAAGTAGAGCGTATGGAACGTCCACAAGTGCTGATGGAGAATGGAAAACCTAAATACTTATTTTTGGCTCTGATGGGAGGCGAATATAAAACCTCAACCGCGTTTGTACTGGAAATTGATCAAACAAAACTATAAAGCTTGGGTGGCAGTTAGGTGTTAGCTGCCGCCAAGCGCCCATGCAACGAGTTAACTATGTTTCGTCTTAACTTTGATTTTAAACTGGTTATTTTAATAATCACGATACTGCTAAACCTTAAGTTAAATGCAAAAGATATTGAATTGAGTATTAATAATGCCAGTTCAGCTAATGATGTTTATCAATATGAGTTGCTTAAAATGGCGTTGGCGCGCAGTAATAAAAGCTATCGCTTACAGCAACGGGAAAACAAATTAAATGAAGCACAGCTTGTTCATTTTGTTACTAACAACCAGTTAGATGTTATTTGGGTTGCAACCAATCAAGCCTATGAAGAAAAAATGCTGCCGATTCGTGTGCCGTTATTTAAAGGGTTAATCGGTCATCGTCTGTTTATTATACGTCAAGGGGAGCAGAGTCAATTTAGCCATATTAATACGCTAAATGATCTTCAACAATTAAAGTTGGGCCAAGGCGCTATGTGGGCTGACACTAAGGTATTAAAATCAGCAGGGTTAAATGTTGTGACGACTCTAAAATATGAAAACTTGTTTTACATGTTAGATGGGGGGCGTTTTGATATGTACCCTAGGGGAGTGCATGAACCGTTTGAAGAAGTTAAACGTTACGCCGAGTTGCCACTTGTTGTTGAAAAAGACTTGTTACTGGTTTACCCGCTTGCGGTTTATTTTTTTGTTAGTAATGACAACCGACAATTAGCCAAAGAAATCGAAACAGGCCTGAACGCCATGATCGAAGACGGTACTTTTGATCAATATTTTTATAACTACCCTATGGTCCACAATGCATTAAAGCTGGCTAAATTGGGCAGTCGTAAAAAAATATTTATTAATAACGCGAATATGTCATCTAAAACACCATTTAATGATGAAAGGTTATGGCTCGATTTGAAGTTTATTCCTTAATTTCTAAAGCTTAGTTTTTATTTGTAAAACAGAAATTTATTCTTCGCGCCGTTTATCGATAATTGTAGGGAGTATGACTATGAGTACACCAATAATAGTTTCAATTCGCCATCAAATAGCCAGTATTATTCGCTCAGAAATAATGACTGGACGATTAAAGCCAGGTAGTAAAATTAATGAGTATAGTTTAGCTAAGCAATTTGGTGTTTCTCGTGGACCCGTAAGGTATGCATTATTAAAGCTAGATAAAGAAGGTATTGTTGAATGTAAAGATAATGCTGGCACTAAAGTTGTTGAGTCCTTGCCGAAAGAAATGAAAGAGACATTACATTCACTGCGGTTAAATATTGAATCTAAAGCGCTTAAGTACGCAATCAATGAGAAAAATGAATGGCAAGTAGCTGATCTGGCAAACTTGGTTAAACAGATTGAAACTAAACTAGCTAGTGAAGACACTGAAAGCACTTTAGATTCAATCATTACATTTCATCGCCAGTTAGTCGCGATAGGTGGTAATGATTTGCTTGGGGTATGGCATTCAATAGCCATGCGAACTTTCGTTAATTTTGATTTATCGACAATTACTGCTGAGTCGGTTGCTCGTTATCAAATATTGATCACGCATCTGAATAATAGAGAATTAAGAAAAGCGACGGCAACTCTTAAATCTATTATTATTTAAACGAAATGACGCGGGGCTTATAATCTTTCGATTGAAGAGGTTTATCGCAAGGCCAGTACGAACAAAAAGTAGTTCAAGTTTACCGGTAATTGAATCTTGTTTACTGGCGGAGCCCGTCCATTATTATTTTACCTTTTCCCTCACAGATATTCTCCTGAATAAGGTCTATAAATCTGTTTGATTTAATTAACATTTCCTCTTAATTGTATTGACTTTTTTGGACCTAAGCTCAATTAAGAATTTGAAGTTTGTAGTCGATCCCCATTATGGTTGAATTAAAATGTATGATATTGTTGTAAAGTAACGCGATTTGATAGAAAAGTTAGATTAGAAAAAACTAATCATTTGGGGGTTGAGTGAAGTTATATCTTGAGAGAACTGCAGGTTCGACTTTCATGATTTCAATCCGCGAAGCGTTTATTTCTCTATTGCCTTTTTTGATCATTAGCTCTGTTGTAACGCTGTGTTCTTCCGTACTGCAATTGCTTAATATTGCTCCAAACTTGTCTAGTCTGCTATTTAGCATTTCTCAGTCATTAGGTATCTGTTTTGCCCCATTGGCTGCTATCGCAATTGCGTTTCACTTTTCTAAAAATATTAACGTGCCCGCTATCGCTGTGTTGGCTTTAGGGTTGTCATCATTATTGATTGCTGAGCTATTCAGTATAGCTAAGGTTGAGCATTTGCATCTAGCTTCTCTTAGTAATGATCCCCGCTTGCTTGCTGTTATGTTGATAACACCATATTTATTAAAGGCTGCCGAAGATAAGTTTAACCTGATTTTTATCCAATCTAATGCGGTAAGCCACCATTTAAAGCGTCACGTCAATTTATTATTACCCTCTTTAACCTGCGTTCTGGTTTTGCCTATATTATTAATCAGTCTTACTCAGTTAGCTAATGTATTAACCCAACCTGTAGTGAGTTTTTTAGCAACGAGTGATCACATTGTATTGATCAGTTTACGAGTATTTATTTCCAATTTGCTGTGGGGCTTTGGTTTACATGGCTCAAATACGTTTCATTTATTGTTCGAGCAATCCGCAAATGGTGTGGTTGATTATTATCAAATTGAAATCGTTACTCATTTAGCCATTCATCAATTCACTGACTTATTTGTTAATTTTGGTGGCGGTGGAGCAACTTGGTCTTTAATTTTAGCTATATTGCTATTTTCAAAAGACGAGCATGCGCGTCGCATAGCGTTGATTGCTTTACCTTTTGCTATTTTTAATATCAATGAAATTATTATTTTTGCATTGCCTATTGCATTTAATTTTCGATTATTAATTCCGTTTTTATTGGTGCCCTTGTTGAATTGCTGGCTTGGTTTCGCAATTGTGACACAAGGTTGGATTGAATTTATTGAATATCAGCACACCTGGGTTATGCCGGACTTAATTAATGTTTTTCTGGCGACTGACGGTAGTTATTTAGCCGTACTGTTTCAGCTTAGCCTTATTCTACTGGGTATGATGATTTATCGACCCTTTGTATTAGCGAGTAGCCAAGAGCAGCACATGCGAGAGGCTGAGTTGGCTTTACACAAAAAGTTATCTTTGCGTGATGGAATGGATTTATTGAGTGAGCAACGCCATGTTAAACAGCATCACGTTGAGCGCCGTTCAGTCAGTGCGATACACAATGCTATTGACGATGTTAATAATGGTGAGCTAATTATGTTTTACCAACCTAAGGTGTCGATAAGCTCGGCTAGTATGTATGGGCTTGAAGCACTAATTCGTTTACAACGCCCTGATGGCTCTATTGTCGGTCCTTACTTCTTAGATGTGTTGCAAAAGGAGGGGTTTTCTTTACCCATTGATAACTGGGTGGTGAGCGAAGTCGCCAAAGCACTTAAACAGTGGCAAACGGAGCAATTTTGTCCCAAGGTAAGTATTAATATTGACCCGAATAATTTAATCAACCCAGCGTTTGTCAAACACTTAATCGAGCAATTGGCTGATTGTGGTGAGCAAGTCGAATTAGAATTACTTGAATCTAGTTATATGGAGTTTTCAAGTGAAATAGAGTTGGCGTTAAAAGAATTACGCACATTTGGAATTCAGGTGTCAATTGATGATTTTGGAACGGGTTTTTCTTGCCTTTCTATGTTGACGAAAATCAGTGCCCAAACGATAAAAATAGATAAATCTATGCTCGATGAAGCGTGTGTGCCAAAAGGGGCCGTGTTGTATCAAGAAATTTGTCGACTTTGCCAAAGTTTAGATTTTGAATTAGTTGCTGAGGGCGTAGAAACACAAGAACAGTTAGACTTTGTGCAAAATCTTGGTGTTGATTATATTCAAGGCTGGTATTTCAGCCCAGCTTTACCCGCCAGCCAAGTTAAAAATTACCACCCTAAATTATCAAGCAAGCAAGATACTGAATACACGGTATCCATGCAGACAGTCACCCTGTGACTTTTGCTTAAACCAGACTATGTTTATTCACCAAAGGTTGCTTGTTTCCCACATGCGCAGATTTTGTTTGGAACTAGAAACTACCCCCTAAAACCTGAACACTTTGATAATTGTTTAAAACGGTTATTTTTCATTCAATTCATAATTTAACCCATCTTGTATCATATATAGATACATTCTATTTTGTCTTTTAATTTTATATCTGCCGTTTAGCTTTGCTGTAAGTCTAAGATTGACGCTTGTTAAAGCTTTTAGCTTGTTAAAATCAACAATGTTATTTATTAAAATACGCTAAATAAGACGAAGGTTGCTTTTTCAATGAATTGATTAGCGAATTAGGCTTACACTTCTTTGCAGATTATTAATAGATTTTTGTTATTTTGTTGCTATTATAGATTGTGTATTGTTAACCGATACGGTGGTTTGTGTTTTACGATGTCAAAAATAGTTAATAAAAATAATGGTTGTTTGCCATTTGAACATTCAAAAGTTTCTCGATTATTGATTCCAGCAAGCTTGGCTTGTATGGCTGTTGTAGGATGCGGTGAGTCAAAAAATAACAGTGAACTAAACTCAAAAGTGACAGTGAGTGATAGTCAAGCAACGTCAAAAAACGATGTCATTATTGATAATTTTGCAACCGAAACGCTGTCTAGTTCAATTAAAGCACTCAATGCTCAAGTCGCTTTAGTTAATGGCGTGTTTCCCACTTCGGCATTAAAAATTTCCTTTAAAACGAATACGCTACGGTCGGGTATTAGTATTAAACCGCAATCACCTTGGCAAATAGAAAATTTAGTTAACTATGCGTTTAAGTTTGATGTAAAAAACACGGGTAACAATCCTGTAATGCTGACAGCTGATGTCACAGGAGCCAATGGTCAAACGCAACGTCGCTCAATTGGTTTGGATGTGGGTGAAACAGCTAAAGCGTATTTTGATTTAGCAGGTTTTGGATTGGATGCCGACTTTGGTATGCGCGATTTGCCACCTTCATTTAAATCGGATGAGCGCAAAATGATTGTGCGTGGTGGTAAAAAAACCATCGATTTTTCACAAGTGTTTTCCGTTAAGTTGTATACCGAAACCCAAATTAACGCGAATGAAGTGGTGGTAGATAACTTACGCATTGCGTCAACGGGTGAGCCAAACACCGAGTTTTTAACAAAAATTGTCGATAAGTTTGGTCAGCGCGCTGATATTGATTTTCCGTTAAAAGTTAAATCAGAATCTGAGTTACGTAAAATTGCCGCAAAAGAGCTGAAAGAATTAAGTGAAATGCAGCCTTGGCCTGAGCGCAGTCAATTTGGTGGCTGGAAGCAAGGTCCTAAGTTAGCCGCAACCGGCTACTTTAGAACTGAAAAAGTCGGCGATAAATGGGCCATGGTTGACCCTGAAGGGTACCTTTATTTTTCAACAGGTATTGCTAACGCGCGTATGTCAAATACGTCAACGTTTACCGGTATTGATTATAAAGATGACTCGGTGCGCTATATTGATCCTAACGATGTTACGCCTGAAGATTCTCAAGGTATAGGTGGTGATTACCGAGAAGCGCAAAAAACACATTATGTTAGCAACGCCACGCGGCGCAACATGTTTGAGTGGCTGCCAGACTACGATAGTGATTTAGCGGAACATTATGGATACCGTCGTAAATCTCATCGCGGGCCAATTAAACATGGAGAAGTTTATAGCTTTTATCAAGCGAATTTAGAGCGTCGCTATGGTGAGTCGTCACCGCGATCTTATTTAGAAAAATGGCGCGAAGTCACATTGGATCGTATGCAGCACTGGGGATTTACGTCGTTTGGTAACTGGACCGATCCTATGTTTTATGACAATACTCAAGTGCCTTATTTCGCTAATGGTTGGATTATTGGTGACTTTAAAAAGGTCAGTTCAGGCGCTGATTTCTGGGGAGCGATGCCGGATCCATTCGATCCTGAATTTGTGCGTCGAGCTAAAGTGACGACTAAAGTGATCGCCGAGGAAATTAAAAACAGCCCTTGGTGCGTAGGGGTATTTATTGATAACGAAATGAGCTGGGGCGGCGAAGGTAAACCCATTAGCCGCTATGGTATCGTGATTGACGCGTTAAGTCGGAATGCACAAGACAGCCCAACGAAAGCTGAGTTTGTGCGGTTACTGAAAAATAAATATAAGAGCATTACTCAATTAAGTGATACGTGGCAACGAGATATTACCTCGTGGCAGGCACTCGCGGATGGCGTAAATTATAAAAAGCAACAAGATTATAACCAAAACATGCTGGCCGATTTTTCATGGTTGCTAGAAGCCTACGCAGACGAGTATTTTAGAGTGGTTAAAAATGCCATTAAAACTTACATGCCAAACCATATGTATATGGGCGCTCGATTTACGTCATGGAATACTTCACCGGAAGCACGCTGGGCAGCTAAAAAGCACGTAGATGTCATGAGCTATAACTACTATCGTGAAGGTTTAGATGAGTTAACTTGGGGCTTCCTAAAAGACTTGGATATGCCAACCATTATTGGTGAGTTTCACTTTGGTAGCGACGATACAGGTAACCCGCATCCAGGGATTATTTTAGCCAGCAGTCAACAAGGCCGTGCGGCTATGTACAAAAACTACATGGCTACGGTGATTGATAACCCTACCTTGGTTGGTGCGCACTGGTTCCAGTATATCGACTCGCCAATCACAGGGCGAGCGCATGACGGTGAAAATTACAACGTAGGCTTTGTAACAACCACGGATATTCCTTATCCACCATTAGTGGAAGCGGCGCAAGAGGTTAATCGTAATTTATATCAACGTCGTTTTGGTCAGTAGTTAAGGGCTACTAATACAGGAGTCAGGCAGGTGTCAGGTTCAAGTTAACCTGACATAAAGTTATAGAGAGTGTTACTAGTGGGCGTATATGCCATTAAATTTACGCCCGCGCAGAATTAACAAAAAGAATTGGTAAAAATGATGAATTTTCAACTCGTTACACAGATAAGAATGTTAACGACCAAGGTGATGATGATGCTAATGCTCACCTTGCTGTCGTTTACCCTTTTCGCTAGCCATCAGCAGGTTTCATTAAATGGTGATTGGCAATTTACCACTGAGCAATTTGCATCTGATAACAGCTTAATACAGGCGCATTATGCAGCTTGGGACAAAATGCCGGTTCCTGGTAACTGGGATACGACTAAAAAATACAGTGAGTATTCGGGTAAAGCGTATTATCAAAAATCCTTTGCTGTACCTTCATCTTGGCAGGGAAAAAACTTACGTATTAAATTTGATGCCGTTTATCAAACGGCTAAAGTTTGGCTTAATGGCCAATATTTGGGTAAGCATGTTGGTGGCTATACCCCTTTTGAATTTGCGATAACAGATTTAGTCAATTTTAATAAAGCTAATTCATTAGTCGTTATGGCAGACAACAGCTATCAACGCGGTGCTTGGTGGGCTTGGGGCGGTATTAGTCGCGATGTTACACTACTGGCAGATAACCAAGTGCGGATTGTGCATCAACATATTAGTGCAGAGCCAAACTTTGCAACTAAAACAATCGCCTATTCAATCGACTACAAGTTACAAAGTTATTCTAATCAAGCTATTTCAAGCAACATTGAAACCATTATTTTTGATGGCCAAAAGCAAAAGAAACAATTAAATACTCAGGTTACTTTAGCACCTAACCAAATCACTAAAACCAATGTCAAATTTGTCGAGCCACTAGAAAATTATCATTTATGGCACATTAATCAGCCTTATCTGTATACATTGAATAGTGCTATTCGTAATGACAATTATGTTTACGACAGCCAACTTGATAATTTTGGTGTGCGTAAGTTTGAAGTTCGAGGTGAGCAGTTCTTTTTTAATAATGAACCGATTCGATTAAATGGTATAAACCGTGTTCATGATCATCCTAGCTATGGTAATACTGAGCCTGACTTTTTAGTGATGGGTGACATGCGTGATATTAAAGCCTTGGGTGGCCATTTTTCTCGGTTAATGCATGCGCCTTTGTCAAAGAATTTACTGGAGATATGTGATCGTCTTGGCTATTTAATTATCGGTGAGATCCCAGTTTGGGGCGATGATGATCCACAAAGCTTTCCAGACAACCCATTGACTAAACAGTGGTTAAAAGAAATGATTGAGCGCGACTTTAATCATCCTTCTATTGTCGGGTGGAGTGTCGGTAATGAGTTACGCGATCCTGTGCCGCCTTGGGGCAAAAAAACTTTAACGCCTGACCAGTTTGGCTATATTAATTCGATGCTGGATTATGTTGCTGAATTAGATCCAACGCGATTAAAAACTTATGTATCGTTAACGGCTTTTAGTCAGTATGCCAATTTAAGCAATGAACCCTTTGCCAAACTCGACTTTATTTCAATTAATAGTTACAGCAATGCGGTCAAAAAAGTAGAGGCAACACATAAGAACTTTCCCGGCAAACCGATCTTTTTATCTGAAATTGGCCTTAAGCAATTTGGTGGCACTAAAGATGCGCGTTTACAAGACGAGCTAGTGGCCGATTTACGCACGTTAAAAGATTACCCCTATTTAATGGGATTCTCGTTGTGGGCATACAATGATTATCGCAGTAACTATAAGGGTACACCTGAATCTGGGTTTAGAGAGTGGGGCGTTGTTGATCACTACCGCAACAAGAAAGCCGCTTACTATCAACTAAAAGAGGTGTTGCAGTATTGGCAAGAGTAAGGGCAAGAGTAAAGCAAGATTAGAGCAAAAGTATGGGCGAGAGTAATTTAATCTCGCACAGAGCTTAAAAACTGCTTAAAACGCGCCGCTTAAAATCATTTTAAGCGGCGTTTTTGATTATTGTTAAAACCAGAGTGACAAGACTATAGACTCCGATGCTACCGTTTTTGCCGACAGTTTTTTATACTGGCTTGGTTTTATAAAAATTGACTGCGATACATCTCTTTTTAGTCAGTTTACGCAAGGAAGGTGCTTTACCATGAAATTTCGCCACTCCACCGATAGTGATTATCAAGCCATTGTTGCTTTGTATAACCGCTGCAAGCTAGATGAATTTGTTTTCGAACCACAGCCGTTGACGCTATTGCCATTAGAGCAAGATAACAAAAGAGCCCCAATTATTTTTTCATCTGACATTTTACTGGCGGAAGATGAACGTGTTAACGGGTTTTGTGCCTACAAAGACAGTACAGTCATTGCATTGTATGTCGATAAACCTTTTCGCTCAAAAGGATTAGGTGCCAAGCTATTGCGCCAAGTGCTGACAAAAATGCCCTTACCGATTTCATTATATGTGGTGGCCACTAACGTACAGGCTATTGCGTTTTACACTAAATTAGGTTTTATAACGGATAGCTCAAGTGTATTTGATTACAATGGGGTCGATGTTGTGGCAAATAAAATGTTGCTAAGTCAATTTGAATAATAAGGAAAGGTAGCGATTAATTAAATTTGCTTTGAAGGATCAATTTTTTGTGGGCGAGCATTTATGCTTGCAGAGCCTGCAAACCATTCTGAGTAAAAGAGCAAGACAACAGTATTTTGTTCCTGACAAATCTTCATCAAGCTCTATATTGATTAATGTATCGCTCTTATCGCCTGAATTAATTTTTTCTGGGCTGAAGAAGTGATGAATTTGTCGTATACCGATTTAATAGATTGGCTGAATGAGGCTTTATCAATATTGTCGACAAAGATTGCACCATGCTCCCGTGCTTTATTTTCAACGAGCCGTTCAGATGTTTTGCAATAAGACCGGCTTTGCAATACGGCATGTTGTGCCGCGGCTAAGATCATTTGTTGTTGATCATCCGACAGTTTTTCCCAAACTTTTTTGGAAAACATTAATACGTCTGGGGTAATGACGTGCTCGGTACGTGAAAAATAACTACAAGCCTCATAATGATGAAAACTTTCATAAGCAAATATATTGTTTTCAGCCATATCGATGAGTCCAGTTTGTAATGCTGTTTTCGTATCTTCAATTGGAATGGCATGAGGTACTGTACCTAATGCTTGAGCAATACCTTCCCATAATTTAGAAGGGGGAACTCGAAGGCGTAATCCTTTTATATCTTTAATTGAACGTATTGGCGTACTGGCGTACATATTTCTTGAGCCGCTATCGAGCAAGCCCAAACAGATAAAGTCACCCTTGGACAAGGCTTGAGTTAGTATTTCACCTGGTTTCCCATCTAAACAGCGATGTAGGTGTTGAACCGAATTAAACAAAAAGGGCAAGGTTGGCACCAATGATTCAGGGCAGGAATGATTTAACTGGGCAATGTTTACCCGTGCCATATCTAAAGAGCCTTTAGCCATTTGTTCAAGTGCGTCGGTTTCTGTACCAAATGCACCTTGAGTAAATATTTTTAACGATATATTCCCATTGCTATTTTTATTGAGTTGATTTGCCATATCATGCAATGCTTTTACACTGGGGTAATCATCGTCTAAAACATCGGCTGATCTTAATCTCAATTCTTGTTGGCTGGTGTTAAGCAAACAGCTTTCTACAGAACGAGTTAAAGTTTGGCTTATTTCATATAAACTTTCAGAAGCTTGAATTGATTTTGAAACCGCTTCATTATTTTGTGCACTGATTTGCGCTATTTGATCAATATTTTTGGCGATTTCAGCGCTGGCTAACTCTTGCTCTTTGATGGCTACTGATATTTGTGAAACTTCTTCAACTGCGGCAGACGAACCTTGTCGAATGGCTTTAATTGAATCACTGGCTTGTTGAGCGTTTTCGACTCCTTTTTGCACCGCTTGCTCAGTGGTTAACATACTTTCTGATGCTAACTTGGCAGAATCTAACATACGAGCAAGTAGTTCGTTAATTTCTTGGGTAGATTGCGAAGTGCGTTCAGCAAGTTGCCTTACTTCATCGGCGACAACTGAAAAGCCTCTGCCTTGCTCACCAGCTCGAGCCGCTTCAATGGCTGCATTAAGAGCCAGTAAATTGGTTTGATCGGCAATGCCTTTAATCATATTGGCTACATCAGATATGCTTTCACTGTCACTGCGTAGCGCTGCGATGTTATTTGCTGCTTTCTCTACGGATTCTGAAATGTCTCTTATTCCTTCAATGGTGCTTAAAATAACATTTGCACTATCATCTGCGACTTTACTTGATTCCATTGTATGTTCAGCGGCTGATTGTGCTTGATTGGTTACAACTGAAATACTATTTGTCATTTCTTCGACAGCTGCGGCCATGTTATTTGACGCGTCAGCTTGAATTTTATTGTTTCTTTTTATCTTTTTTGAAGCATGTCCAAGCTCTTCACAGGTATCAGCTAGTAAGACAGCGCACTCTTGATTGGTTTTTAAGCTTTGCTTGATTTGATTTGTCGAGCCAGCATGCTGTGAAATTGTTTCTTGAATATCAATGAGGCTACATGAGGCTATTAACTCATTTAAGGCGTCGTTTGAGGGGTTATCAAGGATTGTTTTAGTCAGTGCATTAAAGTTGGGTTTAATAACCTTGTATAAAGCACCTAGTGACAAGCAAATAACCACGAGTAACACGCTTAGCATGATTAAACTTAACTGGCTAAAACTATAAACGATAACAGCAGTTAAAAAATTTACTAATACAACGATGATAAAAAGGCTTTGTAGTTTCATGTTGCACCTAAGTTTTTATTTTTCCCAAGCATGGGTTGGGTTGAGATAAGTCTTTCCTTACTATTATTTTCCACATACACAATCATGGTTCAGTTTGGCTATAAATCAAGTTTTTACATTAGCTAATTTCTTGTTTTAGTTAAGATTTGTATTTTGAATAGTGGTAAGACCTAAATGCAGTAATTTAGAATACATAGTTATCTTTTCACTTTGATTGAACTGGCTTGGTTGTTGGTAGGTTATTGGTATTAATAAATTGTAAGTATCAAATTCACATAACTAATTTAAGCAGTTTAATAGGTGTTTTGTTAACAATAAATGTTTGGATGAGGTTGAAATGACAAGGTGGTGCGTTATAAAAGATCATACCTTTTGGGGCTATCGAGTATACTGCTTGTTTGAAGCTGACATTATCAAATTATTAGGGTGTCAGACCATGGACTAAAAATACAAGCAGGGGACAACGTGACTCATCTCAAACGCCTTTATTTGCCCGCCACCATTCTAGTTATCGGCACAGTTGTTATTGGGGCCATTATGGCGACTAAACCAACACCACAAGCTGATCCCGATAAATTAGCAGAGCCACCCAAAGCACAAGTCACCGTTGCGCCAATTGTTAAACAACAAGTTCAATTAAGCGCTCAAAGCCAAGGCACAGTTAAGGCTAAGCGTAAAATCGATTTAATTTCTCAAGTTTCAGGCGTGGTAACTTCGGTGTCTGAACAGATGTGGGCGGGTCAATTTTTTAATGCTTATCAAGTATTACTGCAAATTGATGATCGTGATTATCAAGCGGCTTTGACCCGCGCAAAATATCAACTTAAGCAAGCTCAAAGGATGTTAGCTGAAGAAAAAGGACGCGCAAGACAAGCCAAGCAACAATGGCGTGATTTAGGCAATAAAGAAGCCAATCAATTATTTTTGAGACAGCCACAATTAGCTGAAGCTCAAGCACAGGTATTGTCTGCTCAAGCAAGTGTCGAGCTAGCTCAACTTGATGTAGATCGAACTCGAATATCAGTGCCTTTTGCTGGTCGAGTTGAAAAAGTCATGGTTAATATTGGGCAATATGTATCAGCGGGGAATGTATTGGCTAAGGTATATAGTACGCAAGCGGTTGAAGTGCGTTTACCTTTAACTGATAGTCAGCTAGCGTTGATTGATTTGCCACTACGTCAGGTTTCAGATTTAAAGAAACTTAATCAAGACTTACCGCAAGTTAAACTATCGGCGATAGTAGCGGGTGAAATGCAATTCTGGCAGGGGATTATCACGCGAGCAGAAGCCTATGTCGAATCGCAGTCTCGTATGTATTACGCCATAGCCGAAGTTGAACAGCCATTTTCTAAGCAATATGCAGCGCCACTTACACCGGGTTTATTTGTTAATGCCGAAATTACCGGCAAAACTTTAAACAATGTTGTTGTGTTACCGCGTGAAACGGTAGTTAAGCGCAGTAATCTCTATACCTTAAATCAGCATAATGAGATTCAATTACAACCTGTCACCGTATTACGCCGTTCTAAGCAACAGGTTTGGCTCACGTTGCCAGATGAGCAGCACGGCAATATTGTGATGGAGAAACATGCCATTTTAACCCCAGGCATGGCTGTTGAGCCTTTAATTGCAGATAAAAGCCAACAGCACAAAGAAGCAAAAGATGAAGTCGCTGTCGCGCAAGCACAAGGTGATGAGTCATGATATCGGTTATTCAATGGTTTGTGAGAAACCCAATTGCGGCCAATATTCTCATGTTGGCTTTATTAATTGGCGGCATTACGGGTTCTGACTCGATTAAAAAGGAAGTGTTTCCTAGCCCTGATATTAACTATGTCAACATCAGCATGACGTATTTGGGCGCATCCCCCACTGAAGTTGAACAGCAGATTGTCATTCGTATCGAAGAGGCGATAGCCGATTTGGCTGGTATTTTTAAAATTACCTCTACAGCGCAACAAAATTGGGGACAAGTTCGAGTTGAAGTGGTTGAAGGTTATGACGTTAAAGCGGTATTGGCCGACATTAAATCGCGAGTGGATGCTATCAATACTTTCCCGCCTTCGGCTGAGAGACCGGTTATTCGCCAACAATTGTGGCGTAATATGCTGCTTTGGTTTGTTTTATCAGGCGATGCCAGCAAAAGTGAATTTAAACGTATCGCTTATCAAGTCCGTGATGAAATGCCGTTGCTAGAGGGTATTTCTGAAGTGAAAATGTATAACTGGAAATACGACGAAGTCGCAATCGAAATATCCGAACAAAATTTACGCCGCTACAATTTAACATTTGACGAAGTGGCAAATGCGGTACGTCGTTCGTCGATTAACGTACCTGCGGGTACCATTAAAACCGAGCAAGGTAGCATTCAAATTCAAACCCGATCGCAAGCTTATACGGGCGAAGATTTCGCTGACATTGTCGTGCGCAGTCGCCCTGATGGTAGCCAACTATTGTTATCGGATGTCGCTGATATTAATGATGGCTTTGCAGAGCAGGATGTTGAGTTTATTTACAAAGGCGAACCAGCTTTCGCGTTTGAGGTGAAAATTAGCGATGACCCAGACTTATTCGCCGGTACGCAAAGTGCGCGTGACTATGTTGAGGCCTTTAATAAAACCTTGCCTGCGGGTTTAAAGCTAGAGATCACATTTGAGTTTCAAAGTGTGTTTGAAAGCCGCTTTAATTTGCTAAAAGACAATGCATTGAGCGGTTTAGCCTTGGTATTTGTTATTTTAATGCTGTTTTTACGCCCGTTACTCGCTTTATGGGTGGTGGTCGGCATTGTAACCGCGTTTGCCGGTGCTATTTGGGCGCTACCGCATTTTGATGTTTCGCTGAATATGCTATCCATGTTTGCATTTTTAATGGTGCTGGGGATAGTAGTGGATGATGCCATTATTGTTGGTGAAAGCGTTTATAGTCGTCAGCATGAAGGCCTAAAAGGGCGCATAGCTGCCGTAAAGGGCACACGTATGGTATTAGCGCCTGTGGTACTGGCGGTATTGAGTACTATTATCTTCTTTGTTCCTATGACAGATGTACCAACCGAAGTTAAACCTTTTACCATTTCAATCTTCTTCGTGGTGATGTTTTGTTTGTTGTTCTCTTTGGTTGAATCGTTACTGATTTTGCCTTCGCATTTATCACACATGAAACCTGAGAAACCAAGCCAAATTAAAGTTTTGCAAATGCTTGAGCGTATTCGTAGTCGCTTTAGCTGCGCGATGGAGTCTTTTGCTAACGGTTTTTACCAAAAAACCTTAATTGCCTTGTTACAACGAAAGTTTAGTACGGTACTTGGCTTTATCATGGTGTTTGCTGTTGCCTTGTCGATGTTTGCGGCAGGTTGGATTAAAAGTGAAATGTTCCCGCAGGTGCCAGAGCCTTTTATTCGCGTTAGCGCATCGTTTGCCGAAGGTTCGCCGTATCGTTATTCTGTCGATTTGGCTAAGCACTTTAGGGAGTCAGCTACGCGTGTTAGCCAAGACCCTGAGTTACTAGAGCAAAACGGAGGTCGGCCTTTCATTAACGAGATAAATACCACCTCGAATGGCAATAATGCCAATATGGATATTTTGTTGCCACCACCAGAACAACGCGATGTTTCCGTGCATGTGATCCGCGACAAAATCAAACAGCAGATAGGTGAATTGCCGGAAGTTAAAAATTACTCGTTAGTCTCTACTTTCGGTGGCGGTGCAGCTGATATTCAATTGAATTTGTACCTAAGCAGTAATGACGTGCAAGTACAGCAATCAGCTGTTGATGATGTTACACGAACCCTTGCCGCGTACGAAGGCGTAGAAAATGTGCGCAGTAATTTGGATACCGGACGTTTAGAGGTTGAAGTCGAGCTTAAACCTTTTGCACAAAGTTTAGGGATTACGACCGCCGATGTTGCTCGCCAGATCCGTCAATCCTTTTATGGAGAAGAATTACAACGTATACCGCGCTCTAAAGAAGATGTGCGAGTTATGCTGCGTTACCCTAAAGAAGATAGACAAACCTTAGATACATTGGACGAGATGCGAATTCGTAATGCTCAAGGTATTGAAGTACCGTTAGATACCGTAGCGAAAATTCATTTAGTGCCGGGTACCAGTAAAATTCAGCGCACAGATAGGGTACGTAATATTACTATCACCGCCGATTTAGCTGAGGGTTTTGATAGTACTGTAATTGTTACAGAAATGCAGGCGAGTTATAGCCAGCAATGGCAAGATAAATATCCGGGTTTTAAGTTGTCGACGGATGGCAATACCAGAGCGCAGGCGCAATTTGGCGACAATTTTAGAATGAATTTCTTGCTGGCGTTTCTCGTGGCGTTTTCGTTGTTTGCTATTGCATTTCGCTCGGTTTACGAACCTTTACTGATCTTGTTGGCAGTCCCGTTTGGTTTTATGGGGGCGATATTTGGTCATTTATTGTTGGGTCACAATATTAGTATGATGTCCTTCTTTGGCTTTTTGGCCTGTTCTGGTGTGGTGGTCAATGATAATTTAGTATTACTTGAGCGGATTAAACAATTGCGAGAAAAAGGCGCTAATGTGTTTGCTGCGGTTAAACAAGCCGGAGTTGATCGCTTTAGAGCCATTGTATTAACCTCACTGACGACGTTTGCTGGCTTATTACCTATTTTGTTTGAGCGCAGTACCCAAGCACAATATTTAATACCTATGGTTATTTCGTTGGCGTTTGGTGTTTTATTTGCATCTACCGTGACCTTGTATCTAGTGCCTTGTGCCTATTTAGGTGGGCATAGTATTGGTCAACGTTTAAAACAACTGATTTTAGTTATTAAGCAAAAGCTTGGATTGGTAAATGATCAAAAGGAAACTTCCGCATCAGGTACGAATTAACTTACTAACACACTAAGCTCTAATTAAAAGCCGCTTTATTGAGTTTAACAAGGCGGCTTTTTAATATTGTCGACTGGGTATTTAGTTGGTTAACAGGATTAAAGATCACCGTATAAACATTGCAGCATACTCAAGGCTGCAAGGGCGGCAGTTTCGGTGCGTAAAATGCGTGGCCCCATCAATACATTTTTAAACCCAGCGGCATCTGCGGCGCTAATCTCTTCATCTGACAATCCACCTTCAGGGCCAATTAACAGTTGGGCCGCACCATCAAATATGTCGAGTTGATTCATGGTTTGATTAGCATACGGATGTAAATTAACGCGGGTACCACTAAAGGGTTTAGCCAGCCATTCATCCAACTCAATCACCGGATTCACTGTGGGAACTTTAGCGCGGCCGGACTGTTCGCAAGCGGAGATAACCACTTTTTGCCATTGTTCTACTTTTTTAGCCAAGCGCTCTGCATTTAGCTTTACACCACATCGTTCGCTATACAAGGGGGTAATTTCAGAAACCCCAAGCTCAACTGATTTTTGAATAGTGAATTCCATGCGATCGCCTCTGGAAATCACCTGACCCAAATGAATAGCGAGCGGCGATTCGTTACTCAGCGGTTTGCTAGCGTCGACATGCGCTAGTACTTTTTTGCGAGACACTTCAGTTAATGTACATTCGTAATCACAGCCGTCACCATTAAACAATACAATTTGTTGTTGTGGTTTCATTCGTAATACGCGGCCAACATGATTAGCAGCATCATCCGATAGAGTTATAGTTTGATTAGTTTCAAACAGGTTAGGGTGGTAAATACGAGGTATACGCATAGTTAGGTGAGCAGAAGAGTTATCTTAAGTAATTGAATTATAGCTAAGTTTAGTTGTTTTAATAGAGTAAACAACGACTTTAAGCGATTAACGACTCTCGTTTTTGCCTTTACCTGAGCTATATTTTGTTCGGATTTTAGCCGAAACTCCGGTGACTAAGTCGTACAGAAATATGAAAAACCAAAAGCCTGAAATTAACGCGAAAAAGACTTTTGTATGTGATTCAAACCTTTTTAGATTTGTTTCATCAGGAATTGGCGGTGCCTTTTTAGCAAGGTCACCGAATAGCCCGATAGCACAAGGACGACAATAGTTTTTGGTATCTAAATGCACCATTTCCTTGTTTTCGAATCGTCCATCACAACAAAAGCATTTCATTTACGAGTCTTAAACCTATTTATCACTGGGATAGCGAATACCGATTTGTTTACGCGCTTCATCTAATACTTGCATGACATCCAACGATAATTGCCAGTGATTAACCGGAGATTCTTTAACCCCTTTTTCTAACAGTTCAACGAAATGTTGTACTTCGTAGAACAACACATTGCTGTTTTGTGGCTGGGTGATGTCTTGTTGTTGGCCATTTTTGTATTTAACAACGACTTGCTGTAACTGTGAAGGGTGTTGAATTTGAATAGTCGCCGATTCGCATTGGATCTCGTTAATAAAGGCGGAATGATTTATTTTCGAGTGTGCGCAATGGGCAATAATTTGTTGGTCGTGATAGGTAAGTAAAATATCGCCACAACCGTCAACACCTGAATCGAGCTTGATGCCAGTTGCTTGGATAGCATCGGGTTTACCAAATAATTCAATTGCTGGATAAAGGGTATAAATTCCCATATCCATTAATGAGCCATTGGCATACTCAGGGTTAAAGGTATTGGGGTTTTCACCAGCTTTATATTTATCGTAGCGTGACGAGTATTGGCAATAATTAAAACTGTATCTATGCACTGGCCCGAGTGACGGTAAAATAGCCTTTATGGCTTGATAGTTCGGCATGTGGGTGGTCAACAATGCTTCCATAAAGGTGACATTGTTGGCTTTTGCACAAGCGATCATGTCGGCGACTTGTTGCTGATTAGCGGCTAATGGCTTTTCACATAAAACGTGTTTGCCTGCTTGCATTAAAAAGATGGCTTGCTGGGCATGGCAAGAATTAGGTGAAGCAATATAAACGGCATCAATGTCACTAGCTTGTGCTAATTGGGTTAAATCCGTAAAGGTATGCTCGACATTATGTTTAGCCGCAAATGTTGTTGCTGACGCTTGAGTACGGGAATAAACCGCGTGCACTGTGGCATTGTCGAGTTGCTTAACGGCATCGATAAACTGATCAGTAATAAAGTTGGAGCCTATAGTGGCAAAGCGGATTGTCATTCTGGATTCCTCAGCAAAACTAGTAGCGATAAATGAGTACTTTTAACCCTTTATCTGGGTTTGCCTCTTTAAATACGTTGGGGTTAGCTAATTGTTGCTGAAATTCGCACTCAGGGCAAAACTCGTCGACTTGTTGTTTAAGCCATTCAACGGATAAGTCAGGTGAATTTAAGCATAACATTAATAAGCTTTGACCTTGTTGCATGAACTCGGGTATACGACGAATAATTTTTTTATAGTCACGCTCAATATTTACACTGCCTTTTTGAAATGACGGCGGATCGCAAATGAGTAAATCAAATTTTGCTTCGCGACGCAGCTTGCCCCAAGATTTAAATAAATCCACGCCGGCAAACTTAACATGATCGAGCGCTTGCTTATTGAGCTTGTGGTTTTCCCGACCTACCGATAATGCCGCCTTCGCCATATCAAGGTTCATAATCGCATCAGCTTGCCCAGCATGAGCGGCCATCGAGAATGCGCAAGTATAGCTAAACAGATTAACTACACGGCGATTTTTAGCGTTTTCTATGACCCATTTTCGGCCATTCGCCATATCTAAGAACAAACCATGGTTTTGGTTGTTAGCTAGGTTAATTTTGTAATTTAAACCATGTTCAGTGGCAGTTAGGCTATCAATTTTGTCTCCCCACATGACGTCGACCGGAGCCATTTTTTGATAGCGATGTTGCACTTGAATGGATTGGCACTGATGTACACGACTTTGAATATGACTGACTAATGTATTTAGCCAAACTTGTTCGACTGGTTTATACAAGGTAATGAGCACAACCGGCGCAAACCAATCGATACAAATATGCTCTAAATCAGGGTAAAAGTGACCACGCCCGTGAAATAGCCTTTCACATTCGTTGGATTTGGGAATTAAAAAGTCTGGTTGCGTCATACAGATCAGTAGGGAGCTAAATTGGCGTGGATTCTCCCACACTGGCTTTAAAATGCAAATCGTTGCGAATGGTTTAACTTGACTGAGTTTATTCTAAAAAGTTAGATTCATAAGGGGATTTAATTTATTAACTTGTTAAGCCGTTTGGACGTAATCAATTACATAACGTGTCGAGTTAAGCGGTTTCTTAAACTTCAGTAGGGATAAGAAACAAATGAGTCATGCGCTAATACAAAATAAAAAATTAGTTTGCTTCGATTTTGACGGTACGCTGGTTTCTAGCAATTCATTACAACAACTTTATCTGTTTAAAATTCACTATTATGGTTGGGTTCGTGGGATATTATGGCGGGTGTTATTTTTAATTCAGATCCCTGTCTTTTTCTTGTTGTACCAACTTAACCCAGCTAAATTTAATCAGTTTTTATATTCGCGCTATCGAGGTATGCAACAAGACAAGTTGCTAGCCATATTGCAAGACAAGGTATTGCCTTTTTTATGGCGAAATTTGTATCCGCAGGCTGATACTTTACTGCGAGAGCACAAAGCGAATAACACGGATGTTATTATTATTTCGGCTTCATGGAACCCTGTTGTACAAGCATTGGCAACACTGGTGTCCGCAAAGGCTTGTTATGCGACTGAGCTACAAGTGAAAAATGGCAAGCTAACGGGACTAATACTGGATTACGTGGATAAACAACGTAAAGCTGAGTGTTTACGCGATTTTATAGCGAAATCTCAAGAGTGTTATCAATCAATTAGTGTTTATGGTAATTCAACGCTAGATATTCCTATGCTTGAATTGGCAGATTCTGCCCATGTGATCAATCCAAGTAAAAGGTTAAGGCTGTGGGCACATAATAATAATGCGGCAATCCATTATTGGCAGCATCCGAAAACGCATTGGACATTGACTTTTTTTAGTCTGGTTCTCAATCATTATTATCGGTCTATTCAAGGTTGGCATCATATACCTAAAGAAAAGGGCTGTATTATTATTGCCAACCATGCCAGTCATCTTGATCAATATATGCTGTATCCTTTATTGGGGCGATATACTCGCCGTCGCCCTAAATACCTAGCGAAAAAAGAGCACTTTCGTTCCCCTTTATTTGCCCGTATTATTCGTTATATGGGCGCTTATCCAGTTGATCGACAGCGAGGGGGCAGGGCGGCTATATTACAAGCCATTAAGCTGTTAAATGAAGGGCATGCCGTTGTTATTTTCCCAGAAGGTACCCGTACACGTACGGGGCAAATAAATGAATTTAAATCAGGTGTAGTGCTAATTCATGAAAAAACTGCAGCGCCTATTGTGCCCGTTGGTTTATCTGGCACGTATCAAGCGTGGCCATATGATAAAAAGTACCCGAAAAAAGGCGATGTCGATTTAGTCGTTGGTGAATTGATTGATTCTTTATCTATGGAATCAGAGCATGCTACGAATCAAGCTAGCAAAACAGTCAAGGCGGCTAAATTGCATAGTGTGGTGTCTGAATTAGTCGAGCATTGTTAGTTCGAATATTCCGCGCGAAAAATAGTAATTCCGATCTTCCGCACTTAATTATAGATACAGGATATTTTGTGTGGTTGCGGCCCTAAATTTTTAAGTAGATCTGTTTGTTCGATAAGCTTATCCTGTTTTACGCGCACGACAAATGCCACCGCATAGCAGTGTATTTTTCTTCAAGTGATGGCTAGCTCAGTTGATATATATCTAAAGCTTCTTTGCCAAATAAGCGAATGATTTTCTCTTCTCTTTCACTGATATTCGCGACCCCAATGCCTTGTGTTCCTAAATCAACATAACTTATCCCTCGCAGCATTTGAAAGACCCAGCGTAATGTAGGCGATTGCGTGGGGTGCCCTAACTGATTGGGCAAGGTTTCGTCTTCTTTTGTTAATCTCGCTCTCAATTCGTATTGACCTAAGTTGTAAACCAGCAACGATAAACTCATGACCATCAGTAATGCGTCTATCCGTTGTGGGTTTTGCAGGTAAATGCGATTGCTTTGAAAGGATTTGTCTTTCATGAACCTGAAACCATTTTCAACTTGAGATTGTTGCTTGTATTCCTTAAGCATTTGCGCGGGTGTTAAACTCGTTTTATTTGTGGCTAAGACGAATCGACCAAGTGGGTGCTTCGCTTGGGCTATGGCTTCTGCGTTTTCTACAATGTCTGCTATGACCCGGTAACCTTTGAGTTTTTTATCTTCTGGCTTCGGTCTTCCTCGTTTTTCGTATCCCCATTGAGCCTCTATTTCGCGTTCAACAACTTGGTGATACTTCGCTTTTTTAGCGGTATTTTTAAGTGCCTGTCTCGCGTCATGCTCACACGCATACAATGTCCCTGATACTTTTTTCAATGCGCGAGTTAATGCTTGATGTGCGTTATCGATTTTCTTTTCCAATGTTTTCAGTTGGCGAGCTTTACCTTGCTCAGAGCTGTATAGCACCCAGTTTTCATTCGGGCTGTCTTTGTCTTCATCGTTAATTTTGGCGTAACGATAACCGTTATCTAATTCGCACCATTCAAAAGCATCATCGCTTTTCGCACTATTTTGCTTAACTATGTTTAAGGTGGCTGGCACGCGTGTCAGCCAATTCACGTTGGCATTTTGAAGCTTATTCGTGTTGTACAGCGCTGAATCAGCTACCCATAACATGTCTTCGCTATTATTGAGTTCTTCAATGAAGTTACGCATATAAGCAATGCTGTCATGAAATATCGTTTTGTCTGCTGCATTACCGTCATAACTTTCATAATAAATCGGAAGTCCTGCTGGGCCGTTGGTAATGAGATTAACAACCACTTGTTTCAAGTCGGGGCGATGGTCTTTGGAATACCCTTGTTTAGGTATTGGGGCATGCTTCCAATCACCATTGTATTCACCGAATAAGGCTAAGCTGGTGCTATCTAAATGATGGCTGGTGCTTAATAAGCCATGCTCTTGAATAATTTCAAAAGCTAACTGACTAAATAAACGTGTCGTCCCGTGTTGATTCAGTTTATCAAGACATCGACCCAGCGCATCCTCATTCATATCATCGGCACAAAGCCCTGGCGCTATCAATGCCTCTATCGGTTTGTCTTTAAAAAAGTCTGGGGTCATATACAAAGTCGCATTGGTGAACCCAAGACCATTCAGGATTAGCGCGCAGATCCGCTGCCCATACGTAGACTTGGTTCGTTTATCCAATTTAATCGGCAGCATCAGGTCAATTCGCTGTGCAATTTTGTACTTTTTCAATAACGCAGCGACTAAACCAAGGTGATCCATAGATTGAATAGAGACTTGTTTGATTTGGGGCATTAATGGATCTGATAAATATAATGACAAGGATATTGTTATCTTAGCGAAGCTGTTTGAAATACTGTGTGATCTGTAGCGTGAATAAGGGTGATCTTTTACTTCAATGCTTGTGATCTATTTCGCACAATAAAGTGACTTGCTAAATTTTCAACATTTGAGATTAAAGTACGGAAGATGGGGTAATTATTCAGCGTAGTTGGTTTTACAAACCATAGTTTTGCTATTTACCCTCGTCTTTGCCGTGCCTACAGGAAGTAGGTACTTAGGTTTCGTCTGGAACAAGAAACCTGTGAATACGGTAATCTAGTGACGTTGTGTTATAAATGCGGGCTAAGTTTACTTTAACAAAGGCGCTGGATACCTGATTTCTCAGGTATGACGGTAATTTTTATACCTATTGTAGAAAAATCCCTCAATTTACAAACAAGTTGAATAGGTACTAAAAATAAAAAGAGCGACTCAAGTCGCTCTTTTGGTATGTCAAATTCAGCAAGTGAACACAACTAATATGGTAATTAACCTAAAGGTTAATTTCTCCGTCTTTGGCGAAAATAGTCCAGCTCTTGCTATATAAGCCTTTAGTGCGATAGAACCAGTAGTAATAATTGTCTTTTTTGATGCCACAAGGGTACTTAATTTTGATACCCCATTTTTTCTTTTTACACCATTTAACGCTGCGCACTTCGGCAAATAGTCCAAAGTCACCTTTGATCACATCCAATTTGTTGGTGAGATCAAATTCGTAAGTAATTTTAGGATCGACACCATTTTGGCCAATGATGGTTAAATCGGCAGCACTGTCTAAGCGCAGTAATTCATCGAAAATTCTGAATTGAGCCGTGATCCCTGCTGACGCTACGCCTGCTTCTACGCCACCTTTGGCCCAAATATCAAAATAACTGCTGACAACATCACCTTCGGCATGCAGTTTCCCGTCGAACCTTAAGGTAAATTCAAAACCTAAACCGCCTGTTACACCAGCTCGTACACCCACGGGAATCGGTCCAACAAAAAAGCTCGAGCTAACAATTTGGCGTTCTTCTTCCCATTCTTTGTTCCAAGTTTTGATAAACTCGGTTTTATAGTGAGATTCATCAATAATTTTTGAGCCAAATAGAACTAGCTCTGAACCCCAACCCGTGCCATCGCCAGTACCGGCGACATCGGTAAAGGCTTGCGCGTTAAAGCCAACTCGAAAAAGTGTCGCTTTTTTATTGAATACATACACATTGAATGAACCGCCCGCGTCAGCAATAGCACCTTGATTTTCTTTGTCTAGTTTAAGTAAGCCTCCTAAGTCCATCGAGGTTGCGATTTTCTTTTTATCACCATAGGTTTTGTCAAAACCGCCAGATAAAGAATATTCTTGGCTATTTGACGTTACGCCAGCGGCTGTCACTTGCGCGCTGCTACTGATTTGAGCTGTATTTTCACCTTCAAAAAAGTAAAGCGGGTAGCTCATGACAACACTGTTATTTAAATCATGCTCAACATCATCGGATTCGGTAATGTCGGTGATATCGTAACGAATGAGCACATTATTGTAGGCGTCAGCGTCATAATTAGCATAAAGCGCGGCCCGTTGCTCGTCGGAAATAAACAGGTCAAATCCAAAAAAGTGATCTTCGCCATTGTAGGTAAATTCAATTTCTTGGCTGTCGGTATAGGTTTTACTATCTGCATGCCAAAGTTTTAATGGTTGAAAGCCACCGTCAATTAAAATTTCTGCTTCAAAACGGGCTTTAGCTGTATTGGTACCATGATAAATGGCATCAATGTGACCAATAATATCTGAATGCAAATCCCCTGTGCCTTCATGGTGATCAGGCGTGTCCAATATGACCGAATCACCGTCTAACACAATATTAGTGAGTTTGAATTCGTGACCAGGGTGCAGTTGTACTTCAATTTCAGCGTATGGGAATTCGCCGGCAACGTGATCTTCGTTTTCAGGGTGTGGGTGGTTATCTTGTTCGTTACTTTCAACAATTTCATCTTGCGGATCAACGACCGCCATAATCCAATAATGGCCTTCGTGTTGTAAATCACGCGGAATGGTAAACTCAGCGTGATAGCCAAACTCGCCCGTTTCTATGGCTTCGTGTATTACTGAACCTAATAGGTGGTCGCCTTCAACTTCAGATTCTTCGGTATTTTCTTCGCTATCATCTTCTGGCTCATTATGCACTAGGTAAAAATCGACCGTGACATTGTGGGGGTTAGGTAAGTTATCTGCGTGTAGTCGATAATTAACTTGCAGCTCATCATTTGGTTCATACAAGTGCTGATTTTCTACCGCCAACGTTGATAACGTTAAATTGACAGTAGTCGTTAGCGCATTTTGCTCAGAGTCTTCGATAAGACATCCTTGTAACGCGAGCGTTGATAGTAAGGGCAGCGCGCATAGGGTTTTATTTAATTTCATAATTGTGATGAAGTTAGTAATGGAGTGATTTAGGTTATTAGTTTAATTA
The DNA here is from genome assembly GCF_003063625.1 of Saccharobesus litoralis. Classification (NCBI taxonomy): domain Bacteria; kingdom Pseudomonadati; phylum Pseudomonadota; class Gammaproteobacteria; order Alteromonadales; family Alteromonadaceae; genus Saccharobesus; species Saccharobesus litoralis. The sequence continues at coordinate 505,101 of NZ_CP026604.1, read as the reverse complement.
TGACAAATTCTGCATAAATTGGGGAAGGGGCGTTGTAAAGGTTGCGGAAAATATCGCATTCGAAAAATAAATTCTTTCTTTCCACATTTCCTCCATATTTGCCTGAACTTTTCTGTCGGCGAATTCGTTTATTAGGTTAAATAAAAAAAGATGGTAACTACTCAGCGTGTTTATAAATAGAATTGAATTTCTCTCGCTGGTATAAAAAATTACCGTCATACCTGAGTATTCAGGTATCCAGCGCCTTTATTAAAGTAAACGGAGCTCACGTTTACTAAACAAAGTCACTAGATTACCGCATTCGCAGGTTTCTTGTTCCAGACGAAACCTAAGTACCTACGTCCTGTAGGCACGGCAAAGACGAGGTAATTAACAATACTAGGGCGCGTAAAACAAATTACGCTGAGTAGATACAAAAGATGTTAAAATTGTACAACAGGTTTCAAATGTTGACTTTATGACTACAGATTCAGATAAATTTTGGCCACGAAATAAACAAATTACGTTGGCGATCACAGGGGCGTCTGGTGTTCCCTATGCATTACGTTTGTTACAGTGTTTGCTGGCGGCTGACTTTCAAGTTCACTTGTTAGTATCGAGTGCGGCTAAGGTCGTATTCGCCACAGAAACGACAGAAAAGCTGCCTAGTTCATCGAGCAAGTTAGCTGAATACTTAATGGATAAGTTTGCCGCAAAAGCTAATCAAGTGCTTTGTTATGGCAAAGATGAATGGTTTTCGCCTGTGGCATCCGGTTCGGCCGCGCCTAAAAAAATGGTGGTGTGTCCTTGTTCTACTGGTAGTTTATCGGCTATTGCCACTGGCGCGAGCGATAATTTAATTGAACGTGCTGCAGATGTGGTGATTAAAGAGCGAGGGCAACTTATTTTAGTGCCGCGCGAAACGCCGCTTTCGACAATACACCTGGAAAATATGCTCAAACTTTCACAGTTGGGAGCAACTATTTTACCTGCTGCACCGGGTTTTTATCATGATCCTCAATCAATTGAAGATTTAGTCGATTTTATTGTTGCTCGTATTCTTGATCATTTAGATATTGAACAAAGCATAATGCCACGATGGGGCTATCAAGCTTAAAAATTTGATATTGTTGGCATTAGATTTGCTGCCGATAAATAGATAAGTTTAGCCGGAAATTTTGAGTCAATATTATGACTAGTTTTATGCGTATTCACAAACCTGTTCACAAGCTAATACACAAAAGGCAATTAAAGCGGTTTAGCCATATTTTTGTAATGTTTGTAGTGAGTGGCCTATTGGTTAATTTAACGGCCTGCGCTGTACTTTTTCCTAACTCGTGGCCAGTCGATCCTCCAGCTGATCCGCAAGCGCCCGTTACCAATGATGCTATGCCGTCGAGTCCTAATCAGCGAATGATGCAAATGGCGGTGCCAGAGTCATCAGCAACAGGCCATACCGAACGCTCAAACTACACACCAAATAATGTTGGCGGTAAGGGCAAAGCTCGCCATAAATCGGCAAATAGTGAGCAGCCAGCGGTTATTCAATCGGACAAGCAATTTTCGCCGATTCAACCAGTTCATACTAGGCAAACAGCACAGTCAGCCCCATCAACACAGTATACCGTTAGCCCTTATGCCCAGCGTAGTCAAATTGTTCCTAAAGCGCCAGAGGTAACAATGAACTACCAAGGTGGCATGTTATTGCAGTCAACACGGCAAAATTTCCAACAACAGCAGTCAAAACAAGCCTTAAATCATGAGTTTTTAGCACGAGAGATCCGTTTTTTAGTGATGGATTTAGTTAATGGTAGTGCCGCCAGTGTAATCATGAGCAAACCTGTGTGGGTTGAAGAGTTTAATGATTTAACCAGTTCGAGTCGTCGCCAAGTCAGCGCTAAAAGCTTGTTGCGTGAAATGCTAGTGCATGAGTCACGCCAATATGGGTTAAATGTGCTTGAATCTGTCAGTGGTAATGCGGACGGTTTAACAGTTAAAGGGTCTTTTAGTCGTTTATCGGGCGGGATCTTGGTTAACGCTAGGGTGATTACAAATTCTGGTGATGCTGTATTGAATACCGCACAACGCCATTTGCCGTTGGATTTATTTACTGGGGTAAAAAACTCTGGCTATAAGGATGGTGTGCGGATTGTGGCACCGGATTAAATAGATTATTGCTTTAGTTGTAAATAAACTGTTAAGCTGGGGAATATTCATATTTCTAAAGCCTATATCGATCATCTTATGTTGTGTATTCGATGCTTGTTGTTAGTCGTAATACTTTGCTGCTTTCGTCAAGCGATAGCTGAGCAGCATAAAGTCGTGATTGCGGCGAATCCCTATCACCAGCAGGAATATGATTCGCTGTTAGATGGTCGATCTTGTTTTGACGTGAATGACTATCAAACGCCTTATGCCCACAGAGCAACCATAGAACTCCTACTTATTTGTAAAGCCTTACACCTTGGTGGCTTAAACGCAGAATTAAGTTTTTGGCATACGCCTAACTATACCCGAGCCTTGCTGGAGACGAAAAAAGGCTCTGTCGCTATGTCTTCTGAAACGGTCTGGTTTACTGATTTACAACAAGATGAGCTTGTTTATGTATCAGACGCGGTTATTGAAGCCCAAGAGTTTGAAAAAGGCTTTTATATTCAGCAATCTCGTTTAGCTGAAGTTGAACAAGTTTTGCAAACGGCACAGCAGCAAGGGAAAAGTTTATTATCAGCCTTAACTCAGTTTTCAGTTATTAGTTCTCGGCGTTGGTGGCTAGATTGGAAAACGCTTAATCAACTGGGTTTTGCGACCATTCATTCATCGAAAATAGACAACATGTGTAATATGATGGCGAAGAAACGGGGTGATATTTTATTTGTTGAACTTGTTATGAATGGCAGTCAAGGCTTACCTTACAGTTGTAATAAAATAAATTTAATGCCAATTCAAGGGGTTAAAGTCCGCATTCCGCAAAGCCGCCATTATATCGTTTCAAAAAAATATCCAAACAGTCAAGCCATATATACTGCTTTGCAAACCGGTTTAAGGGCTATCCGAGCTAGTGGCGAAATGAGTAAATTGCTTTATCCGGTAGAAGAAAATAGGGTTAAAGTGCGAGCTTGGTCAAGTTTAACACCATAAGCTAACCAACTTGAGTTTATTGATTAATGCTTAGCTTACGAATTTTTTGTATCTGCATTGTGGTCTTTATATCGGCCTGCAGTTATCGTCCCTATGTGGTCGAGCCGTCTATTACACAAGTGAAAAACAATGCCAGTACTATCACTGTATTTGTCGCCGATCATGGTTGGCACACTGGCTTAGTTATCGAACGTCAGTCTATTCAATCCATTTTACCTGAACTTCATACTCGGTTTGCCAACTACAAGTATCTTGAATTAGGTTGGGGGGATGCAGGGTTTTATCAAGCGCCTGAAATTACTTTTGGTTTGGCATTAAAAGCTTTGTTTTGGCCAACCGAAAGCGTTATGCATGTCGTTGGCTTTAATAGTGACCCAGAGTTTTACTTTAAAAACAGTAAAATTGTGGCTAGAAAAATCAACAAAGCTAACTTAGTTAGTTTAAAGGCGTTTATTGAGCATAGCTTTGCTATGGCGCAAAATAAAAAGTTAACAGAACTAGGTAAAGGCTTGTACGGCGACAGTCAATTTTACCAAGCCAATGGTGAATATCACGCGACTAATACCTGTAATGTGTGGACCGCTAGGGCGTTAGCGAGTGCAGGCTGTGAACTTGCGTATCGATTTAAATTTACATCAAGCAGTGTGATGAATGCGATTGAGGATCTTAATCAACAGCAGGTAGCATGTCAGGTTTTAGCCAGTCACTAAACTTATAGTCTTCTCGCTCAGGTCTTATGGTTCATTGTCAGCGCTTACTCTCGACTTTGGCTCCTGCGTCGTCCTAACACCTAAATCCATTTAGGCGACCCCAATCACATAATAGAGCATATGCTCATGGGGATTCGAAGCTTGCCTACATGGATGTAGGTAAGGAGCGAGAGCAAGGATGCGGTAGCTTTGACGGCTTTGCTTACATGGATGTAAGTACTTAGGTTTCGTCTGGAACTAGAAACCTGCCCCTAAAACCTGATCGCTTTGACTATAAATAAAAACGGCGCTAATGTTAGCGCCGTTTTTATATGAATTTTTTTACTGCGTAGCTTGTTTTAAGGTTTAGTCTTCAACAACCGCGTTGTGATAAACCTCTTGTACGTCGTCGCAATCGTCTAACATGTTCATGAATTTATCAAATACTGCTACGTCATCACCGGTAATGGTTGTACTGGTTTGTGGTACATAAGTGATTTCTTCTGTTTTGAAATCAATATCAGCATAGGCGTCTGTTAAAGCTGTTTTGGCTTTATAAAATTCAGTGTGGTCGGCTAAAACGGTAATCACACCTTCTTCGTCAGTTTCAATATCGGCTACATCAACATCGGCCATCATTAATGTTTCTAACACGTCTTCTTCATCTTGTCCGCTGAATTGGAATACGGCTTGATGGTCAAACATATGAATAGCTGAACCAGGGGCACCAATTTTAGAGTCAGTTTTGGTAAAGCAGTTGCGTACGTCTTTAATGGTTCGGTTAGTGTTGTCGGTTAAACAGTCAATAATCACCATACATCCGCCAGGGCCAAAACCTTCGTAGCGAGTGTTTTCGTAATTTTCACCACCAGTACCTTTGGCTTTGTCGATGGCTTTTTCAATGACGTGAGCAGGAACTTGGTCTTTTTTGGCTTTGGTGATGACCTGACGTAATGCAAGGTTACCGTCAGGATCGGTACCTCCATTTTTGGCGATCACGTAAATTTCTTTGCCGTATTTAGAGTAAAGTTTGGTTTTAGCGCCTTGAGTTTTTGCCATTGACGCTTTGCGGTTTTCAAAACTTCTTCCCATGAGAATTCTGCTCTTGTTTGACTAGGTGTAAAAATGTGGGCAGATTCTAACGATTTTGGCGTGAAATGGCTAGTGGCAAGCCATTTCATTCATTATGAAGGTTGAATTTTACCCAATTACCTACCGCGACAATTAACGCTGCTAAAATATAAATTGGCCAAGTAAAGCCCTGAGTTAAAAAGGTAGCAGATACAATAGTGCCTAATAAGCCTGCAAATACCGCTTGGCTAACGGCGATAACAGCAGGAGGGATGGCTTCACCAGCACTAGCGCGTTTTTCTAATATAGACTGAGTACGCAAGGCACTTAGCGTTAAACAGCCTATTATTCCAATAAAAACAATTAATCCTAAAAAGCCGGTTTCAGCTAAAACGCCAAACCAAGTACTGTGAACGGCATGGTTTAAACCGTCCCAATGAGGGCTGTAAAAGTAATAATTGGAGTAAAAATTATCAAGCCCAACACCGGTAAGCGGATTATGGACAGCCATACCAAATGCCGCTTCCCATGCATACAAGCGCCCCATTGCCGATGCGTCAATCCCTTCTTCTGCGGCACCACCTGAAGCGCGGCCTGAAATTCCCGCTACCGCATACAGTAGCACGGCAGCCACCGAGCCTAATATAAAAAACAAGGCTTTGTTTTGTATACGCCGGTAAGCGAATATGCCAAACACGGTTAAAATTCCCAATAATCCACCGCGGCTTTGAGTGGCGATAATGGCCATAAATAATACCGGCGCACCGATTAAACCGATAAATCGCGTACCCCGCCCGAGTTGTTTATTTAGTACTAGCGCTAGCGCAAATGCGGCAGGGAACATTAACACTAAAGCCAGATCATTCGGATCGCCTAACACTGAGCCGATTGAGCGGCCAATAGTCACTCGGGTTTCTTCAACCATTTCTAAATTATTCGCTTTGTTATACAGCGCCGTTAGGCCAACACAAATACCACTAAACGTAATTAAACGTGCACTAAATAAAAAGTCTTTTCCTGTGCGGGTTAACCAAGCAATTGCGAATGTCATGATGGCAATTTTCCAGTAAATACCTTTAAAGTAGGCAATCGCTATTGGCCGGTTACTCGCCATAAATACGCCAAATACCACGAGTACAAAAAACACACTCATCCAAGTGAGCTCACGTGTCCAGTAGGGTTTGATTTTTTTAGTTAACCCAATATGCCAAATGAGCGCCCCTAAACTGGCAAGCGACAAGAGCAGCGGGATTTTTAATGGGTATAAAGGCTGAAAAACTTCGTGTAAGCGAAAGAAAGAAAACACGACAAACAGCATGACCATTTGAAAAGGAAAATGTAAAACAAACACTATGCCTAACGGCAATAATCCAACAGCCACGACAACAGCCGGATGAGGAATAAATTGCCATGCTAGACTTATCAGCAACAAACTCAAAAGCATAATAATGACAGGGCTAGATAAGCTTTTTCGTAAATTGGCTAAGATCTGAGTCATCATGTTCTCTGGTTTTATAGGGTGAAGAATTAAGTTAACGAACATGAAGCCTCAACCTTCAACCTGCTGTAGTTAAATCATTTCGATTGCATAAAACCTTAGCACATAGCCAAGCAATTAAGGTCGAAGTACTTAATAAGCATAGACTCATCATGGTTACGCTGTAACCCAATGTCATTAAATATGGGAGTAACACGACTAACGTAGTACTAATTGTACCAATTAGCAGTAGTTTACCTAGAGGATAGTTTAGCTTTAGAAAGGTCTGGCTGACTAAGTAAAATAGGGTTAGCCGTGTACATTGCACAGCCAATAACCCCCATGCTACAGCGAACATGCCAAAGCTTGGGGTTAACCACCATAACAGCAACACGAATAACCCAGCGCTAAATGCGTTAATGGCCATTTGGCTGTGGCTGGTTTTGCCAACAAAACAGCCTATATTGACTAACTCTGCCGCTTCTTTGCAGGCCATGGCTAAAATCATAGGCGTAATGATAGCCACCACATTTTGGTAGGAAACAGGCACTAAAAAATGCACTAGAAGCGGACTAGCACCAGCCATTACCACGCAGATGAATAGTAAAAGCGCCAATCCGATAACAATGTATTGGCTAGTGAGTTGCTGTCCTTGTTGTTGTAATACTTGAAAGCGCTTTGGCGACCACCACATGGTATAGGGTTGCAACAAGATAACGGTGGCTAACGCAAACTTACTGGCAACACCTAAAATGGCGACTTGATTTAAATCGGCATACTTAGCTAAAAACCACTTGTCTACCCCCATCAAGCCAAAAGCAATTAACCCGCTTAGCATAATGGGCGTGCAATATTGTAAGTAAGATTTTAGTAATGAAAAGTTAAGTATGCTGCGCTTTACAAGGTGTCGGTTTAGATCATTAGCAAAATGCATTAACAACAAAAATGCTTGAATGGTAGCAGCAATAAAACCCGCTAAAACGATACCGTTAACACCCTGTCCTAACTCAACCCAGTAAAAGGTGAGTAGCAGTTGTAATAACGCTCTACCACAGGTTAAGGTACAAAATAGCCCCACTTTATCTTGTAAACGCAACCAGCCTAATGCAACGGCGATAATGGCTTCGAGTGATATGGTGAGCAAAACGATTAACACTGTGTTGGCGGGTAAATACCCAGGCAAAATAGATTGCACTTGTGGGTAACAAACCCAAGCTAAACTCGCCATAGCTGCGGCGACCAATATGGCTAGCAATAGTAAGTGGGCGGCATGGCTTTGTGCTTCGTCAGTGGTTTTACTCAATCCATAAAAACGAAATAAAGCTTCAGCTAAACCTAAGCCGGCGAGAACGCTACCTAAAATTGCGATACTGCTTAGTACTTCTAATTGGCCGTATTCTTGCTGGCTAAGCGCATGAGTTAAAAAGGGCAGTAAAATTAGCGATAAGCCTTTCATAAACACGATACTAACGCCATACATTAAGGTGTGTATTAACGCCTTAGGCAATTTGATTTGAACTAATCGGCTCGCCAGCCATGTTTGAGTCTCGTTTTTAGGATTTAACAATTGCATTGACTTCTCCCTATTTGGACAACTGGGTTTGTTTAAGGCTGGTAGGGAGATTGCCATTAACATTATCTGTTTTTGTTTGCTGATCAGCGTTGGCGTGTGGTTGATTACCTTTTATTTGTTGTACGATAATTTGGCTAACGGGTTGGTAGGTTGCTTCTCCGTGGTATTTTGCAGCCAGTTTTTGTCCCGCCTTACCAATTTCATCGACAATCAGCGGATTGTTGACTAAGGCCTCAAGCTTGACTTTCAAGTCGAACGCATCGTTCGCTTTATATTTAAAACAATTTTCACCATGGGTTAATTGTTGATCCCAATATGCGCCATCAGCTGGGATCACCACGGTTAGTCCGGCAGCCAATGCTTCTAAAATGGCTAGGCCAAAGGGTTCATTTTGACTGGTTGATACAAATATTTGATGTTGGCTGCGAATGGAATCTAAGTTTTTGGGTTGTTCAAACCAAGTAACTTGATTAATTGGCTGTGGGGCTTGTGTAACGGCCAATTCACATTGTTTTGGCCGTATAAAACAAATACTCGCTTGTGGTCTTTCGTTATCGGTGAATAAATTCAACGCGGTTAGTAAGGTATCTAAGCCTTTCCATTTTAATAGTGAGGCTGCCCAAAATATACGTATAGGCTTGCTAGCATGGCCTTTTCCCTTGCTCTGGCAATGGTTCTGGGTTGGGCTTGGCCAATTGTGTTGATTAATACCATTATTGAGCTCGAATAATTTACCTTGCTGCTTCATCTGCGCGAATTGCGTTTGAACAACTGGGTTAGCGGATTTTTCAATGTTTTGTTCAATACTGGATAAACAAGATGGTAAATAGCATAGAGCCTGAGCACGAGTTAGGCATTTGGCTATGGTTTTACTTGTGGCAACAGGCCCTTGAACTAATTGAAAGACACCGCTTGTTGCTGATGAAGATGGCTCAATAATACGATTAAAAGCGTCAAGCATATAAGCCGCTAGGTCAACGCCTGGGCCCGAAGTGGCTAAAATTATTTCTGCTTTATGGGTGAATAGTCTGCGTAATATCAGTTGTGTGGCGAGCAAACCATGGCGAATAAAATAGCCGATCCCTTGTTCAAATTTGGCTATGTAACCTAATTCATAAAGAGTATGAATGGATACGGTAGACGTCGCCGCTTGGTTGCAATCGCTATTCTGGTTAATACAATGATGGTTAATACGGGTAGCCCATGTTTGCCAATCAGCGGGCGAGCGGGTTAGTACCTTAATATGACAAGAGGTCGTTGCCACTAAATCCAAAACGTTTTGCGTCGCTAGCTTTGAGCCGCCATTAAATGTTATGGGGTCGTAAACCCAAATAGTTGCTAGCGATTTAGGCTTAAAAACTGACTTAATGCGTGTGGTAATGAATTTAAACATGCTTGGTTCCTATCGCTGTTGGGTGTCTTGTTTAACTGTCTTGTTTAATTTGGATATTGCCTAATCGATGGCTGAATTGGCGCCAAGCAATAGACGCTAATCGTTTGAATGGTGTCAAACTGATAGACCAATCATGCTTAAGCTTGTTTTGTTGCTGTTGGCGGATTAGTTGACGATAGGTGCTGGCAAAATGTTGTGTGTAATGGTCAATCGTAAAATTATCGGCCACATGTTGTTTAAGTGCTCGAGCTAAATGGTGACGTAACTGAGTGTTCTCGACTAAACGAGCCACTTGAGTCGCCATTGCTTTGACATTTTGCGCTGGATATAACAAGCCGGTTTTTTCATGTTTGACTATCATAGGGACACCGCCTACTTGCGGCGCTACGACAGGAATATTCGCCACACCCGCTTCGGCAATGGCTAAACCAAATGCTTCTTGTCTTGATCCTGAAAGGTAAATGTCGGCATTGTCCCAAAGCATACTGGTGACCAAGTCACTGCTATCCATTAAATGGACTCGATCTTTTACTCCTAACTTGGTTGCAAGTGTTACTAGGTTGTCCCATTCGGGTCCATCGCCTATTAGCATGAGATGCGCTTTAATATTATGCACGTGCTCTAACTCGGCCACGGCTTCAATACATAAATCCATGCCTTTAACTGGGGTTAAATAGCCTGTTGAAGCCAGCAAAATATCATCGTATTGCAGTTTAAGCTGCTGGCGTACGTCAATCGGAAAAATGCGTTGTAGTTTGTCCATGTCTAATCCATTAGCGATAACACTAATGCGCTCGTCTGGCATACCATCGTCAGTCAGTTGCTTTTTGATTTCGTTGTTAACGCAAACTACTTTATTAGCGGCATGTAACCCGAGCGTAATGCGATCACGTAATGGATAAGACGAATGCAAATGGCTTAATAATGGAATATCAGTTAATCGACAGGCGGCAACCATCCATTGAGTTGGCGCTGCGCTGTTGCAATGTACTAAATCAATGTTGTGCTGCTTAATAATTTGCTGACCTTGGCGAACCTGTTGCCAAAATGCTTTAACGTTAAAACGCGGTGCTTGCCAGCCGAGCAACAAACTAAAGTCGCTACGGATCACTTCGATATTATGGCTTTTGCCAACTGCGGCAATCTCAGGCGAGTTACACCACAGGACAGGCTCAAAACAGTTACGATCCAAATTGGCGATTAAGTTGATCAAACAAACTTCACTGCCGCGGTATACTTGCTCGCCATAATGGACGAATAAAATTTTTGCTGGATTTGCAGGCATAATCAATCTCATATGTTTAACGTTTAATAGCCATAGAGCAAAGCCTGTTCCAATGTTTTAACTGATTGTTTTGTATGTGTTTTTTGTATTCTTTAATTTGATGTTTGCAAACTGCTAAGTTGTTTTTTTGCATTTTGCAAAGCTGTTGTTAACCCCAACTAAAAACGCCACCTTAATAATAAGGTGGCGTTTTAGCGCAAAGCCAGCGCAAAGAAAACCTGTCCTAGCCTTCGATATCTCAACCACACATGGCCTGACGGTATCTTTGAATAAAATGTGGCATCACAGCTTCAACAGAGTAGTCTGTGTCGACCACCTTTTTGGCTTTGCGGCTTAAACTGGCCTGTTGAATGGCGGGCAGGGCATGCCAGCGCATAATTGCTTGGCAATAGCCGTGAATATCACCAACATTTATTAGCCAACCATTTTTCTTATGTGTTATCAGCTCTGGCAACGCGCCCACTCGGCTGGCTACTACGGGAATGCCGCGTGCCATGGCCTCTAAGGCAACCATAGGCAAACCTTCTTGTAGTGATGGCAGCAAGAGTAAACCTATTTGTCGCCATACATGAGGCATGTGATGTTGTTGTCCATGTAAGTGTAAATTCTTTAATCTTGCGCTTAACAATTGTTGTTTAGCGGGGCCATCGCCATAAACATGGATATCAACGTGGGGTAGTTGTTTGGCTATCGCGATTAACTGATTAATACCCTTTTCAAAACTCAAGCGACCAACAAAGGCGACTTGTTGGCCATCGCCTTTGGTCAGTTGCCGACTATTGATAAAGTTTTTAGCTTGTTCAGCATGGGTAGGAAGTTTTTGTTGAATACTGGCACTGACAGCAAAGCGCCATTTGGCTAAGTGGCCTGTATATCTATCAATCCAGTCGTACAACCATACTTTGCCTTTTGGTGTTTCTCCAGCATGATAAGTACTAATAACAGGCGTACCACTTAATCTACCTATTATACGCATCACTATGCCGGCTTTATAGCCATGGGTGTGGATTAGAGCAGGTTGGTGCGTCTTAATTAGCGATTGTATTGAACAAGCTTTACGCACTAAATAGGGGATGTTGGCTTTTTTCAGCAAGCGAAATAATGGATGCTCGCCATAATGATTCAAAAATACCACGCGTGGCGTTAGCCCCATGATTTGTAAGCCTTGGCTGAGTTGCAATATATGGCTTTCAATACCACCGAAGTTGCGGCTGTCAACGACTTGCCAAATTTCGCCCAGATGTTTGTTCATAATAGCTTGCCTCTTTTATGTCTGTCTGTTGCAAATTGCGAAAAATCTTGCGCAGTAATACAAGGTTATTAAGACATAGCAATTAGAGCGCCAAGATCCTGTTTGTGTTTTAAATTGTTCTTTGAAGTACAAGTTTACCGCCACAGTCGTCAAGTCTGTGCAAACCTGAATTTAACCTCAACAATCTGAGAGCACTTTCTATTGTTAATTTTCTTACTTTCTTTATTTCCAATCGTCTTTTTTTGAGCAGTATTTCTGCTGAAAATGATTGGTTAAATTAAATATAAAACTTGATGTTTAATTGTGATTTGTGTTGTAATTTGTGTGTTTTTGCATAAGTTACAAATACGTAACAATAACTTTGAGTTTGGCTATGCCTATATCTAATGACTTTCGATTAACATCTTTACTTATTCCTTTCGCTTTAGCTGCGTGTACCAATGGTACTAATAACCACAAAGAGGTTGTTGAGCCTGTGGTGATCCCTGCCGATGCAGTTAATGTCAGAGTCGATATCAATACTTTGCAATATTTTGATGATTCCTTAACGTTAGATAGGCAAAAGTTTTTTAATCAACATGACTCACAGTTTAATGCTTGGCTATATGATGTTGAAGATGTGGATTATATGCGCAATGAATTGAATGCTGGGGTAGGGCGTCAATTTTGGGGGCCGATGAGCACGGCGAAAGCGTTAAAACAGTCTTATCCTTCAACAGAAACCGCCAAGATTGAAGGCAAAAAAAGTATAGAAAGTTTTAATAATCATAAATTACGATCGACTTACAGTAATCGTTCAGTCATGACTGAACACCCTCGCACTGTCGTGACGGACTTAAACGATAATATTGTCGAAGGTGCTCGTTGGGCGGCTGATTATTTTGAATACTATTACACGGACGAATCTCGGCCGTTGTTTTTTGAACCGATGAATGAACCTTTTGTGCATGCCAAAGATTTTGTGCCTGGTGGTTGGGATGCAAAGAAAAATTTTGTTATGACCCAACACATGAGTGATTGGTTTAAAGAAATTGGTAAAGAGTTTGATAAACGTCCAGCTTTAAAGGATATGTATGTTATGGGTTTTAGCTCGGCGTGGCCTTCGTTAGAGCTCAATGATTTTAATCATTTTAAAGAACGCCAAAAAATGTTTATGGACAGAGCGGGTGATTATATAGACTCGTTTTCTTTTCATTTATACGACGGGGTGAATGTAACTGGGCAATCCAATCGACGTTCGGGCAGTAATGCTCAAGCCATAATCGATATTATTGAAACCTATTCAATGGTGAAGTGGGACAAGGTCAAACCTCATGCATTAACCGAATATGGCGGCATTATTGATAGACCCAAGTTACCTAATGCGAAAAGTAAAAAAGACCAAGAATATTTTTACGATGAAACGATTGCTAGCCAAGAGATTAAATCATACAACCATATGTTGATGGAGTTTTTGGATAGGGAGGAACGTATTTTAACCTCGATTCCATTTATTACAGGGCATGCAACATGGTATTGGCCGACTCACGAGGGGCATCCCTATTCAGCTACATTGTGGCGTCCAGATCCAGCTAAAATTCGCTTAAACACCAATACCAATCGTTACGAGTTTATTAATCCTAAAGATAAAAATAATTATCTGCCGACCCCTAAAATTAAGTTTTATCAACTGTGGAATGAGGTAAAGGGTAATCGTTTAGCAACAGAGAGTAGCGATCCTGATATTCAAACCAAGGCTTATGTCGATGGTGATACGGTGTATATAGCGCTTAATAATCTTGAAGATGAAAGCAAAACGGTGAATTTAGCTGTTGGCGCTGGCGCGGGTTATCAATATAAAAATTTAACGCTAAAGCGTTTAGCTGTACCTACCGATAGCCCTGCAACGTTGCAAGTTGATAGTAAAAAAGTTTCTGGTTATGTTTCTTCATCGCAATTAGCGGCTAACGTGATTGAGCTAGCACCGTATGAAACGGTAGTTTATCAATATCAGTTTAATAAAACCGTTAAAGCAGATACACAACTACGACGTGAAACTTATTATTCTGATGACTTTTTACAACCCATTAAAGCTAATCAGCCGATCACAATAAAGTTTAACCAAGTGGATTTAACCACAAGTTCGCAACAGCATTCTACAGCATTGCTGCGCATGAGTATTGGTCGTAAGCATGACAAATCGAAACAACCAATAGTCACGATTAATGGCTCTTCGGTTACAGTGCCCAATGACTGGGCTGGTTATGATCAAGCGAATCGCAAAGATTTTTTTGGCGCAATTGAAATACCAGTGCCGATGAGTTTACTTAAGAAAAATAACCAAGTGCGCTTAACTTTCCCTGATACGCAAGGCCATGTGTCTTCTGTAGTGTTGGAGGTTAATAAAGCAATATAAATGTAATTAGTAACTACTCAGCGTGTATATAAATAGAATTGAATTTCTCCCGCTGGTATAAAAAATTACCGTCATACCTGAGTATTCAGGTATCCAGTGCCTTTATTAAAGTAAACGGAGCTCACGTTTACTAAACAAAGTCACTAGATTACCGCATTCGCAGGTTTCTTGTTCCAGACGAAACCTAAGTACCTACGTCCTGTAGGCACGGCAAAGACGAAGTAATTACCAATACTAAGGCGCGTAAAACAAATTACGCTGAGTAGATACTGAAATTAATAAAAAAGGAACCGACTGGATTGTTCGGTTCCTTTGATTATTGGTCGATTATTTGGTTGATTTATTGTGTTGGGTTTATTAATAAACGGCTAATTGATTCGACTTGATAAGCGGTTATCTGACTACCGGCTAAAAATACCTCATCAACTTGACCTTGTTGTGGTCGAGCTAACTGAATATTGAGATCACATTGGCGCTGTGTATCTAAATCTTGGTGCGAAAGAACAGACAGATTAGATATATCTAAACTATAGTTACCGTCGTCCTGGATGGTTTGAACATCACCTGAGTAGATAATTTCGCCGTTTGTTTGGCGGCAGCTTAGCTCATAACGTAATTCACTATCTTGAATATCTTGTGGTGCTTGCCAGCTTATCGCGATTGATTCGCTAGCGGCATAGACCTCACCCGATTGCGGTGAGTAAATACTAAACTCTTCAGGTAGTACAACGCTTGAGTTAATAGCATCTTCACCGTGTGCTCGATACAAAGACATGCTAATGGGCTCTTTTTGTTGGTCTTTTTCTATTTGGATATTAGCTTGATACGCTACGTTATTGGCGTCATTGTTAAATGGTTGGTACTGCTTTTTACTATAAGCTAAGGTGTTATAGCTTAAAGGCTTTTCTGTGTTATTAACGGCAACGATAACCTTGTCCTGTTCTTCATAAGTAAGCGGTTTGCCGTTTATTCCACCATAGTTAAATTTGGCACTAATGCGTGATAATCCGTTGTGGTTTTCAATGGTATAGCTTGCCAAAATATTATCAGTTGCCGTTTCTTCGTTAGGTTGTGAATCACCAGAACACGCAGCTAAACTTAGGCAAGTTGCGAGTGTAGTAAGCATACCTACTGTTGTCATTTTCATTGTTATTTCCTGTTTACCTTTGCCCATATCGGCACAAATAATTCGCGAGCATGCTATGTCATTTGTGTGGCTTATTTTTTAACGAAAGATGACAGTAAGATTAAAGTGTGACAGTGGGGTGTGGTTTTAATTAAGTTGACATCTGATGTTAATGGTATGCCGAAGTTTTAAGCGGTTATGTGGGATCTGTGTTGCAATTAGATGACATATTAAAACGTAAGCACTTATCAGCAATGCTGTATGTGTAATGGAGTGTAATAGGATTGTCTTTTTATTAACCCTAGCTTAATATTGTTAAATTGCGTGGCTGATAAATTATAATAATAAAAATGGACAATACATTTTCAGAAATAAACCATTTAAAACGGGCTTGGTCGTTAATTTTACTCGTGGCAAGTATAGTGCTTTACGGGGGGCTAATGACGACGTCGCTAGGTAGTCATCAAGATTGGAAAGAAGGCGTTAGTATTTGTTTTTTGGTATTGTTTTTACCTTTAACTGCAATTACTTATATTCGAGTTAGCTTACCTAAAAAACATGAGTCAGTTGCCAACCTTAAGCAACAATTTGAGAGCCATGATTTACCGGATACCTTTTCATTTCATTTAAATCAAGATCACAAGCCAACAGATTACTTTTTACCCCTACTGTTGGTGTCGTTAATTTGCATCGTATTTTTTACAATTTTACTGTCTAATTCGGCAATGTTACTGTTTGACGGAATTACTTGGGTAGACAACGCAGACTTTTTAGGTATGAGCCACGCATTTAAGCGCAACGTCGTTTGTGCGGCTATGGCTTTTCTTGGCGCGTATGTGTGGGCAATTCAATTTATATTTCGTCGTATGATGACATTAGATTTGCCACCCGGCGCCTATTACAGTGTCGTGATGCGCATGATTTACAGTGTGTTGGTTGCGGTTGTTTTCCAGTATTTTATGCAAGATAAAGCACAAGAGTTTGAAGCACAGTTTTTAGTGATCTCATTTTTTATTGGCCTGTTTCCAGAAAGAGCCATTATGTTTATGCGAGAAGGGCTTAGTCATATTTTTGCGCGTGGCAAACATAGCGCTAATGAACTGCAATTAGATATGATTGAAGGGATTAATGGTTTTCATAAAAGTCGCTTAACGGAACTGGGCATTGATAATGTGCAAAACTTAGCTCACGCCAGTTTGATCGAGGTTATTATTAAAACCTCCTATAAACCGCGAGTCATTGTTGATTGGATGGCGCAGGCTCGATTGTGTTTAGAATTTAAGAACGAGACAAATTTAATTAGAAAGGCCGGTATTCGTACCATCATTGATCTGATTGAAGTTTATGAGCATGGTTGTCCTGATGCGATGCAGTCTATTTCAGACAACTCAGGCATTAATAAAACATTAATAGATACAGTCTGTTTAGTTAACGCCCAAGAAGAATCAATAGGCCAACTGAGGTCTGCCTATGATACGCTCAATATCATTTGATTTATAACAACATATGTATCTGAATCCGCCTGCTAATTAGTGATTAGCAGGCGTTGATTTTTTTTGTATAGTCAAAGCGATCTGGTTTTAGGGGAAGCCGTCGAGCTTCGAACCCCCATGAGCATATGCTCTATTATGTGATTGGGGTGAGTAAGCGCTGACAATGAACCATAAAGCCTGAGCGAGAAGACTATATTTTAGTGATTATTTGTAGACTTGATTTAACGTATAGAACACTTTGCTTGATGATGCTTTGCGTTGACTTTTGCTGGTTAACCCAGAAAAATCAATGCCGACTACTTTACCAGCCGTTAAGGGCATATCGATTTCAATCTGCTTATGATCAGGCGACAAACGCATTTTGCTAATATTGATAGTGGTTAAGTCGACTTTTTCTGAACCATATTTTTTGTGGTAATGATAATGCCATTGCTGAACGTTAAAACTTGACTCTACAAAACTATTAGCGTCAATTTCTTCGGTAAAGCTTAATCTAAAACCTGTTTTAGTGAGTTTGATATTTAGCATTTCGAATGGGTTGGTTCCGTCCCATACCACTTTTTGTAAGCCAAATGGTTTACTACCCGCAGCTCCCCAGCCTCGAGCTGTTTGACCTATCCAAAGATGACCATTTTTGTCGAATTCAGCCCGAATATTTCCGCTTTGAAAACCATTCATAAAAGTGATGACTGCTCCTTGGTATTTACCATTCACTTTTTCTAGCAATACACGGAAGATATTAGACATGGTTAAATCAGGCATAAAAATTTGATCTTGGAACGGACCAAACTTACCTTGGGTTAAATCCCACTCTGGGTTGCCGGGTGATTTCGCTATTTCACCGTGTGGCATTTGGATTATGGGTTTTTCTCGCATGCGGTCGAGGTCGGCGACGGTATACTTTTTTTGCCAATTCTGGCCATTTTCTCCAGGGGCTTGATGTAAGGAGTTAGGGGCACCATAGAACTTTCCTTCTTCTAATAAATGCATTTTAGATGTGCCAACCCAGCCGCCTTGATTATCGGTAAAAAATATTTCACCTTCAGGGTTGATACCGATTCCGGCAGGAGAGCGCAAGCCCCAAGAATAGGGTTTAAATTCACCTTTTGGTGTAACTTTGTAAGCAAACCCACGATAACCGCCCCAGCCACCCTGAAAGCCAAGGTTTAACGTACCATGGTAATTACCCTGTTTATCTTTGACTGGGCCAAAGTTGAATTCATGATAGTCATTATGAAAATCCCAACCACTGGCCACATTAATATAGTCTTCAGCAACCCCATCGTTGTCGATATCGACTAGCCGTGTTAGTTGCGGTTTGTGCGCCACAAGGATAGAGCCATCGTCTTCTACTAGCAGCCCTGTCGGTTCGTGTAATCCGGATGCAAACTTAGACCAGTGCTTATCTTTTAATTGCCAAACATCACCAAAGCGTGTGGCAACGTACACGACACCATTTTTATCAGTGTCTAATCCGGTAATATGGAAGCGTTCGTTGCTGGGGGTATCAATTGTCTCTATTGAATAGCCGTCGGGTTTATAAATTGTTTGAGCTTGAGCACTCGCGATAAAACTAACGATCAGTGTTACAGTGCCAATGGCTTGCTGGATAATTTTGTTCATTATTGTTTAGCTCCTGTCCAAGCCATTTGTATAGAAAAGTTTTTAATAGAAGCAATATCAACGGTTAATGTTTGCTGCTGCACTTTACCTTGTTGGCTACTGAGGCTTAATCCTTTAGCTGAAGGTAACACAAACGAAATTTGTGTTAGGTTACTCGGGTTATCAAGCACGCTATATACAAAGCGGGCTTGATTTTTATGACTAAAATCAGTTGTTAATGAAAGGGTTAAATCGTTAACTTTAAACGTGAATTCAGGCGCGTTGTCATTAATACGATATTTAATAAATGAGCAGGTTTGCTCTTTGGTTAAAGTTGGCATGAGTTGTTGAGGATAGTGATATAGCCAATCACCTAAAGGAATACTACCATCTTTACCTCGCCCTCCAATGTTAGGACCAATATTTAACATGTCGCCGTGCCATAGGCCATTAACGGCACAGCTTCTGGTATTAAAGGCATAGTTCACTTGTTGAGGGGCGCCAATTGCCATGGAATAAGGCGGCAGTTTGATTATTTTCTTTTGTTGAACCACATAGCCAGCTAAAGCTTTAATATCATAGGTACTCTTTTTACTTTCAGCTAACGCCTTGGTTGAGACTGGAAAAAGTTTGATGGACATGTCTTTGTTTACAACATAAAAGCCGATGTTGCGTAACCATGCACCTTCTTTGCCTGCAATGTAAGTGATTTTTAGATGTTGTTTTCCCGATTTTAAAGGCCATTTAACAATACCTTTCCAGCCTTCGGATTCAACTGGCTTGCCGTTATTTTCAAGCGTTAGATTTAAGCCGTTGACATGCTCAGCAAATAGGTAAGTTTTCTCTGTTTGAGGAACGTGAAAATCTCCCGAAAATTCAATTGCGTAGTGCTTAATTTCAGGTAATTCAAAATCCGCGATATTTTTGTTGAGTTTACCGCTAGCGATTAAATCGTTTTGGCCGTAGTACTTATCTTCGTCACTTTCGAGTTGGTAAATTTTGTAGGTTAAGCTTTCAAAACCTTCACGTTTTGAAAGAATGTAAGCGACAATGGCTTCTTGATCACTTTGACTCAATATACGGGCAAACCCAGGCATGCCAGCTTTGTCAAAACCATTTTGTAAACTAGCTAATATTTGAGATGGTTTGCCACCATGGACCCATTCACCATCTTTTAAGTTAAAGCCAACCGCCCCGCTTAAGTCTTTTTTATGACAACCGGCACAGTGCATAGCAAACTGCTTTTCGCCTTGTTTTAATATTTTGTTGTTTTGTAAAAGTGCTTGAAAATGTTGGTCAGTGTGTTGGTCAGTACTTTGCGCCTGACTTTGATAACTCAATGCGGTGAGCAGCGTAAACGCGATAATTCTGATATGTGTTAATTTACGGTGTGGCATATTTACATGTAAATGTTTTTATTTGTATATTGATTTGATGTTATCACCACAATATGCCGCTGTCTAAAGTTAAATGGGTTGGTTATTTTATACTGGAGGTATGTTTTTTGATGTTTTGTTTTTTTGTTAAAGGGAGGACTGTTTTTTGTCACGAATAGAAAATAATTTGATAAGTTAAATTGACCTAAGCTTTATTTATAAATGACATTTCTGTTTGCATTCTAGTCATGATATTACGCTGGATATTGGCTTAACTATGTTGAAGTGGCAGTGAGGATTGAACACTCAGGAGGCTGTTAAATTTTCAGTGCTATAGTCTTCTCGCTCAGGTCTTATGGTTCATTGTCAGCGCTTACTCTCGACTTTGGCTCCTGCGTCGTCCTACTACCTAAATCCCTTTAGGCAGCCCCAATCACATAGTAGAGCATATGCTCATGGGGTCTCGAAGCTTGACGGCTTCCCCTAAAACCTGATCGCTTTGACTATATATTAAATTGATAGATTAATAACTAAACACAACTAGGTAGTTATCGCTAAGTTTGTATAAAAAACAATCATTTGGTGTCATGTATTTGTAACATTATTTTTACCTTCTATACTCAAATTTATCCATTTGTTGTTGAGAATAGCAGTGAAAAATTTGACGTTACGTATTGCCATGAACTTTGTGGCAGGTTTAATTATAGTGGCATTGATTACATTATTTATTCTTGTTGAGCGCAATGGACAAGCGCAGGCTAAATATCAGTCATTGGTACAAAACTTAAAAGATATTGAATCTTCTATGTTGATGTTCCGTCGACATGAAAAAGATTTTTTAGCTCGGCTTTCTGTTAAATATCAAAAGCGCCATCAAGATATGCGTCAAGGAGTAACTCTACAGTTACAGAAAATCGATCGCTTAGCGAGCGAACTGGATGAAGTATGGCCAGAAGACAAAGTCGTTGAACAATTTAATCGTTATTATCAGTCGTTTGACAAAATGTCTGCAAATTATGTGGCAATTGGCTTAGATGAAAAATCAGGATTACGAGGTGCATTAAGGGCTGCTATTCATCAAGTCGAAGCCAGTGTTAAGGCTGAAAATAATGCCAAATTATTAGTTGATATTCTTATGCTACGTCGCCACGAAAAAGATTTTTTACTGCGAAATGATATTAAATACTTGGGCCGACATGATAAGCAAATATTAGCGACAGTTGATGATATCAAGCAGCTTAACCGCTCTAACAGCCAAGCTTTGATTGCTGGTTTATTTACCTACCAACAAGAATTTCAAAACTTAGTCAAGGCGACACAAGAAGTTGGTTTAGATAGTAACTCAGGTTTAAAAGGTGAGATGCGCAGTGCTGTGCACAATCTTGAGAGTATTTTAAATCAAGAAATTGCTAGGTTAGAAAGTGAAACCATAGCTCATGCTAATTCGTTAAATCAACAAACGACGATTGCCTTTGTCAGTATATGTGGTTTGCTGATGTTTGTGATGATTAGTATTAGTCGTCACATCATTAACCGTTCTCAACTGGCGTCTAAGTTGGTGTCTGAATTACAACAAAAAGTAGCGAGTAAACAACTTAGTGGTTTAGGTCAACTTAAAATGGCAGGTAAAGATGAATTTGCCTTAATCAGTAGTAAAACCGCTCAGTTAGGTCATGAAATCGAAGTGTTATACGAGCAAATTGCACAAGAACATGCAAAAACAACGCGCATTAAACAAGCGCTTGATACTGCTAATACGCCAGTTATGCTGACTAATACACAAGCTGAAGTCATTTATTTTAACCAGTCGTTTTCTCAGTTAGCGATAAAGCTTGAATCGGCGATCCAAGCTTTTTCATCTAAATTTAGCGCGGCAAATTTACTTGGTTCAAATATAAACCAACTTATTCATACAAGTTCAGAAACTTCACATCAGGATCAGTCAGCTGTGGTATTTGGAGAATATACAGTGTCTATTAATACCGCTGAAATAATCGGTGAAAATCAACAGAAATTAGGTACTGTTTATGAATGGCTAGATAAAACAGAGGAGCTTAGACTTCAAGAGCTTGAGAAACTAAAACAGCAACAAGAGCGTATTCTTGCTAATGAAAATGCCCGAATTCGCCAATCGCTAGACGTTGCCAGTACAAGTGTAATGGTTGCTGATGATAATTTGCAGGTGATTTATCATAACAAGTCAATGGCCAAATTAATGAGTAAACTGACACATGCTTTATCGCAGTTAGTTGCCGGTTTTCAGGTTAATCAATTAGAGGGTTATCAACTCAATCAATTTAGTTGGCAGCCACAAAAACAGTTGGCCTTATTACAAGGTTTAACCCAAGTCCACAACGAAATTATAGAGGTTGCGGGTAATACGTTAGAGGTAAATATAGCCCCCATATTTAATGAACAAGGAGAAAAGCTAGGCTTTGTTGTCGAGTGGCATGATTTAACGGCTGAATTGGCACAGCAGGCCAAAGAACGCGAAGCGGCATATGCCAATGCCCGCATCCGCCAATCACTTGATGTTGCCAATACGCCTGTGATGGTGGCTAATGCCGACAATGAAATTATATATACCAATCACTCGATTGATAGCTTGATGTTAAATATTGCCCCCCAATTACAATCAGTGATAAAAGATTTTGATCCGCGATCGTTACTCGGCAGCCATATTGATAAGTTTCATACGGAGCCTGCTCATCAACAAGCTATTATTAGCCAGTTGACTGATACTTATCAGACTAAGGTTGAAGTGAATGGCTTAACATTATCAATTACGGCAACGCCAATCACCAGTGATGATGGCGAGCGGATCGGTACCGTTGTTGAGTGGCAGGATTTAACTCAGGAACTCGCTCGACAAGCAAAAGAACGAGAAATAGCTAATGAAAATGCCCGTATTCGTCAATCATTAGATGTGGCTAATACGGCTGTTATGGTTGCCGACAACGATTTAAATGTCATCTATACCAACCAATCATTACAACATATGATGCTGGAGCTTGAAAGTTCGTTAGCCAATGCCGTTCAGGGGTTTAATGCCAAGCAATTGTTGGGACACCCCGTTAATTTATTTAGCGGTGAGGTAGCCGAACAACATAAGATGCTAATGGCTTTACAAAATACTTATCAAACACAAGTAGAAGTGAGTGATTTAACCTTTGCTATCTCTGCCGCGCCTATCATTAATCAAGATAACGAGCGTATTGGGACGGTAATTGAATGGCGCGATTTAACAAAACAATTGGCTCGACAAGTTATTGAGCGGCGTATTGCCGATGAAAATGCAAGGATCAAAGCTGCATTGGATAATGTGTCGACAAATGCCATGGTAGCTGATGATCAACGTAATATTGTTTATCTAAATAAATCTATGATGAATATGTTTACGCGCAATCAACAGAAGTTAAAACAGGTTTTACCTGAATTTGATATTGATAATTTAGTTGGTCAAAGCATTGATGTTTTTCATCGCAACCCTGCGCATCAGGAGCAATTACTGCAATCATTAACAGCTGAGTATCAATCGGAAATTGTTGTTAATGGCCTGACTTTTGAGTTAACGGCTAACCCCGTATTTACTGAATCAGGCGAGAGAATTGGTTCGGTATTAGAGTGGCTCGATCGTACAGACGAGGTGGCAATAGAAGAAGAAATTGATACTTTGATCGCGGCTGCGGCAAGAGGTGATTTAGAGCAACGTATTGATTTACAAAATAAAGAAACGTTTTTCTTAAAATTAGGTACGGGGTTAAATGAGTTAGTTGCGATTGCGCAAGATGTTGTCAATGAAACCGGTAGAGTTTTAGCTGGGATGGCACAGGGGGATTTAAGTCAATCTATTGATAAAGATTATCAGGGCGCATTTGGACAATTAAAGCAGGACGCAAATATGACAACGCAAAAGTTAACTGAAATTACCCAAGGTATCAGTCAATCAGCTTTGTCAGTGAGTAATGGGGCTAATGAAATTGCTCAGGGCAATTTAAACCTTAGTCAACGCACAGAACAACAAGCAGCTAGTTTGGAAGAAACCGCGGCCAGTATGGATGAAATGACCTCATCGGTACAACAAAGTGCTAGCCATGCCGATGAAGCCAATCAGCTTTCTAGGCTAGCTCAACAACGAGCTGAAAAAGGCGGGGAAGTGGTTCAAAATGCGATCCACGCGATGGATGAAATTAATCAGGCGAGTAATGAAATTGTCGACATTATTGGCACTATCGATGAAATTGCATTTCAAACCAATTTACTTGCATTGAATGCAGCGGTTGAAGCCGCGCGAGCTGGTGAACAGGGTAGAGGTTTTGCCGTAGTAGCAGGAGAGGTTCGTAATCTTGCCCAGCGCTCAGCAGAGTCAGCCAAGAAAATTAAACAGTTAATTCAAAATAGCGTGACTAAAGTCGCTCAGGGATCTGAAATGGTAAATGAGTCAGGGCGTACGCTTAGTGAAATCATTGACACCGTGCGTCAGGTTAATGACATAGTACAAAACATTAGTCATTCGGCTAATGAACAAAGCCGAGGGATAGTGCAAGTTAACCAAGCTGTAGTTCAGATGGATGAAATGACTCAGCAAAATGCCGCCTTAGTTGAACAGGCAACCGCGGCGAGTTCGGCAATGGCAGAACAAGCTCGTCAAATGCAAGACTTAGTCAACTTTTTTAATAGCGCCAAAGTAAAATCTGCCATGGCGGCGATTGAGACTTTTTAGCTTTATAGTTGGTAAAAATTATTGCTTATAAATGTAAGTATTCAGCATTATTGGTTTTACAGGCCATGGTTTTGCTATTTACCCTCGTCTTTGCCGCGAATGCGGTAATCTAGCGACTTTGTGCTGTACACAGAGTTGAATTTACTTTAACAAAGGCGCTGGATACCTGATTTCTCAGGTATGACGGTAATTTTTTATACCTGTGGTAAAAATTTAGCTCTATTTACAAACAGGCTGAATAGTTACTTATAAATAAATATTAATAAAAACGATCTTTTATGTAGGGTCGAATTTAATTCGGCAAACACAAGGTTTGCCGATGTAATTTTGACCTGATGTTAAGCAGATGGTTTTAGATACAACCGTTCAACGTTTTTGGTTTTATTATTTCACGACCAGCCAACCGTTCGTCTAGCCAATTAGTTATTTTCTTTGGCGTAATCAATTTGTTGCCAAGTATCACCTGTTTTGCGTAATTCATAAAATGGCCAATACAAGTTATCCATTTTAAGCGTGATAACCGCAGGTTTGTTGTTAGTGTCCATGGTTTTAATTCTTACTGCTTGGCGATGTTTTTTGTCTTTTACTGCCTTAATAAAATCATCAACTGTGGCAATAGTTTGTCCATCTACTTCGATAATGCGTCGAACAGGAAAGACTTTATAACGCCGAGCAGGAGAACCACTTCGATAATAAGCAATATAAACACCTGAACCTTCTACACTCTTTTGAATTTTAGCTGCACGGTGTGGTTCGTGTAATGTAATGCCAGCCCAAAATAGTACGCGGTCAATATCTGTACCGGTTAACGCTGTCGTTGTTATTTGCTCAGTGATCACTTGGCCGTCTCTAAATAAGGTGACTTGCACTTCGGCTTGTTGTGACAACTTTTCTACTTGGCGAAATTGCGTTACGGTTTGATTATTGACGGCTAGCAATAAATCACCGCGTTTAAATTTGTTTGCGCTGTCTGAGCTGGCGGCGAAACGGTCAACAACTAATACTTTCTTTTGCTTTTGATTACTGAGTTTTTCAAGCCACTTTTGCGGTAAACCGCGTCGTATCGCATCAACCGGGCTAATGTGATAAAGGCTAATTTCCAGTGAATAAAGTGGTTTTCCTGTTTCAACTAATTGAATGAGCTCATCGACAAAGGCTAAACTCACTCCACGGCCAGCGGAGCTGCCCCCTGAGATCTCCTGATCAAAGTTAAGCCATAGTGAAGCCAGTTCACCATTTGGAGTAATCAATACGCCATCTATTGCATCGTTAGCGTTTACTAAGTCAATGCCTTCAATATTCATATCCATGAACTTAGGTACTTTACCTAGACTTAACCAAATTGGCTGAATATTGTCGACCTGAGTTGCTCGATATTCCACTTCGCCATCCCAATTAAATCCGACTTGGATCACGTTATCGCCACGCTCGACTTTATGTTTAGCGCGCTTCGCTTGTTTAACTTTTCCGTTAACTAACGCTGGATCGTACGAGATAAGGGCAACATTGTGGATTGGGTGAACGGCTTCAATTTTTCCGTCAATTTCCAATGTGTTGTTAAACACCAGTTTGATTTCACCGAGTACACTCGGTACGGTAGTTCGGCTAATAGCAATTAATCCTTTTTCTTTGTCTACAACCACACCTGTGCCAAATAAACGCGTATTGGCACCACGGCCTTGAACAGCAAACGGACTTAAATACTGCACAATAACTAAAGAAGGACTTATTTTATCAACAGCCATATTGCCACTAGAAGGCATTTGATAGCTTTCATAACTATTTGAGCTATCTACAATTTGAATACCGGCAGAAGCTGTTTGCTGCTCAACTTTTTGGCAAGGCCAGCTATGAGTCGTTAAATTAAGTTGGCAGTAATTGGTTTGATTCCAACGTTTATTAATTTCAATTAACGCGTAGCTGATAACCGATGGTTCACGTTGACTGACATACCTAGCATGGACTTTATCACCAGTTTTTAGCTGTGAGATAACTTTTTTAAAGTGATCGACGTTTTCTATGGTCTGACCGGCAAATTCTACAATAACACTGCGATCCGCTACGCCAGCATATTTAAATGAGTTAGTGGCTTGGGCAATATAAACACCTTTTAATGGTAAGTTAAAATGGCGTGCTTGCTGATAAGATAAATCGTGAAAAATACCGCTTTCGAATGACAAGAAGCTTTTTGGTGTGAGCTGATTCAAATCGCTAACCGGTACAGATACATTGATTTGTTCGTTCTGTCTTTGCAGCTTGATGTTGACCGTTTGATTGACATGCGTATTGAGCTGGTTATCGACACTGACAAAGTCGACAATAGCTTGCTGATTAATACTTAGTAAAATATCTCCTACAGCCAGTTTTGCTGCAGCCGGACTGTGCGGGATAATAGATTTAACCACCAATAACCCTTTGGCATCTGGAAATTGCTGGCGATATTCTTGCTCCAATTCTTGGGTTAGCCCTAAGCGAACGAGCTCAGCGTATGACGTTTGTTCAAACGTAGTTAATAATGAACCACGCGTTATCGTTTGACTGTTTTGTAATTTACTTAATGTTTTGCTGACATCGTCTAACGGTAAATAGTAGGCATTGGATGATTTGCGATTTGATCCGGCATTCAGCGCGACCACTTCCCCTTGAGCATTGATGACAGGTGAACCAGACGATCCGCCTGTAGAGGCTGTCGAAGCTTGAATATAAAAGGTATTAAAATCGTTGTATTTGTACTTACCATACAGTGGAGCTGAACGGTCTAAGCGGGAAATCGTACCATCAAGGATCGATATTTTTTGTCCAGCATCATTACCAATTATTCGGATCTCTAAACCTACTTTAACGCTACTTGGGTTAAGGGTAAATTCATGGGGTTGAATATGCTTTAATTCACTAGGTTGGTATTGATAAAAGCCAAAATCATGTACAGGGTCAATATAGATAGGCGTTAATTCAACCTCTTCGTTATTAACGAATACCCCTGTTGCCGTTACCGGGCCGGGCGTCACTACATGGCGGTTAGTTAATACTAAGCCTAGTTGTGCATCAACGATAAAGCCTGTTGCTTCAGTACTGCTGTTGGACTTGCCATCAAAGCTGATCGGCGCATCAACATTGATACTGATCACACCGCTCGAAACGCGTTTAATGGTTTTATTCCAATTAACCGTTTCCTGTTGTTTCGGAGATAAGGCACAGGATGAAATGAGAAAAGCCAATGCGAAAGCACTGATGATACGTAATAGCGGAGTGTTTGTGAAAAAGTTCCTTTGCATATTTTTACCTTGCTGTCCTAGTTTTTTTACTTTTTTGCTTAATACAACGTTTTAAATACAGTTTTAGGGTTGTATGTTTATTGTTTTTATATAGACAGCATAGCGACAAATTGGTTCCAGTCGAGTAATAGTTTGAATTTTATAATAATTATAAGGTGAAATGCTGGTACGTTAAGGTGGTAAACACAGCGGTTGTTGTTAAAAGATAAAGTTTTGTTGCTAAATTTTGTGGGCTATCTGTGGGGACTGTCTATGGAAAGAACAGCGCATTCAATATACACATAACGGCCATAATAGTGTTAAGAACGAAAATAGTGGCACGTATGGTTAAAAAGGAGAGAGAATTACTTTGAAGGCTATGAAGAATATGAGGAAGCAAAATGCTTAGTTTTGCTTCCTATGGTGCCGCAATTATAAACTAACCAATTCCAAGTTTATTTTACCAGCTTCAGCAAAATCGGCAGTTGATTTAGCCCCAACTAGGGTTTCATGTACGCCGGTGATCGCGCCTGAGCAAACAAACGTTCCGGCTGGCAGTGTGATACCACGTTTCGCACTACAATCTATTAAAAATGCCAACGCAGCCATTGGGCCATTTAATACACCGTTAGTTGGTGCTTGATTTATCAGCTCGCCATCTATGTATAAAGACGTTTGTGTTCTGGCAATGACGTTTTGCCAATCTTCAATAGGGTTACCAACCACCATACCGTAGTTATTACCAAAGTCACTAATGATTGCTGCAGGGCCATAGCTATTTAAATCGGGAACCGCACTGCTGGCAATTTCAATACCGGTATAAACATTTTTCACTAAGTGCTCAACACCTTGTGATGTATCAACACTTCCTGGTGTAATATCTTGTGCAATTTCAAGTACAAGCTCAGCTTCAATAGCAATAAAGCCGCCGTCGAAAACGGGAAGATCCACTTTTTCACCATCTTGATGTGCTTTACCAACGTAATGATAAACATTGCTAAAGATAGGTCCCATAATACGTTCTGATTGCATTTGCTCACGTAATTCAGGAGGGACCATACCAATTTTCCAACCAACAATTTGTTCTGTTGCTTTTTTTATAGATAAATCTTGTACCTGATAAGCTTCTTCTAAGGTAGAAGGAACTTTACCGGGATAACTCTCTAGCACTTGTTTTTGAGAACGGGCAGAAAATAGCGTATCAGACAATTGACTAATTTCAGAATCAGTTAGTGGTGTGTTACTTGACATGACAAAACTCTTTAAAAATAAACAATAGTTATCTAATACATTATCAATAATAATTGGTTTGTCAAATTGGTAATTTAAATTGGTTTGTTAGTAAAGGCAGAATGGGCAATAATTTGATTAGAATAGAAAAGGTGCATGGTATGATCAAATTACTCAAGGCCAAGTGGAACAAAGGTAAATAAGCCAACAACTGTGGTTAAAATAACGGGTTATATTGGGTAATAAATTAACTAAGTTTATTCAATACTCAAGTTGAACGTTAAGCGGAATAACATTCGCCATAAGTTTTAAAAAATGTGATTAAATTAGGTGCAATATCAATGCGCTTGACGACTCCGCTACGTACTAAAAACGTCAACTCATTAGGTTTATCAACATAATTTTTAAAAAAGCCGTCAGTAGCGTCAAGTTCGAGTTGAGGAAATTGCGTTAGCAGATTTTGTTCTGTAAGCCCTATTAGCTTTATATCTTTGAATTGTACTTGCGCATGGCTGGTTGAAATCCCAAATAATCTTGCGTTTAAGTCGCCGTCATAATATAGAGTTAGTGCGTGTTTTGCATAATAATGAATTTCAGATTGTGCCGTCTTTTGTTCTTGTGTCGCTTGGCCGCTAAATAATTGAACCGAATCGGCTTCGCCTAAAAAATCGATGATTTGTTGCTTAGTGTCACCAAAATTTATGTTTTCTATTCCATGTAATGGTTTGATTTTCATCGGAAAAGTGTGTGTCCTTATATTAATTTTTTGCAGCGATTAATTAAATATCAAGTTAACACACTTTACCGTGTTTTTGTTTAAATTCGACATAATGTCCAAGGTTAAACGACAAATATTGGTGAGTTAGAGCAATTGATAATTAGCTTTACCTTCTGAGGTTGAGGTGAATTGCCCTTTTTTACCCATTAAATTGGCTTGAGTTAGACATTCAATAATTTCAAAGTCGCTGCTGGCAATTCCTTGTTTAAACGTTCCACAATGTTTAATTACCAGTTCAGTATTTTTATTTTGTATCTGCGCAGTAAGGGTTTCAAGCCCAATAAATATTGCATTACCATTAGCGGAATAGTGCATTTGATATAGTAATTCACTTGTCCCAATTATGTCTCCGCTATAAGTTTGATTAACTTTGGCCAGAGTTTGTTTACGACCGTCGCTAAATGTTTTTTCTGTTGTTTCTTGCCAGTGCGTAATTTGAAATTCACCTGAAAGCATGATGATGTCCTGTTGTTTTTGAATTGTTGCTGAAGCTTAACATTGATATTGACAGAGCTATTGTAAAAACACGACACTGGATTAATGATGGATAATCAACAATGTTATGGCGTTTAAAACTAATCCACTTGAAGTAAAGGGTGTTTTACACAAACATACAAGTGATAAACATTATACGTTACGGCGTTATTTACCTAGCGATGCGTTGTCTAACTTAGTCGAGCAGTATTGGTTTGTTAATTGGTCCTTGTTAGATGGTACCCAACATGCACAGGAGAATTTGCCGGATCCCAATAGCCACCTTGTGTTTGAATATTCGAGCCGAGTGTCAGGTATGAGATTAATGGGCCCAGTAAGCAAAAAATACCAATATATCATGCAAGGTAGCGGATATATTGTTGGGGTCAAATTTCAATCTGGCGCGCTTGTGGACGCTTTAGGTTTAAACAGCCTAGATTGGCTGGATAAAGTTGATAAACCTGATGCTAAATTTGGATTTAACAGCCAGCTAGTCGCGCAGCAAATACAAGGGATTCATGAAATTAATGTGTTAAGCGAACCGTCAGCTAAAACTAAGGAGCAAATGACTCTGTGTGATCAGCAAGTTATTTTGTTGCTTGAGAAATTACTGTTGCCTCTATCTAAGCCTGTTTCGCGAAGTAGAGCGCAATTAATAGCAATGTTATCTGTTATCAAAAGTGATCAAGGTATAGACAGTGTTGTCAGTTTAGCTAATCATTTTGGTCTATCGGTCCGCTCTGTCCAACGCACTTTTAGGCATTTTCTTGGCATTAGCCCTAAATTATTGATACGCAAATATCGCTTACACCAAGCACTTACCATGTTAGATCAGGGACTGTTGGACATTTTGGATTTAGTCGAGAGGTTAGGTTACACAGATCAATCTCACCTTATTAAGGATTTTCGTGATTTAGTTGGGCAAACGCCAAAAAGTTATCAAGCTTATGAGCGCTGACTATGATCACTTCACAATAACCCATAATACCTATGCGAGAAAGCAACCCAGCAAGGGCCATTAAGCAGCAGACATAAAGGTTGTTTAATCACTATCTTGCCACTGGTAGTCCATTTCTTTGGCCGTGCGTATTGCGAGCTCTTTGTTATGTAGTCTAGCAATTAAATGTAGGCTCATATCAATACCTGCCGAAATGCCGCCAGATGTCACTAGTTTTCCTTCGTCTACCCATCTATGATTGCCAATGACTTTTAAATCCGGAAACTCGTTTTGGAGTTGATCAATGTCGTGCCAATGCGTTGTTACCTTGTGATCACCTAAACATCCGGCTTGTGCAACAATAAAAACACCGGTGCAGACAGTCGCCAAAATTTCAACTTGTTCTGCTTGGGCTTTAATCCAATTAATGACAGTCTGATTAGACATTTCGTTGTCGTGAATACCACCTACTACAATGAGTACATCAAGCTTTGGATGATTCTTAATAGTGTAATGAGGCAGCACCTTAAACCCTGAGCGGGCTCGAACTGCTGATTCCTGCTCAGCAATGAGTATTGGGTTAAATGGTGAAGCCGTTTCACTGGCCATCAAGCGAGTGAGTTTTGTTGATTTAATGGCTGCAATTTGTATTAAAGATTCGCTTTCAATACGGCTGGCGGTACTAAATGCTTCATAAGGCCCTGAAAAATCTAAAACCTCTGCATAGTCATAGATGTAAATGCCAATATTCAATTTTGCTACCTTGTTTGTTGACCTATTTAAAGTGTAAACAACAATTTCAAAGTTGAGACATTTTTTGTTTTTTTAGTATCTACTCAGCGTAATTTGTTTTACGCGCCTTAGTATTGCTAATTACCTCGTCTTTGCCGTGCCTACAGGACGTAGGTACTTAGGTTTCGTCTGGAACAAGAAACCTGCGAATGCGGTAATCTAGTGACTTTGTTTAGTAAACGTGAGCTCCGTTTACTTTAATAAAGGCGCTGGATACCTGAATACTCAGGTATGACGGTAATTTTTTATACCAGCGGGAGAAATTCAATTCTATTTATAAACACGCTGAGTAGTTACGTTTTTTATTCAAATAATAATGGGTAATCGAAATGGTTTGCTTACCTAGATAATATAAAGCAGTAAAACAAAATAAAAGAAAACCAAGATCATAAATAATGATCTTGGTTGTATTGGTTAAAGAGCGACTAATTTAATTCCACTTTCATTTTCAGGCGCTGTTTGGTCAATGACGAGTTTAAAATTTTGATTAGTTTTCGGCCCTGTCCATAATGCTGTTTGGTTATTTGGATAAGGCTTAGTGCTTGTTAAATCTTGCAACAAAATAATAGCTTGGTCGTCGACACCGTCATTCCAATAAAGTTGATATTGGCCTCGTAAGGTCGCAACCTGTAAAAAGCTAATAGTCGGTATGGGGCTGTCTGTATAGAGTATAGGGAAGTTATTTACAGGGATACTGGGTTTGTTACATATGGCTCCCCATTCAATATTCGCTGTATTATAAGCGTAAACTAACGGCGAACCTTGGCTACCATCATTAACGAACTCAGTATCGATTTGTGTAATTAAAAATGAACAAGTACTCATCGTAATTCCTTATTATTGTTAAAATGTTCCTAAATAGTATCGTCCCCTGTAATAAAACCTTTAACTTTTGATGAGTACATAGTTGTTGAACTAAGCGTTAGAGAGTCTGTTCGTCAATTTTCTCTGCGACAATTTTAAGTTCTGCATAAATCTCTGGAACTGCGGTTGCGGGGATCCAACC
Organism: Saccharobesus litoralis; assembly: GCF_003063625.1. NCBI lineage: Bacteria > Pseudomonadati > Pseudomonadota > Gammaproteobacteria > Alteromonadales > Alteromonadaceae > Saccharobesus > Saccharobesus litoralis. The sequence continues at coordinate 472,058 of NZ_CP026604.1, read as the reverse complement.
CGATACACCAATAGCACAAAACGCAGGATTACCCACAGGCACAGCTACTGTTTGACGAGTGTTTTCAACTGTTTCGACATATGCATAACCGTTTTCACGAGTTTTGTTTACCTCGGCTAGTAACGCTTCTATACCCTCTGGATAGGCAGGTATTTCATCCATGTGTTGATAAATAGCGCGTATTTGGCTGTCAGTGAGTGTTGAAAAAATAGCCATGCCAATACCGCCCGCACTTGCAGGGTATAGTCCCATTCTGCCTAGAGCTTGGTCAGAACTCATACCTGGCAGGGCATGATATAAATAGCTGATATGGTCACGCCATTGCATACCTAAAGCAACTATATGGCCGAATTTTTTTAGGCTTTCAAGTGGCTCAATACAATGATTGATTAAACCTGATGCAAACAAGCTTTGCGCTGCTAATACGTGCATTCCAGGGCCTGGCATGTACTTACGTTTGGCCGTTTTTCGGGCTATACCAATATGCTCTAGTGTTTGCAGTAAGCGATTAACACGAGTGGGATCCATTTGTAATTGACGTGCGAGCTCGCGGCAACCAACGGGATTACTAGACAGAGCCAGTTCCTGCAAGGTGGCTATGCCATCAATTAAGCTTTGATTTAATTGCGTTTTAGGGGCATCAGACATGATTAATTACGTTTTCAATTATATAGCTTTGAATTTGCCGGAAACTTATTAATTCGTTCCCGCTTGAATTTTAATAATACCAATAAACTCACCTAGTTAGTACAGACTTGTACTTAAATTAGCTGATTTACTCATCAAATGTTTTAAATATAGATACGAATGTGTTAAATTGTTTTAATTATAGATACAAAGTGGTTTATTGCTTCTTATCCTGAAAAATGAAGCTAAATTTTAATTCGGTGTAAAGTATGTTTAAACAAAGTTTTAGTCAGGTAACTCGACAAAATAAAGTCGAGACAATAAATACAGATTTTGTTGTTGCTGGTGGTGGTTTAGCGGGTGTTTGCGCTGCAATATCAGCAGCTCGAGCAGGGTCTAACGTAGTGTTAATTCAAGATCGTCCAGTATTGGGTGGTAATGCATCCAGTGAAGTTCGCTTATGGGCGCTAGGTGCAACTTCTCACATGGGAAATAATAATCGTTGGTCTCGCGAAGGCGGGGTAATTGACGAGATTATGTTAGATAACCTTAGACAAAATCATCAAGGTAACCCTCTCATATTTGATGCTATTTTACTAGATAAGGTAAAAAGTGAAGCCAATATCACTTTGTTATTAAACACGGCGGCTTACCAAGTCAATAAAATAGACGATCACACGATTAAAAGTATTGATGCGTTTTGTAGTCAAAATTCAACCCATTATCAGGTTAACGCATCATTGTTTTGTGACGCTACCGGTGATGGCTTAGTTGCGTTTAATGCAGGAGCCGCGTTTAGAATTGGTGCCGAAGCTAAACACGAATTCGATGAAGGGTTGGCGCCAGAAGAGGCCAATGACGACCTATTAGGGCATACCTTGTTTTTTTACAGCAAGCGAGCTGATGCTCCTGTTGAGTATAAGGCGCCTTCATTTGCCTACACGCAAGAAGAAATTGGTGCAATACCGCGTTGTAAAAACTTAAGCGAAACAGATTCTGGTTGTAAATTTTGGTGGATTGAATACGGCGGTGTTCGTGACACTATTTATGAAACAGAAGATATTAAATGGGAATTATGGAAAATTGTTTATGGCATTTGGGACTACATCAAGAATAGTGGTGAGTTTGAGGATGTTGATGATTTAACATTAGAATGGATTGGCACCGTACCGGGTAAGCGTGAAAGTCGCCGTTTTGAAGGCGAGTATATGCTAACTCAGCGTGATATTGTGGAACAAACGCAATTTGAAGATGCGATTTCTTTTGGTGGATGGGCAATCGATATTCACCCCGCTGAAGGCGTTTATTCAAATAAGCCAGCCTGTAGTCAATTTCACTCCAAAGGGGTATACCAAATACCGTATCGTTGTTTTATCAGTCGCGATATTCATAATTTATATTATGCAGGGCGAATAATCAGTGCAACGCATATGGCATTTGGTTCGACTCGTGTCATGATAACCTGTGCTCATGGTGGTCAAGCCGTCGGTGAAGCTGCGGCTATGTGTAAAGATTTAGCTTTGTTGCCAAAAGACATATTGGAAACAAGCAATATGAAAACCTTGCAAAATCGACTCAATAGCAAAGGGCATGGTTTGGCAGGAATAGAGTTAGACCTTTCGACAAATATTATTTCAAATGCCAAAATCTCTGCATCTTCTACGCTAGAAATTACTCGTTTACCAGCAAGTGATGAGTGGTTGAACCTAGCTCAACCTGTCGCTCAACTATTACCGTTTAATGCAGGTAAGGCGCCGACATTTAGCTTTATTGTAAACGCTGAAAAAGCGACCGAGCTGACCCTAGAGTTACGAGTAAGTGATAAAGCTTTTAACTATACGCCAGAAGTGGTGCTTAAATCACAAACGTTGCAATTGCAGGCTGGAGAGCAATCTATTGAGTTTGATTGTTCTGATGTCAATATAGGTGAGCAGTATGGATTTGTGACTTTATTAGGCAATGAAGCTATATCGGTTCAAACAACAGACCAGCTATTGACAGGTACTTGTAGCGTATTTAAGAAAGTGCACAAGGCTGTATCCAATACAGGTAAACAAGAAGCGCCTGCTAATTCGGGGATAGATGAATTTGAGTTTTGGACTCCTGAACGTCGCCCTAAAGGACAAAATTTAGCGATGACTGTGACTCCTGCTATTCAAGCTTATAGTACGGAAAGTTTAACAAATGGTCATTTACGACCATGGTTAAAAGCTAATGCTTGGGTTGCTGATTTAACTGACGAGCAGCCAACACTGACTGTCAAATGGCCAACTCCGCAAGAGATTTCAGGCATACAACTATATTTTGACACTGATACAGACCATGCATTGGAAACCGTGTTGATGGTTCATCCTGAAAAACGCATGCCTTATACAGTGCAAAACTACCGTGTTAAGTTAGCAGACGGTAGCGTAATTGCAGAAGTAACGGATAACTATCAAACAATTAATAATGTGGCATTTGAAAAACCTATCAGTGCCGATACACTCATTATTGAATTTGAACATCCTTCGCAGCAGGTACCTGCATCCTTGTTCTCGATTCATTGTTGGTAATAGCTTCTATAATTGAGGTTTTACAGCTTCATGGTTAACTTCCTTAACGTTGTTAACCATTGAGTTTTGTTAAAACCTCATTCTTTTTAAAACTCAATTCGGCGTAACTTGTCTGTTAATTATCTTTGTCTTGTTCAAGTGTTAAATGCTTAAGCATATGGATGAAATGTTGTCTGATTCGATAATCGTTGTAAATTTGCAAAACTTTTTGGTAATTAATCGTCTTATTTTTGTAATGCCAATTTGTTTTATCAACCCATTTTCCCATTATTAAATTAACAATATTTTGTCCCCCTCTTTATTGAAAAATTAAATCCCCAGTAAAAACAAGTGCTTAATTATTACCTGTTGATTATTGGTAAATCCAAAGGTGATTTTCGGTAAAACCCATTCTATAATTTTATAGATGGTTTTTTGATGGTCTAATATTTTTGTAAGCAAAAATAAATAGTATCGAATGATTGGGTACAACTGATGTTATATTTTTTTCGATTAAAAAATTTATTTTATTTTTTCGTTTGTATTGTTTGCTTCAAATTATGTGCCGCTGATCGTATTAAAGTGAATACAGGCGCGTCTTCAAGAGATATTAGAGCAGAATATACGTTCTCAATTATGTACGAAGCGCTTGATCAAACAAAAATGGAATTTGGTGATTATGAGGTACAAGTCATAGGTTACTCTTTACCTAATTACCGTAAGTTACAACAAGTAGAGGAAGGCCGAAATATTAATGTTGCTATGGCACTAACAACCCAAGAGTGGGAGCGTCGTACTATCCCCATCCGCATACCGCTGCGTAGAGGTATTTTGAATTACCGCCTTTTATTGATCCATAAAGATAATCTCACTAAGTTTTCTAATATTGCCTCAGTGGAAGAACTAAAAAAGTTGCGCGTGGGTTTACGCAGAAATTGGGCGACTAATGAAGTCATGGCTGCGCAAGACTACAATATTGTTAATGCTTTTTCGTACGATGCTATTTTCAATATGCTCCAGCTTAAACGCTACGATTATGTGCCACGAGGTATTCACGAAATTTACGATGAAGTGTTACTACGCCAGCATGAATTACCGGATATAACTGTTGCACCTAACATTGCCATTTATATTCCTGCGCCTTTTTATATGTTTGTTTCTAAAAAAACACCTCATCTGGCAGAGAGATTAGAAACGGGTTTACGAAAACTAGTTGATAATGGGTTTATTGAGCAGCAATTACATCAATATTACGGTCAGCATATTAAGAAAGCAAATTTGAAAAATAGGCGTATTATCAATGTTGGTAATCCATTATTACCGCCTGAAACACCACTTGAAGATAAATCGCTTTGGACGGATTGGCAGCAGGTTAATTGAATATAGATTTAATCATTGAAATATCCACACCGAGTAATTGTGAAGACAACAAATTTAATTGATTTTCTTCGCCGATAAAATGATAGGTACTGTGTCGGTGTGAGTGACTTTGACCTTGCTTTAGCTCTAGTCCTTGCGAGCTTGTTTCCATTTCATAAAATGGACCAAATGGTATACCTTGCTCATTGGGACCATCATTAAAAACATTAATGATTTCCCCCGCGTATGGATCGGCTGAAAAGTCCCATGTTGCGTTAACATAGCTCGCGTGTGGCTCTTTTGACATGGCAAAGGTTATGATAGTTAAAAGGTTACGACTAGCGTCGTAACTACCGAACAAAGGTAAAGTATGCTGTGGCGGAATACCAATTTTATTCATGTATTTGGCATCAGCTTTATAATAAACCACCTTATCTTTAATGCGCGTATGACTGTCTACTACATCGCTAAAGTACCAAGTCGCTTGATCAAGATTTTGTGTCATTGGTATCACGACTGTGGTGCTATTGCTGGGGTGAAAGGCACCGAGATCCCAAATTGAAAAAAGGCCAGTTTGTTTACTCCAATCCTGATGACTGGTATTAGTGACTTTAGTGCTAGTGGCATAGCTGACAAAATCAATTGTTGGTGGAATATCAATATCTAATTGTTGCTCTGTTTGGGTTTTTGACAGTAGGGTAACCTCTCGTTCAAGCTCAAATTCAAATGTAAAACCTTGATAGTTAATCAAGGTTAATGCCTGTTGCATGCTTATATGGGTTTGTGTTTGCTTTGTTGTCTCAAAGCCAACTGTTGACATTGCATCTTGTACACGAATATTTTCACCTGTGGTTTCTACACCCGGTTCGAAAAACAAAGAAAAACGACTGGCGTCTGGACCAAACCAAAGACGATCAGCCCCACCAATAATTGCGTTATTATCATGATGTGGTTTAGATAAATACTCATAGTTAATCCAGCCTATGCTCTGACTCGTGTTGCCTTTTGCTGTACTGGTCATGACACGCCCTTGTAACTCAGGTAATACTATCAGTTGCCTTTTACCTTCACTTAGCACTACAGGGTTATATTGCTGCTGCAATAACATCACTTCTTGTTCAAAATTCAATGGTGATAGCTTCATGTTTTTTATTTGAGTAGATTGACAGCTGATTAGGAAAAATAGGGGTAGGGTAAAACAGAGGTATCGCTTTAATAGCACTGCATCAATCCTTTATTGGTAACGCTAAAATAAAAAATGGCCGCTTATTTATATTTAAGCGGCCAAACACACAGTGACACTTCTGTTAATTAACCATAAAGAGGTTGTTAATTAACGCCACACACACAAAATTATAGCGCCTGAGGATCTAACAAGTACTGCTCGTAGTCTGGGCTTACTTTACTGATCATCGGGTTGTCGAATTTAAATATTTTACGTTGTCCTAAGTTGGCAAATTTTATTTTTTCTAAAAAGAATTGATCCCATAGCGCTCTAACTTCACCAGTTGCATAAGCGGCTTGTAAGCCAGTTAAAACTCGTTGAGCAAGTTTAGTATTTTGTTTATTTGTGACATAAAATTTAGGTAGCGGGTAGTAAATACAAATGCTTTCGTCGTAGGTTAACCCTTCAATATATTTGTATTTATCGTACTCTCGTTTTAATTCATACGAACCAATTGGGAAAATATCGGCACGGTTATTCGCTGCCATATAGAATAACCCTTCAATTGAACGTCCTTCGTGTACTTTAAATCCGTGATTTCGTAATATTTCACCGTCCAACCAACCACGACCTTGAATAATACTGACATCCATCACATCTTGTTTATTGTTGATATTTTTTAGTTTTTGTTTTGATTCTTCTGAAGCTAGGCCTATTCGGTAACCAACAGCCCCTAAGTCAACAGGAAATTGGACCGCTGCATAATTGTCAATCACTTCGTTTGATGCTGACTCTTTATATATAAGGTTCTCATAGGCGTTATTTTCAACTTCGACTTTTAGTCTTGTGTAGCTTAAGTTTGCGATATTTGGGTGAATATTTAGCGTGAAATTACCGTGCGTATTTCGGGTTTTTTCTAATGCTAATTTTAACAGTTGATATTCATATAAATCTGTTGGTTCACCTTTCACACCTGTTGCGAAAGTGACAACGGTATTTGCATAGGTACTTACTACAACGCTACATAAAAGCAATAAAGTTGAAATTCTTAAGTTCATTTCTATGTTCTCGTTTAACCTTTGAGTATAGTTTGGTGTATATTGTTAACATTATCAAGTATAAATTGTAAAATTTTAGTTAAAATAACTAAGCCGTTGATAAATAGGTAAAACTTGAATTTGCTTTTTGTGCCTTTTGTATTATTAACTGTGAAATGTTGACAAAATATTGTGTCAATAGATAATAGGCACAGTCTGGAGGATTACAATGAATACAATGGCACCCATATTAACCGTAAAAGAGCAAATAGCTCAGCAACTGAGAAATGACATTATTTCAGGTGCTTTAACGCCTTTAAGTAAATTAAATGAGCAGGCATTAGCAGAGCGTTTTGGCGTTTCTCGAGGACCTATTCGAGAAGTCTTAGTTCAATTAGCGAAAGAAGGCTTGCTCATATCTAAAAATAATAAAGGGGTGTCTGTTGCCGAAATCTTACCTAAATCATTACAAAAACTGCTACTTGAAATGCGTAAAAAAATTGAAATTTACGCATTATCTTTAATAAAAGATGAAATAACGGCTGAGCAAATTAATCGTTTAGATTTTATATTGGCTGAGTTACAACAAGCATTTATTGATAATGATTATGCAAAGGCAACATTAAAAGATGTTGAGTTTCATCAATATTTAGTGGAAGAGGCGGGGGGAGAACAACTGCTTAATATTTGGATGCCTATTGTAATGCGCATGCGCCTTAATTTTCAGCCGGGTAAGCACGAAGCAAGCATTGTTAATGAACACAGTGCAATTGTTGATAGTTTGAAGCAAGGTGAAGTGAGCACTGCTATCAAATTAATGCGTGCGACCCAATATTAAACATGGATTTGCCAAGTTCCTGAAAATATACAAAACTATAGTGAAAAGCCAATAGCCTCAACAAGTACGTAGAGGCTAGATTAAAATGGGGGTAAATTAGAGTTTGGACAATACCGCTTGGGTAAACTCTGTTGTTCCTGCCTTGCCACCTAAATCCCGCGTAACACTTTCACCACTTTCAATCACTTGTTTTAATGCTTGCATGATTTTCTGCGCTTTGTCGTTCATGTTTAGATACTCTAACATTTGAACTGAAGCAAGAATGACAGAAGTTGGGTTAGCTAAATTTTTACCGGCGATATCCGGCGCGCTACCGTGTACAGCTTCAAATATAGCGATATCTTTACCTATGTTGGCTCCAGGAGCCATGCCAAGTCCACCTACTAATCCTGCACATAAATCGGATACTATATCGCCGAATAGGTTGGTTGTGACAATAATATCAAATTGTTTGGGATTCATAACAAGCTGCATGCAAGCATTGTCGACAATCATTTCTTGAAATTCGATTTGGCTGTATTTATCCAGAGCCGCAATTTCACGGGCAATACGTAAAAATAAACCAGAAGTCGACTTTAATATATTGGCTTTATGAACCGCAGTTACCTTTTTTCTACCTTCTTTAATTGCAAGATCAAAAGCAAATCTAACAATGCGCTCGGCGCCTTCTCGCGTAATGACACTTGTTGCTTCTGCAACTGTGTCTTCGTCATTAATTATTTGACCTTCGCCAGAGTATAGCCCTTGGGTATTCTCACGTATGGTAACTATATCAACATTTTCGTAACGTGAACGGGTACCTTTGATCGACTTAACGGGCCGCATGTTGGCGTACAAATTGAATTTTTTACGTAGGGTTACATTAATGGAAGTAAAGCCTTCGCCAATAGGGGTGGTTAATGGGCCTTTTAACGCGACTTTATTTTGATTGATCAAATCTAACGTTTTCTGTGGCAACAACTCACCTTCATTTTCTAAAGCTGCTATGCCTGCATCACAAAAATCGTATTTAAATTCACAGCCGACTTTATCGAGTATTTGCAAAGCGGCATCGACGATACTTGGCCCTATACCATCTCCAGGAATTACTGTTATTCTTTTCGTCATATTTTATTTCCTAAAATGTGTGTGTCGCTACCGCTAAACTAGGTTAAGTCGCTGAAAAATATATTAAAGAGCGAAGAAGTGCGGAGAATAAGTAAAGGAGTAGCCTACGTAAGTTAACCACTGTAGTTTAGCAAAAATAGTGGACTTAGCTCGAATAATGAATTGGTATATTTGAATAACTTTTTTCTAGTATAGATAGAACAATATCTTGTTTATTGATAATAGGAAAGTTAACTCTGTGGGCGAGCGTTTGTATTAATTCAATGATTTGCTCAAAGTCACTTGCTTGTAAATTAAAATTAGCCAATACAATCATTAAAATAGCGACTTGATTTAAAGCGTACAATTGCTGATGCAGCGGCGAGCGCAAAGCCGTTATCGATTGTGCTTTTAATATTTTGCTTAAGGTTGTGACGTTGGGGTTATCAGTTGCATACTGAGTGAGATTACCGATAAATTGATTACGATCAATTTCGAACACTGTTGAAATAACGCATGTATTGATGTTTAAGCCTTTAAATGATTTGTTACCTAACTTTGGTGAAGAGTGCCAAATAGCAAGAAAGCTTATGTCAATTAACAGTTTAATTTGTTCATGGTTAGAGGTTTCTTTGCTTGGTAATAAGTTGACGACACTATAGGCGCTTTGGTTAATAGTTTTAAACCAATCGGCATGTCTGCAGTAGGGCAGTTGATAAATACTATGTATATAATTTCTATCTAACCAATGTTGCGCTGTTTCTATACCTAAATAAGCTAGCGCATGTTTGCTGTCACTAATTTTCAGCTCACTATCGACTATAAACTCGTTGGCATATTGACACAGTTTTGCCGGTAAGTCCGTCACACAAGCTAAACGCTCAATCCACTTCTTATTGCTTAATAATGATAAGTCTTGGCTACAGAGATCGGCGATAGCTTTTTTGCCTTTAAAGTCCGTTTTGTTAGGCTCACAATAATCACGTATCGCGTCAGTTAACTTAAGTAATACTGGCGCAGTGCCAAACAGGGTATTTTTTGTTGGTGAGCTTTGTTTGTTTGTTAAGTAACGCTTATCAATATTGAGTAAGGTTATTGGGTTTGCTACAGCACTTTTTCCTGCTACTAACCAGGCTTGTTTTTGATTAACTAGAATCAATGTAAATAAGCCATCTTCAATTGCGGTTTTACGTTCGGCTTCAATACAGGTTAAGCGGCCTTTGGCAATCGTCTCAGGTGGTAGTTTGTAAACTGTAGCAAAGTGATTATTTAATGAGTCATACAAATGATTGTTAAAATGGCTATGGCTGGTGATTTCAGACTGGCTCAAACGCTGAAATAATTGGTTAATCGATTGTGCAGGTTTAATTTCTTTGCATATAGGAGCCAGCACATCAGTCACTTTAATTAAATAATAGTAAAGGTTTTCTAACGGGTTGAGTCTATTGTCATTGAACTCGGCTCGTTTATTTAATCGATACAGGCTAGATAATATTTGTTGTTGCGACGGCGTAACAATACTCGTTCGTGCGTATTGGCCAACTAATTTACGTTGGTTAATGGCGACTTGAGCAAGATGTTGGCGCGTTAGTTGGCCAGAATTAATAAGACTCGCAGCACCAATTTCACGCACTAAAAGACAGAAAATAAGGTCTTTTAACTCGGTTTTAGCAATTGGTTGATATTGGTTGATGATAGACAGCGTAGTACATGATTTAATCACACGATAACTGATATTAGGTGTGCTAAGCGCTGGGGCTAATAGCAAAGGTTTTAACGCATACGGATTGTTCAAAACCAACTCAAGCCATTGTTCAGCTTGAACCGTTAAAGCGGCTTTTACCTCTTGCGCAGTTAAGTTGGGGTATTGCTTAGCAAGTAAAAGGTGTTGTTTAACGAGTTTGGTAAAGCTATCTTGAGTTAATTGCATCTAATGTATTAGCTATGTACTGTTTAGGTATTGGTTGTACGCTTCATCTCCCCAAATTATTAACTTGTTATTAATAAACAGCAAGCCTGTACATTCATCTTGGGTAGTAAAGCCATCCTGTTTTATGTGCTGTGTACGATAAAATAATATTTGTATTATGCCACTAGCTGTTTTTTTGGCTTCGGTAATATCAGGCGGCCCCATTAATTTAATGATCTCGTCTTTTGGCTGTAACGTGTTTAAGCGTGAAATAACCTTTTTGTTATAGGCTTGACGGTCTTCAAATTGCATTTGGCTTTGGTCATCGTTAACCAAAGTTAATACGCAAAACCCAAAAACCAAGTATAGCCCTAAGGCTAACCCAACAGATACAGCAACTTTATACTTCATTAAATTAATTTGATGAAACATCCATGTACTATTTTTACCAAGGGATTGAGGTTCCATCAAAGTTAATAAACTGACCTGACTGTTCACTTGTCAGATTTTCGATAACTTGGGTTAATCCGGCTACTGACTCTTGCGTAGTAATTAGTGCATTTGGCCCACCCATTTCTGTTTTTACCCACCCAGGGTGAAGAGCCACAACTTGAATATTGTCAGGTCTTAAATCTATAGATAGGCTTTTAATCACGGCATTTAAGGCGGCTTTTGAAGAACGATAAATGTAGCTACCACCAGAATTGTTATCTGTCATACTGCCCATTTTACTGGTCAAGTAGGCAATTTTTGCATTTTTAACCTGTTTTAAGTTATCAAGTAACGCGTTAGTAACCATGAATGGTGCAATACTATTGACTTGAAATACGTTAAGCCAATCTTGAGTCGATACGCTTTCTCGTGGCAACCCCTTTGGACCATACATACCCGCATTGTTAATGAGTAAATCAATGGGTTGATTGGCAAGCTCCTTTTGTAATTGTTGAATACTTTTAGGGTTGCTGATGTCTAGGGGAACAACGTTAAGATGTTTATTTGTATGCGCTAATTTGTTTAATTCGCTTGCTGCATCAGGCTGGCGACAAGTTGCGATAACTCGGTTATTGGGTTGGGCTAGATAGTGACGAACAAATTCAAGGCCAATCCCACGATTGGCCCCAGTAATTAAGATAGTGGGCATTTATATTCCTATTATTCGCAAATAACCTGATAGCAAGGTTTGTAGACAGTGCCTGGAAGTTTCATTCTACCTTGTTCTACAAAATCTTTTAATAGGGTATCCATTAATGCCATAATTTGTTTGTCACCGTGTATTTTAAAAGGTCCGTGTTTTTTGATTTGATTAACGCCTTCCTCTTTGACGTTACCTGCAACAATTGCAGAAAATGCACGCCGTAAGTTTGCCGCTAATGAGGCTTTGTCTTGATCATAATTTAAATTTAACTGCTCGACATTTTCATGGGTTGGATAAAATGGTTTTTGAAATGCCGGATCAATTTTCAACGCCCAATTGAAATGATACGCATCGCCAATTGATTTACGGTATTGTCTCACTGCATGCATTTCCGTGCGCATAATATGCGCTACTTTCTCTGGATCGTCTACCACTATGGTATAGCGACGTTGCGCTTCTTCACCTAATGTTTGTTTAATAAAACTATCAATGCTATTAAAGTAAGCTTCACTTTCTTTTGGTCCAGTTAAGATAACAGGTAACGACTGATGGGCATTGGCTGGATTGAGTAAAATTCCTAAAATATACAGTAATTCTTCCGCAGTGCCGACGCCCCCTGGAAAAATGACAATGCCATGCGCAACACGCACAAAAGCTTCTAAGCGTTTTTCAATATCTGGCAGTATCACTAACTCATTAACAATTGGGTTAGGTGGTTCAGCAGCAATTATTGAGGGCTCGGTTAAACCTAAGTAACGACCATTGCTTACACGTTGTTTTAAGTGTCCAATAGTGGCGCCTTTCATCGGGCCTTTCATGGCTCCTGGGCCACAACCTGTACATATATTTAAGCTGCGTAGCCCCATTTGATAGCCGACTTCTTTCGTGTATTGATATTCGAATTCTCGAATCGAGTGGCCACCCCAACAAACAACCATGTTCGGGTCTACCGCTGTTCGTAAAGAGCCTGCATTGCGCAAAACATCAAACACAAAATGGGTTAGGTGAGTGGTATCGTCAGTTGATTGTTGGCTGATACTGCGTTTGACATCGGTATAGAGAATATCACGCAGTACCGCAAATAATAATTCGCGGATCCCTGCTATCAATTCACCGTCAACAAATGCATGTTCAGGTGGGTTAATGAGTTCTAATTTAACACCGCGTTCACGGCGAATAACTTTAATATCAAAGTCACTATAAGCACTGTAAATTTTTTCACTATCATCTGTGTTACTGCCTACATTGAGTACGGCTAATGCGCAATTACGGAAAAGAGAATAAAGTGAATGGTCTGAAGACTTGGTTAACTTATCAACTTCTAATTGTGATAGAAGATCCATGGAACCGACGGGATTAACTTGAAATGATGTCATAGATTTCCTCTTTGAAATAAGACAGTAGGCATTATTAGCCTTAGTTATAACTATAGCCGAAGTTTTTAAACAAAGTGTAGCGAGAAGGCAATAAGTTGTTGAATTAATGTAAATTTAACAATCGAAAGTATTGATAGAGTTATTGATAGAGGTATTGAAAATTGAGCCAAATTTAACAAAGCATAACGAAAAAAAGGTTGTATAAGACAACCTTTTTATATCACTAATGAGTCATTTTACCCAGTGGTGACGACTTTATCGCGACCGGTTCGTTTAGCTTTGTACAAAGCTTCGTCAGCTCTGTCGAAAGCACCCAATGGCGTGTCACCTTTTTTAAACTGGGTTGCACCTATTGAAATGGTGGCATTTAAGTTTTTATCCTTAAACTTAAATGGAATACGTTTTATCTGTTCTCTGATAGATTCCAATTTAGGGATAATGTCATTGAGTTTCGATTCAGGGAACAATACGACAAATTCTTCTCCACCAAAGCGGGCAATAAAGTCTGTTTGGCGTAAAAATTTACGCAACGCCATCGCAATAACTTGTAAGGTTCTATCGCCAGCAGAGTGGCCGAAGTTATCATTGATCGATTTAAAGTGATCAATATCAATAACGGCTAAACATAAATTATGGTTGTATCGTTGCCAACGGGTGAATTCGATATCTAACCTTTCATCAAATGCAGCTCGATTAGGCAACTTGGTTAAGGCATCTTGTAACGACTTGAATCTTTGTTCCGATAATTTTGTTTTATAGGTTTCAGCTTCACTTTCTAATTCAGATAGCTTGGATTGCATCTGACTTAAGTTAGTCAATAATAGCGTTTGCTCTTCTTGTTCAATGCTCTCTTTCTGAGCAAGCGCTTCGGCTATATCGCCAATGCGCTCTGTGACTTTAACTTTGAGTGAATCTAAGTTGGTAGCAGCAGATACGTCTTGGCTAATTAACTCTAAGTTATGTTTTAACTTGTCATTCAGCTGCTTTTTATTACTAGTGGTTTTCTTTGCGCCACTGAGGGAATTAGATACTGCATCGTGTACCGAGGTCAGCGCTTCGTTTAATGTCAGTAAAAAGTTTTGCGCAGATTGCCTTTCTTCGGTGATGTTACCCACAATAATGCGGATCACTTCGACACAACAATCAACTAAGGTTTTGGGAGTAATCGGCTTAGTTAAATCGTCGCGTATTTTTTCTATGCGGTTGGATGAGTCACCTGAAAACGCCAAATTACTCAATATATTCAGTAATTCATTACTGATGGTTTTTTGCAATTCTACAACATCGATTGTCTCAACTTCTTTTACCCCGTTGCCATTGGCAAATGCATTAAGCAAACCACCGGTTGGGATCGCATCGAGTTTAGCTAATTCTAACGATTTATTGTACAACCTAACAAGACGATCGATCTGCGGGATAAAGTGCAGTATAGAATCGGTATCGCTAGTGGTTTCTTCAATTAGTTCTTCTAATTCGCGTTTGAGATCTTTGGGTAGACCTTTTACTTTTTGCAAATTTTTAGTGGCGTCAACAATCGATGATTTAGTTGACGTCATATCTTGACTAACTTTTTTGCTATGTTGGCTTAATATACCAAGTAGCTCTTGGATAAAAGATTCGACATTTTCAAAATCTTTTCCTTGGGCAATAAGCGCACGTAACTGAGCTAGTTTATTATCTAACTCTATGTCAATTCCCTTGCATACTTGTGACAGGCGGCTGATTAGTTGGGTCAGCGTTTCAAATTGCGCCTTGTAACTGCGTTCGAGAAGTTTGTTCGCTTTTTGGCTCTTAAGAACTTTCTTTTTAAGTAACTCGATTTGTTCGGACACGTAAACTAGATTCCTTGACGCTGTATCTAATTTAATTGAAATTAATTCAGCTGCACACTAACACACAATACCCTGCAATGGCTACGGATATTACAGATTTGCGTATGTTATTTTAGGTGATAAATCCTAATTTTGATATTTTATTATTTTTACTGCCTAACTAAGCGCTCAAAAGGGGCGTTAATTTTAGTCGAACTTCGTAAAGGGTTAATATCAAGACCCCCTCGACGGGTATATCTAGCATAAACCATTAAACGCTCGGGTTTAATTAAATTATTAATATCGACATAAATTCGTTCAACACAGTGTTCATGAAACTCATTGTGGCCTCGAAAGCTAATCAAATATTTTAATACACTCTCGTGATCGAGTGCTTGGCCTGAATATTCGATGACGACACTTGCCCAATCGGGTTGTCCGGTAACTAAACAGTTAGATTTGAGTAGATGACTAACGAGTGTTTCGCTAACGTTTAACGGTTTATCCAGCGGTTTTAATAAGTTGGGTTCATAGTCATAAATATCAATGTCGATATCTAACTGATCAAGATTAACACTGTGATTTTGCGCGGGGCGGCATAAACCTTTATTGGTATAATCATCAAGGCTAAATAAGCTAACTTGCACGGGTTTGCCAGAGGCCTGTGTTAGGTCTTGTGTCATTACACTTTGTACTTGTTGCCAATTTTCAAAGCGAGATTGATTAAAACTATTTAAATATAGTTTGAATGACTTGGATTCAACTAAAACATCTGAGTCAAATTGAAAATTGAACTCGGCAATGGCAACTTGAGGCTTACCTTTATTATTTAACCAAGAGACTTCATACCCGGTCCAAATATCGACACCGACAAAAGGCAGGTGTTGTTCGTCGATCCCCAAGGTTTGTCGAGTTAGACTACGCGGAACCGTGTCGAGTAGGCTAGGATCATAGCTTGATTTATATTCGGTGTTTTTACCTAAAGTAAGCTGATCGAGTAAATGACTTGTGTTGTTCTTTGGCATGGTGCTTAATACGCGGCTAACAAAGCCGTCTATTCTAGTAAAAATAAATTGATATGTCTGAATCTAGTGCAAATAACATGAAGAAAATTAATATTGAACAGTTTAGTCAAATATGGACAGATAATTGGCGTGCGTCGCAAGGCTGCTTACCCCAGATAGAACATGACTGTGATTATCCGAGCCCATGTGAAGTCGGGCAAGCGAAAGATGGCGAGTTAATTAGCTGGCAACCGGTAGCTCGCTCAAGCACGATTGATTTAAATAATATCAATCAAGCATTGGAATTTGACTTACACCCTTCAGTTGTCGAGTTGTTTTGCCGTCAATTTAGTGGAAATTTGTCGGCGCAATTTGATGGCAATTGGCTTGAAATTATTCAGCCATGGAATGAAGAAGACTTTGAGCGATTACAAGAAAACCTGATAGCTCATCATTTAATGAAACGAAAATTAAAACAACGGCCAAGCAGTTTTATTGCGGTCACCGATGATGATATGTTGATTATTTCGATATTGAACGAAACGGGTGAAGTGGTATTAGAACCGGTAGGTAAGGAACCGAGCCGAGTACTAGCGCCTGATCTCGGTACATTT
This sequence comes from Saccharobesus litoralis, assembly GCF_003063625.1. Taxonomy (NCBI): domain Bacteria; kingdom Pseudomonadati; phylum Pseudomonadota; class Gammaproteobacteria; order Alteromonadales; family Alteromonadaceae; genus Saccharobesus; species Saccharobesus litoralis. Next base: position 455,563 of record NZ_CP026604.1, on the reverse strand, counting down.
TTAGCTCAACTAACCCCTGTTATGGAGCAAGATTAACCTTAGGTTATTTGTCTGTGGCCGCTAGCTTTTCGACTAAACTGGCTACCGTTTGTTCTAGTTGGGCAACGCGTTGCTCTAGCGCTGATATTTTTTGCTCTTGGTTATTTGTTTCATTAGTTTTATTTTCAATAGGCTGTGAGGGGGCAGCTTGTCCCACAAGGTGGTTATGTTGCTCTACATAAGCGCTAGGGTTAGTTTTGTATAAACTAACTTCTTTAGTAATAAAAGGTAAGGGGATTTGACTCGCTACTTTGTTTTTAATCGTGGCGACAGAAACCATTTTTCCTGTTTTATGCTGTTGAACGATGGCAAGTTGAACTTGAGATTGCACGAGATAACCTTGTTGCTGTGTTTTATTGCTAGCTATTTTACCATTTAATTTTGTAATGAAAAACGAATTCCATTTTAGACCGATTGGCGTAGTGTGCTCGCCATATAAGGAAAAATTTGCTGTTCCTCGCCAACCTAATTTAGTCAAGCAAGCTAAGGGTATTATTCAATTATATTCTGAGTATAGTGATCCTAATGCGGTTAAAGGATTGTCAGGGTTTAGCCATATTTGGTTGCAATTTGTATTTGACCAAGTACCTGATAACAAATGGCAAGCTAGTGTGCGTCCGCCACGATTAGGTGGAAATGACAAAATCGGCGTGTTTGCTAGCCGATCACCTTTTAGGCCAAATCCCATTGGTTTATCCGTAGTAGAGCTTAAAAGTGTCGATATTGGCAAAGAGCAAATTAGTTTACATATTCAAGGATTAGATTTAGTGGATGGTACGCCAATTCTGGATATCAAACCCTATGTTGAGTATGTGGACAGCATACAGAATACAGCAGCAGGCTTTGTGAATGGCAAACCAGAACAGATAAACAATGTAACCTTTACGCCATTGGCGTTGGACTTTTTACGGCGTTTTAGTCGTGATTTTGATTATGAATTTGAATTGATTAAACAAGTCTTGAGCCAAGACCCTCGCCCTGCTTATAAAAAGCATAAAGTCGACGATAAAACCTATTCCGTGTTGCTGCTCGATTATGACGTGAAATTTAACGTGCTATTTTCAGAGCAAAACCAGACCACGGCTGCAATACAAGTTAGTCAAATTGTCAATGTAGCAAAAGTTTAAGGTTGGTTTGACTCACCAACCTTAAACATCAAAGCTGTCTATCTATAAGTTATAACCTCGTTCATCATGACTGACTATATCCAAACCTTGGATTTCATCTTCATGTTCAACACGAATACCTTTGGTTAATTTACCGACAACTAACAACAGAATATAGCTAACGACAGCGGTATATAGGCCAGTAGCGACTACACCAATGGCTTGTACACCAAGCTGTGATCCAATTGAGTCAATACCATCAGCAAAACCATAGCCACTAAATATACCTAAATTAGGCGAGCAAAATATACCAGCCAGTAGGGTACCTAAAATACCACCGACACCATGCACCGGAAACACATCTAACGAATCGTCAATTTGGATTTTTTGCTTAATCCAAATGGTGGCGTAAAAGCATACAATGCCTGCACTAATGCCAATAACTAAAGCGCCAGCAGGGCCGACAAACCCAGAAGCTGGGGTGATTGTTCCTAAACCCGCTACCATACCGGTTACTATACCTAGTACCGAGGGTTTGCCATGTTTAACCCACTCCATCACCATCCAAGCTAAAGAGCCGGCTGCGGCTGATATATGAGTCACGGTTATTGCCATGGCTGCGTCGCCATTAGCAGCAAGTGCCGAACCACCATTAAAACCAAACCAGCCAACCCAAAGCATACCAGCGCCAGTTAATGTCATGGTTAGATTATGGGGCATCATGCTCGCACTTGGATAGCCATGACGGTTTTTAATTACAATCGCGGCCACCAAAGCACCAACCCCAGCAGTAATATGTACCACGGTACCACCAGCAAAATCTAATAGTCCCATGCTGCCTAACCAGCCGCCACCCCAAACCCAGTGGCAGACAGGGAAGTAAACTAAAATTAACCATGCAGCAGAGAATAATAATACAGAAGAGAATTTCATTCGTTCTGCAAATCCGCCGACCATTAACGCAGGGGTAATAATGGCGAATGTCATTTGAAAGGCGAAAAATAGGGGTTCAGGTATGGTGCCCGCTAATGTGTCCTTTTCGACTCCTTGTAGGAAAACTTTTGACAAGTCACCAATGAAAGCATTGCCCTCACCAAACGACAAACTATAGCCAAAAATAAGCCAAAGCAACGAAGCCATACAGGCGATCGCAAAACATTGCATTAATACAGATAAAACGTTTTTACTGCGAACTAAGCCGCCATAAAACAAAGCTAGCCCTGGTAATGTCATAAACAACACCAGCGCACTAGCAGTTAAGATCCAAGCGGTATCGCCAGTGTCCAATGAGTCAGCAAAAGCCATGCTAGGTAGAAGTAAGGTCAAAGATAAAAGAAGTTTTTTCATATTTTATCATGCGTCCTTATAGTGCTTCTTCGCCAGCTTCACCGGTACGAATGCGGAAAGCTTGCTCTAAATTGGTGACGAAAACTTTACCATCACCTATGGTGCTGGTATTGGCCGCTTTCATGACTACATCAATGACCTCATCGACTCGCTCGTTTGTAACAGCAATTTCTAATTTTGTTTTGGGCACAAAATCTATACTGTATTCAGCACCACGGTATAGCTCTACGTGTCCGCGTTGACGACCAAAGCCTTTTACTTCTGTTGCTGTTATTCCTTTTACTTCAATTGCAGACAACGCCTCCCTAACGTCGTCCAGTTTGTGCGGTTTTATTATCGCAGTAACTAACTTCATGACTTAACCTCTTTGTTTATGTCATTTGTATTTATGGATACGAGTGCACCATCTTGGGATGGAAAATTCAATAACTTCAGGTGCGCAAGGTATTTTATCACAACGATAATGCAATTGTTTCACGCATGTTAAATATTTGCATTGTTTGAGTGCGTTTAAAGGTTGCTAATTGGTGCGTTTAGCCAGTCAAGAGGTATAAAATTTACTTGACTATGGGTCGGTTTTAACGGTTAATGACTAACCAATATACTCTTACATTAATAATAAATAGAAACACTAACGAGAGTTATTTAGGGTAGTGGGTTAGCTAATACAATGAAATTAACGCAAAGGTTTTTAATCTTTGCCGCTGTTGCGATGATTGTTGTCGTCGTTGCCTTCGTATTGGCAACTAAACATACATTGGGACAATGGCAGACCGAACAACAAAGTCGAGCAGTAGCGTCTAATCAGACCGCTTCTGAGCTTTTGGTCGAATATTTTATTAATGCAGCGAAAGCAAACGCTGAGTTATATAATCGCTATCAATCGCCAGTCATGTTATCTAGCAAGCTGTCTGATATCGGGATTGTTTTCGATAATCAAGGCGCCATTCTTGCCTCCAGTGATAGCCAAATCACAGTCAGCAAAGACAAATTACAAAACTGGATCAACAGTAAATCGATTAATGTATCGTTTGGTGTTTCGCAAATTGCCAATACGCCGGCGTTAACAACTATTCAACCACTGGGTAATAATCAGTTTTATTTATATGCGACGTTTATTGACGACGCTTGGTACCAACAAACAAAAGTTCATTTTACCGCACGCTTCACAGACGCAATCGATGTAAGTGGGCAAGGTAACTTATCTAACTGGCGTTCATTTTCTTTTTTAATTGCTACTGCACCTAAGTATTTAGTATTTGAAGACTATTTAGGTAATGGATACGTTGAGTTAGACTTTCCTCCTTTACTATCGCCAGACGCACAAGACAATTCAGCCTTGTATAACTATGCGTTTTTATTATTAGCTGTCATAGTTGCGGTTTTGATAGGTTTACTTTACGCGCTAGAGAAAAATTTTCTTAAACCCATTGCCAGCCTGAGTCATCAGGTAACGAGTATCAAACCCGAACAGGGTTTTGTTAGTGCAATAGATGTTGATTGCAAAGATGAGATTGGGGATCTGGCATTATCATTAAATAAAATGTTTAAAGATTTGTTCTCAGCCAAAGAATTTAATCGGGTAATTTTAAAATCTATTGGCGATGCGGTGATCACTACTGATTTGGATGGCGACATTAGTTTTATGAATTCATCCGCTTGTTACTTGTTGAATAAAAATTTGGATGAAGTTCGCGGTTTGCATGTGGCTGAAGTTTTGCCATTTACAGAAATGGAAGATGCAAACAACTTAAAAACTATTATGCAGGAAGTGCTTAGTGCAGGAACCTCAACCAGTCTCAGTCGAATTACCCATAAAATAAACCGTGGCATTGATACTTTATTTATTGAAAAGCACATAACCTTGCTACGCGACGAAAATGAAAAAATTATAGGTTCAGTGCTTGTACTCAGAGACATGACTCAGGCTGAACGTTTACGACGTAAGTTAGATTTTCAAGCAAGCTATGATGCCGTCACCAAACTGCTCAATCGTCATAAATATGAAGAAGCACTACAGCTCGCTTTTGCCGAAGCCAAGCAACTCGGTAGCACGCACGTATTGTGTCAGATAGATCTGGATCGCTTTAAGTTGATTAACGATAGCGCAGGCCATGCGGCCGGTGATCAGTTGCTATATGAAGTGGGTTCTGTAATAAAAACCCAAATTCGAAAAACAGACGTGTGCGCGCGCATAGGTGGTGATGAGTTTGGGATCATTCTCCACAACGTGACCGTTGAAAGTTCCATGCTTTTGTTTGAAAAAATTGTCGACCAGATTAAAGATTACCGCTTTATATGGGGTGGGAAAATCTACTCAATTGGCGCTAGCCTAGGTGTTACGCAGATCGTCTCGACTAGCCAAGAAATAGCAGAAATTCGTCGAGAAGCCGATGTTGCCTGTTATATGGCAAAAAATGCCGGACAAAATAATATTCGCGTTTTTGATATTAGTAATGAAAGTTTAAATTCACATCATCAGGCTCCGCGTTGGGCGACTCGAATTAATGACGCCTTAGTTAATGATAGATTCCAGTTATATTTTCAACCCATTAGTGCTACCGACGTAAATAGCAAAGAACGCATTCATTATGAAATATTATTAAGAATGAATGACGAAAAAGAAGGTTTATTGTCGCCGGGTTTATTTTTACCGGCAGCGGAACGTTTTCGCTTAACACCGAAAATTGACCGCTGGGTGATAAAAAATGTTTTCCGTTGGTTGTCAGCTCGACCAGAACTGTGGAATAGCGTGACCTTCTCAATTAATTTGTCTGGCGAATCATTAACGGATGAAGATTTAATTGGCTACATTATTAGCTTACATGATCGCGCTGGTTTTCCACCGCAAGCGATATGTTTTGAAATAACTGAAACCGCCGCTGTGTCGAATTTAAGTACGGCAGCGGGGTTAATCGAACAACTCAAAGAGCACGGTTTTGTGTTTGCTCTTGACGATTTTGGTAAAGGCTTTTCTTCATATAGTTACTTACAAAACCTGCCAGCTGAGTATGTGAAGATAGATGGTGGATTTGTTAAAGAAATGACCTCTAACTTACGTGATAAGGAAATTGTCCGTTCGATACATGAAATCAGCAATGTCATGGGCATGAAGACCATTGCCGAATTTGTCGAATCTGAAGAAATATTAGAGGCTGTGTCCAGTATGGGGATCCATTACGCACAAGGGTATGGCGTGGGTCGCCCTGCCGAACTCAGCACATTTAGCTTGCCAACCCCTAAGCCAACACAAGCGGGTAAAGACAGCTTACAAGAATTGCATTAGTTTGTTGTTGATCGCGAATTCCCCCTTAGTGTCTGTTTAATTATCTGCTATCTAGCCCAAATCCAATGGGCTTTTAGCATAGCCGAATTTACTGCCAATTACGTGAGTATAAATTTCTGTGGTTCGAACATCGTTATGGCCAAGTAACTCCTGAACCGTTCTAATATCAGCACCGTTGCGTAAAAGCTCAGTGGCAAAGGAATGCTTGAAAGTATGGGCAGTTACTCGTTTATTAATTCCGCTTGCAAGAACGGCTTTGCGCAATTGCTTTCGAAAAGCAGACTCATGAATATGATGACGACAAATATAACCGTCTTGCGGGTGCATGCATCTGGTTGAAGAGGCAAATAGATACTGCCAGCTTAAATCTTTAGCTGCATTACCATATTTTTTTATTAAGCTAATAGGTAACGACGTTAAACCATACCCATCGGAAAGATCTTTATGGTGTAAGCGAGTTGCGTAATTTATTTGATTTTTAAGCTTAGGCGCGAGTGTTAGCGGTAGTAAAGTACATCTATCTTTGTTGCCTTTTCCCCGAAAAACGAATATAGATTGGTTATTAAAATCCAGATCTTTGATCCTTAATCTAAGTGCTTCATTAATCCTGAGACCAGCACCAAATAATAAACTGCAAATTAATTGATATTTTCCAGACATCAAGTTGATTATTGATATTGCTTCTTGTTGGCTAATAACTACAGGCACAGAAATCTGGCGCTTTGTAAATCGAAAATTGAGGTTATCAGTCTCTTTTTTTAAGATATTTTTGTAAACGAAAATAATTAATTTAACTAGATAATTTAACTAGACACCCATCCTAAAATAAACCAGCGACTTGTATTGAATAACTAACACAAATTGCCATTTAACCTATTTTCTTCATTGTTGTTTAATAATGGAGGAAAATAAATCAGACACCCATCTTAAAAATAGATCAACGACTTGGTTGAATAGTTAACACATCGCCATTCAGCCAGTTTGCTTCACTTTTGTTTGATAATGGTTTGAAAAATCACCCAAGTTTAGGGTTAGTAGTGGAAATTGCTTAAACTTGTACAAGTGCAAGCACCGTGAATAAACACGGGATGGTGAGATTAATAGTACGCTTTTTCGGCGGTATTCAAGCTGATGTCAATGCTGCGGGAATGGCGTAATAGCGTTTAGCTTTACCCAAACCTCGATGGCGTTTCTTATGTAATGAACGTCCAAAACTGTGTAAGCGTGATTCGGTACCAATGGCTTGGCTAAAGTCTTGTTCTATTTGGTTGGAAAAGGCGAGCCAATTATCTTCTGTGATATTGAGTGTGGTTAATATACTGGGATGCTCAGCTGCGACCTTGCCGCGTTTGTTTGGGTGTATTTGTCGACTCGTCCAATCAACCAATGCCAAATAGTTTATCAGTTCATGTTGAATGGCCTGTTTGTTGTTTTCGATATGGCTATTACCAGCAAAACGTTGCAGTGGCGCTAAAGGTATAGATGCCAGCCTGTCTTGCAGTGGAGTACTTGTGTTGTCGTGCTGTAGTTTTTCGTTTTGCTGATTGTCGTTTAGGTCATTTTCGCTTGCTGGTATTGGGTTGGTTTGTGGTTCAGGTTGTAAACCCATGCGTTCTTGAATGGAGGTGTAATCAGACGTTTCTAAGGAATCAGTGATATTAGCGCGAATGGGATTTAAATCCACGTAAGCCATACACGCCAGTAATGCAGTTTCATCTAACAAGGCTTGTGATTTAAACCGTCCTTCCCAAAATCGGCCTGTACAGTTGTCTTCTTCATTGGCTAACCTTGCAACATGTTCATTTAAAAAGCGCATAAACCAACTGATATCCATTAATCGTTGGCGGTATTCGGTAACACATTGTTGAATAATGAGGTTATCAGATTGGCTAATGATATTGCCTGATAGCCAGCGCTCAACAACGGGTTTAGGTTTACATAGTAATGTCCATTGTTTTAATACGGTTTGGTCATCCCATGTTAAGGCTTTATCGCGGTTAACATGCAGTACAACATGATAGTGGTTGCTCATAACGGCATAAGCCGCAATATCAATGGCAAAGATACTGGCAAGTTGTTTGATGCGCTTGACTATCCAACCTTTGCGATGGTCAAAGTTTTTGGTGGTGAATTTGTCGTTGCCACACAAAAACGCGCGGCGCACACAGCGTGATATGCAGTGATAATATTGGGTTTCCTCTAAACAAATTTGCGAGCGTCGTGCGGTTGCCATTGTCTACCTGCCAAATTAATCAAACAACTGATGTTATATACAGTTAAATCTAATTCATTTTTAGGGTTTGTCAATAAGGGGACTTTATTAAATAATGGGTGTCTGATTAAATTTTTACAAATTTGCGAGCGTCGTGCGGTTGCCATTGTCTACCTGCCAAATCAATCAAATAACTGATGTTATATACAGTTAAATTTAATTTATTTTTAGGGTTTGTCAATAAGGGGAGTTTATTAAATAATGGGTGTCTGATTAAATTTTGCCTGTTAACCAGCGCTCAACAACAGGTTTAGGTTTACACAGTAATGTCCATTGTTTTAATACGGTTTGGTCTTCCCATGCTAAAGCTTTTTCGCGGTTAACATGCAGTACGAGATGATAGTGGTTGCTCATAACGGCATAAGCCGCAATATCAATGGCAAAGATACTGGCTAGTTGTTTGATGCGCTTGACTATCCAGCCTTTACGATGGTCAAAGTTTTTAGTGGTGAATTTGTCATTGCCGCATAAAAACGCGCGGCGCACACAGCGTGATATGCAGTGATAATATTGGGTTTCCTCTAAACAAATTTGCGAGCGTCGTGCGGTTGCCATTTTCTACCTGCCAAATCAATCAAATAACTGATGTTATATACAGTTAAATTTAATTCATTTTTAGGGTTTGTCAATAAGGGGAGTTTATTAAATAATGGGTGTCTGATTAAATTTTTTTATGGGTGTCTGATTAAATTTTTTTCTTTGATTAAATTTGGGGACGACTCAGTAATGGGTCGTTCTATCATGACTGTTTTTTGAGATCGCGCAATGTCATTGATATTTGACTTAAAAAATCAGCCTACTACTTGGGCGAATGGCGTCAATGAAGATCTGATTGCTGATTATCCTGAATATATTCAGAAGTATGGAAAGGTTGGTTCCGAAAAGTGGTGGGATAATTATTTTTCTGGAGAGATTGAACGAAAGGTACATCAGGGAAAGGTCGTTTTTATTGGAGAGCGCGCCGATTCCTGTGATGAAATATGGGATATAGTCGAGATTGACTTCAATGGCGAGCTCGCAGAATACGATCGGTGCGGGTATTGGAAGTCAGATGAAATCATTGTTGGAGCGTTAGTTTCAATAGAGTCTTTTGAGATTTCGCTACATCAAAAATATGGCCCTAAAACACACATGTTTGATAGGCTAGTTCAAATAAGCAAAACATAACAAGGCCATGCACCCGACCTCCGGCAATTCGCACCTTTTTTGCGTTCCGCAAAAAAGTCGCCAATTACCTGCGGCGGGTGATGGCGGCGTTATGTGTATCTCAAAGTTAGGTGAATATTTAAATTATGAAGTTTAATCATGTGGGAATTCCCGTAACAGAGAGTTTTGAAGGTGAAATCGACTTACCTCATCTAAAAATGACGGTATCTGATCATGAAAATAATCCTTATGGGATTCAGTGGCAGCGTTACTGGAAGGATGCCCCTTATCCAGAGTTGGTTAAAACAGTACCCCACGTAGCATTCGTGGTAGATAATTTAGATGAAGAGCTTGAAGGGAAGAAGGTTATTATTAAGCCTAACTCTCCAAGTGATGGTTTGCGTGTTGCTTTTATCGAAGTAAATGGCGCTCCTGTTGAGCTCATGGAATATTCGTAAATATACACATAACAATAAGCTGCAAAAGGACGTTTTGAAATAAAAAAGGTGCTAATTAGCACCCTTTTAAGTATTTAAACAACCTCGTACGAGCTTATTTCTGTTATTTGTTAGGCAATTTTAGCGCTCACAAAGTCGACGATTTCGTCAATTTTAACGCTTTGCTTTTCACCTGTTGTGCGGCATTTGTACTCGACAATACCTTCATCTAGGTTACGTTCGCCAATGACAATAGTATGGCTTACACCTACTAGTTCCCAATCAGCAAACATGACACCTGGGCGCTCTTTTCTGTCATCAAAGATAACTTCGATCCCTTTTGCTTGTAGATCAGCATATATCTTTTCTGCAATATCGGGTATGCGATGTGATTTGTGCATATTCATTGGCAACACAACGACTTGGAAAGGTGCAATCGCTTGTGGCCATTTGATACCCCATTTATCGTTATTCTGCTCAATTGCTGCAGCTACAATGCGTGACACACCAATACCGTAACAACCCATGGTTAATACTTCGTGTTTACCCGACTCAGTTAACACACCAACATTCATCGCTTCTGAGTATTTTGTACCTAGTTGGAAAATATGTCCGACTTCGATACCGCGCTTTATCGACACTTTACCTTGACCGCATGGGCTTAAGTCACCTTCTTGGATATTGCGAATGTCCGCAACCTCGAAGGTTTCAATATCTCGTAACCAGTTGACTCCCGTTAGGTGGAAGCCAGTTTCATTAGCGCCACAAACAAAGTCGGCTAATACACTTGCGCTACGGTCAACGATAACAGGGCAAGATAAACCTTGTGGACCAATTGATCCCGCTTCGCAATTAGCGGTTTGTTTTATTTGTTCTTCGGTGGCAAAAGTTAACGGGGCAAACACACCGGCAATTTTTTCAGCTTTAACTTCATTTAATTCATGATCACCGCGTAAAACAAGTGCAACAACGCCACTGGCTTCACCTTCTTCGTTAACACCCTGAACCAATAATGTTTTTACGGTTTGCTGCGCATCCACTTTTAAGAATGCACTGACTTCTTCTATTGAATGGGCATTTGGCGTCGCGACTTTTGCAACATCGGCAGACGGAGCAGGGCGTTCAATGCTTGGCATTAAGCACTCGGCTTTTTCTATATTCGCTGCATAATCACTACCATCGCTGAACACAATGGCGTCTTCGCCTGACTCAGCGAGTACATGGAATTCGTGTGAAACGCTGCCACCAATAGAGCCAGTATCGGCGATTACCGCGCGATATTCTAAGCCTAAGCGGTCAAATACGTTACAGTAAGCTTGGAACATCGCATCGTAGGTTTTTTGCAAACAGTCCTGTGAAAGATGGAACGAGTAGGCATCTTTCATAGTAAATTCACGAGCTCGCATCACACCAAAACGTGGTCTGACTTCGTCACGGAATTTAGTTTGAATTTGATATAAATTAATCGGCAACTGTTTGTAGCTATTAATTTCTTTGCGCACTAATTCTGAAATCACTTCTTCATGCGTTGGACCCAAAGCAAATGGGCGTTCGTGTCTGTCGTTAATACGCAATAGCTCGGGACCAAATTGCTCCCAGCGACCCGACTCTTCCCATAAATCGGCAGGTTGGACAACAGGCATTAACACTTCTAGTGCGCCGGCTTTGTCCATTTCTTCACGAACAATTCGCTCGACTTTACGTAATACTTTTAAACCACTGGGTAACCAAGTGTATAAACCCGATGCTAATTTACGGATCATACCGGCTCGTAGCATTAGCTGATGGCTAATGACTTCGGCATCTGATGGGGTTTCTTTTAAAGTTGATAAAACATACTGGCTGGTACGCATGTAAAGTTTTCCGTTTTAGGGTGTTGTGGCAATTGATTAATTCTAATTGTGACAACAGTTGTTTGAATTAAATTGCGCTGCATTGTAGCAGCGCCTTAATTGGAGATATAGTCTTCTCGCTCAAGTTTTATGGTTCATTGTCAGCGCTTACTCGCCCCAATCACATAATAGAGCATATGCTCATGGGGACTCGAAGCTTGACAGCTTCCCCTAAAACTCGATCGCTTTGACTATAAAACAAAGGATATTTGTAAATTGACACTTAAGCTTGTTGTGCTATTTGTTGTATATGCTTGGCTATGGTGAGCAGGCCATTGCCACGACTTGGACTTAAGTGTTTAGTTAAACCTAAACTTTGAAAGTAAGCTGCTAAATCAAGCTCGGCTATTTCAGTTAAAGGTTGTTGGTCAATTGGCGTAATTAAGATCCATAATAGCCCTTTAACAATGCGTGCTTCGCTCGTTGCCTGAATGAATAATTTGTTATCTTGTATTTTCCAATTTAACCATACGCGGCTTTCACAACCGTCTATTAAGTAGTCGTCATTAAGCTTGTCAGCTGGGTAGGGCGCTAAATTTTTTCCACTTTTCATGATAAAGCGATACCTATCTTCCCACTGATTAAATTGGGAAAATTGGGCTTGCATCTGGCCAATATTGTTTTGTATAGACCCCATAAATTATTCAAACTCTTTTATTTGTTGTAAGCCGGTGATGAGTTTATTTATCTCTTCTACTGTATTGTATGCGGCAATGGAAGCTCGTATACAGCCGTTACTTAAACCTAACTTTGTCATTAATGGCTGAGCGCAATGGTGACCCACTCGGACCGCTATATTCATCTGTGACAGTAATTCACCAACATCAGCAGGGTGCCAATCAATTAGATTAAATGCGATGGAGCCAGTGGCTGTCTTTGGGCTAATTATTTGTACAAAATCCAGCTGTTGTAGTTGTTTATACAGATATTGGCTTAATTGCTGTTCATAGTGATGTAGCTTGTCTCTGTTTTGTTCAGTCAACCAGTCTAATAACGCACCAAAGGCAACGACAGCTTCGGTATTACTGGTTCCGGCTTCAAATTTATGCGGTAACTGATTGAAAGTGGCCGTGTGGAATTGCGCTTGGCTAACCATTTCACCACCAAATTGATAGGGAGGAAGTTGTTCTAAAATGGCTTGTTTACCATACAGGACACCAAGCCCAGTTGCGCCATACATTTTGTGGGCTGAAAATACATAAAAGTCACAATCTAAAACTTGCACATCGATTGGATGATGATTGATCGCTTGTGCACCATCTATCAAACTAAAAGCATTGTGTGACTTGGCTAACTCAACAATTTGCTCTACAGGTAAACGAACACCTAAAGCATTGGAAACATGAGTGCAGGCTACGAGAGCCGTGTCTTCTGTTATGTGCTGTGCAAAACGCTTTATTATGCTATTGGCGTCCATGTTTTCGACTTCAACAACGGTTAGCGTTAAGCCTAATGATTGACAAACTTGTTGCCAGGGGATGAGGTTCGCGTGATGCTCAAACTGGCTAACAAGGATCTCTTTTCCTTTTGTTTTAAGTAGATCGCATTGTGATAAAACTTGTGCCAGCAAATTAATGCTCTCAGTGGTGCCTTTAGTCCAAATTATTTCTTTTGAGTGTTTAGCATTAATAAAATGCTGAACTTGTTCTCGTGCCAACTCAAATTGTTGGGTGGCACTGCTGGCCAACTGGTGATTGGCACGATGGGTATTGGCGTTCAAGTAGCTATAAAAGTGTGAAATACTATCTAATAAACATTGAGGTTTTTGGGTCGTCGCCGCGTTATCCAGATAGATTAATTCTGGGTTATTAACTAACAGTGGGAATTGCTGGCGAAACGCGAGTATGTAATCAGGTGTTTTCATTTGGTGATTATAAAGTTGCTTTATTATCAAGCCCAGTTTAATTCGTATTATTTTGAATCGTTTGCTTAAAAAATAAACGTATATACGTTAAAAACCATTGTCTAAAGTTTAAATCTGTATATACTCGCCTGCAATTTAATTCAGTATAAGTCCTAGATGAAAAAAGTCGGCCGCCCGAGTAAATCCGAATCAGAAAAAAAGAAAGGTATCTATGTTAAGTTACCGCCATGGCTGATTAATTGGATGGATGCGCAAACCGATTCTAATCGGGCAATTTTAATAGAAGAAGCAATAAAAAATCATTTTGGTGTTGATGAAAATACCCGCTATGAGCATCAATTAGATCTTTGTATTGAAGTTGCTAAAACCTACGATAAACGCTACAAAAAAAATCGCACAGCAGATTAACCCTTTCTTTTTTTAATTAGTCTCTTTGTAATTAGCCCGAAGAATTTTGCCTATTCATTTGATATTTTTGAGCAAGTGATTGCGCATTTTTGCGCATGCCTTTATATTGCTCAAAATAAGTTTGAGTTAAGGTTTAGTGCTAAATGGTCGTTACGCTTAAAGATGTTGCCGAAAAAGCCGGTGTTTCAACGTCAACTGTTTCCCGTGTACTAAGTGGTAAAGGGCGTGTTGGTAAAAAATGCCAAGCGCATGTTAAAAAGATAGTTGAAGAAATGGGTTACCGCCCCAACACCAACGCGCGTGCATTAGCTTGTAATCGTACTGAAATGATAGGGCTGATCACACCAAATATTGCGGGTGCATTTCATGGTCCTATCTGCGTTGGTGTTGAAGAAGCCGCTTCTAAAATTCGCTATAAAATTCTTATCGCTAACTCATTTGACGAGTATGAAAGAGTACAAGAAGCCATTTATTCTTTTAGTGAGCAAGGTTGTGACAACATCATTATTCATACTAATTTTGTCGAAGATGATGAGCTTATCCAACTTGCTGAGCGTATTCCTGGTCTGGTTATTATCAATCGTTTTATTCCTGAAATCGCTGAGCGTTGTGTCTGGCTAGATAATGTTTCAGGTGGCCGCTTGGCAGCGAAGTACCTTATCGACAGCGGGCATAAAGATATTGCGGTTATTTCTCACTCTCGAAAAATTGCCGACCCAAAAGATCGATTAACAGGGGTACTCGAAGCCTGTGAAAAAGCCGGAATAAGCATCCCTGAACAAAATATTTTATTCGATCCTATCGGCACGATTGATGAAGGACGATTGCTAGCTCGTCAATTAGTCGAAAGCGATGCAAAGTTTACCGCTATTATTGCCTACAACGATCTAATGGCGGTTGGTGCTATCAATGAGTTACAAGATATGGGTATACGCGTACCTGAAGATGTATCGGTTATTGGATTTGACGACCTTTATTTTTGTCAGACCAGCCGACCTACCTTGACGACTATTCATTATCCCATTAGTGAAATGGCTAAATATGCGGCTGAGTTGTCTGTTGCTTTAACGACCAAAGGAAAAGATGCCACGCCTAAAACGCATCTATTTATGCCTAGTTTAGTCGAGCGAAAATCAGTTAAAACACTTTAACCCCACCTTTTTAGGCGTATGTTTTACGCAATTTTACATACGCCGCACTTGCTTAAACATCATATCTTTATAAAAATAACAATTAATGTTAATTAGTTGTTGAGTCTAAGGCCAAAATCGGTTTAAATAGAAATGTGAGCAAGCGATTGTTCACCTTTGTTTTTGCTGTGCTTGGTAGGCAAAACAGCGTTACTCGATATTTCGCTGTTTTGCCTCTTTTTCGCTTAAACGGTTATGCACTAGCAGTTTAGTGAAAAGGTGAAGGCTTGCTACATTTATAAGTAGTTAATACTGGAGCACACAAAAATGTTAAAAAAATTGATTGCGGGCAGCATTGCAGCTGTTTGTAGCATCAGCATAGCATCATGTTCAATGACAGGTACTCAAGCTTCGTCTCCTACTGTCAGTACCTCTCAAACCGCTAAAAAACCGAATGTCATTGTGCTTATGTTTGATGACATGCGTTTTGATACCTTTTCTTACCGAGGCGGTCCTGTAAATACCCCTAATATCGATGCCCTAGCAGCACAATCAACGCGGTTTGATAATGCAATGACAACCACTGGCTTATGTTCACCTTCACGTGCGGCTTTCTTTACTGGGCGTTGGGGACACAGAACAGGGTTGGATGACAATGTTGAATTATTCCATTCACGTGTTCATGCCTTAAGCATGTCAGAAGGTGGTATTATCCGCCGTGCTTCAGACAATGGTTATAACGTTGGCTATGTCGGTAAATGGCATTTAGGCTACCACGGACCGGCTTTACGTGGCGCAGAATTTACTTACGGTAAAGAGCATGTCGGTAAGCAAGCATTACGTCAATGGACACCTTACGGTATGCGTCAAGACGTAGAAAAATTTAAACAGGGCTTCACCCACGAAAATGGTGAAAAGCATCAATATTTTCAGACCTTACCTGGCACGTATGAAGATACAGAAGCGTATAGTAAGGTTAAAAATGCACAAAAATTTATTAAAAAGGCTAAAAAAGACGGTCGCCCATTTTTTGGTGTGATCAGCTTCAGTCAACCTCATCCACCTTATCGCGTACCTGAGCCTTACGCCAGTATGTACGACCATAAAACAGCGAAAGTTCCTGCCAACCATATGGCAGAGCGTGTTAATAAACCTATGTCGCAAGAAGAGCCTTACTGGCCATGGCATGATGTAACTCATTTAAATGACGAAGAATGGCGAAAAATGCGTACCTTCTACTATGGTGCTATTGCCATGATCGACCGAGCTATTGGCGATATTATTCAAACCGCGAAGGACGAAGGTGTTTATGAGGACTTGCATATTGTCGTGGTGGGTGATCAAGGTTCAATGCTAGGCGAGCACAATTTATACGATAAAGGTCCATATGCTTACGATGAATTAATGCGTATTCCGTTATTGGTTCGTAACCCAGATATCGCCCCACGTGTTGTTGAGCGTCAGGTTTCGTTAATTGATGTTACGCCAACGTTAGCGGATTGGATGAGCTTACCGAATGACGGTGCAGTTGATGGTCGTAATTTAACTGATTTAATGGAAAAAGGTGATGTAGCGGATGCTGGCAAAGTCGATAAGCACTTGTATGCATATGAATGGTACAACGGCTCTTGGCACGGTATTCGAGCAATAAGAACGCCTGACTTTAAATTTGTTTGGTACCCAGGTGATAGCCGTGATGAATTATATGACCTGAAAAACGATCCGGTTGAATTAAATAACCTTGCAAAAGATCCAAAATACAAAGCTAAGTTAAAAGAGTTAGTGATAATGATGGAGCAAGAGTTAGTGCGTGTTGATGATCCAACTATCGAGCGCTTCCGTCATCAAATGCAAAATATACTGCCGCATTAATTCCTTATTCAGTAATTTAAGAGTCAGTGCCAAAAACTGACTCTAATTTATTCTGTAAATCCTTTATTTTATTGAGCAGAGAACAGCTTATGAAATGTAAAAACGTGTTGTTGAGCTTATCTGTACTAGCAGGGTTAAGCTTAGTGGGGTGTGCGCAAGATGTTAATAGCGCAAATGTTGCCAATAACGGTGCAGTTACGAAAGACGAACGACCCAATATCATTGTTATTTTAACTGATGATCATGGCTATGCTGATGTTGGTTTTAATAACTCACCTGATCTAAAAACCCCCAATCTTGATCAACTAGCTTACGGTGGAACTATATTTACTTCGGCCTATGTAGCGCATCCATTTTGTGGCCCGAGTCGAGCCGCGCTCATGACAGGCCGCTATCCGCATGAATACGGCGCGCAATTTAATTTACCGCGTAAGGGCTCCAACCAAGGTTTACCTAAGGAAGAAACTTTTATTAGTAAGGTGTTGCAAAACGCCGGCTATTACACTGGAGCTATTGGAAAATGGCACTTAGGTGAACATGCTGATCATCACCCGAATGTACGTGGCTTTGATGAGTTTTATGGTTTTTTAGCGGGCGGGCATTATTACTTTCCGGAAAAATACGAGCCAGAATATGAGCGTCTAGTTAAGCGTGGTAAGCATAACGTTAATATGTATTACTGGCCGCTTGAATATAACGGTCAAGAAGTACGAGAGCCTGAATATTTAACTGATGGCTTATCGCGTGAAGCGTCTACCTTTGTCGAAAAAGCCAGTAAAAAAGATAAACCATTCTTCTTATATCTCGCTTATAACGCGCCGCATACACCGTTAGAAGCGAAAGAAGAAGACATGGCTTTGTTCCCTAATATTACCGACAAAAATCGGAAAATTTATGCGGGCATGGTTTATGCGGTTGATCGCGGCGTTGGTAAATTAGTCGATACGCTAAAACGTACTGGTGAATATGATAATACGCTGATTGTGTTTTTAAGTGATAATGGTGGTAAAACCATTAAAGGCGCTAACAACTATCCATTACGCCGAGGTAAGGGTAGTGCCTATGAAGGCGGTATTCGTGTACCTATGATGTTCCATTGGCCAAAAGAAATTAAGGGTGGCAATACCTTTCATCATCCGGTTTCAGCTTTAGATTTCTATCCTATGTTTGCCGCCTTAGGTAACGCCAAAATACCCGAAGGCAAAGACTTAGACGGCTATAATGTTTGGCCGAAAATACAAGCGGGTAAGCCGACTCACGACACCAAAATGATTTACGCGATGCGTCACCAAAAAGGCTTTAGCGAAACCTCGGGTCGTTTAGGTGATTACAAGGTCGTGCGAACCAGTAAAGAAGGCCCGTGGCAATTATTTAATGTGCAAACCGATCCGGGTGAGCACAATGATTTAGCCGCGCAAAAGCCTTGGTTGCTTCGTGAAATGGTTTCGCAAATTGAAATTTGGAGTTGGGACCATCAACAACCCAAGTGGTTCCATATATGGGATGCGGGTGGAGAATGGCACGAACAAAATATGCCGCGTTTCCATGAAACGTTTAAAGTCGGTCAAGCTGATCCTGTGTTGCAAGCTCAACCCTAATATTGGATTTTTAAATAATGTGCGCTTCTTACCACGAAGCGCATTACCGTATTTTTGTTCTTTGTTTCAAACACACCAAATTAGTGTGTTTGAATGGCAACAGCTTGCAGTTTATAAAATGGTAGCAAGCTTTAACTACTGGCAGCCGCCTTCTTCATTAGCATGTAGCTGTTTTTGCGTATCTAATTCAGCAAAAAATGCATCGCTAATTTGATCAAGTTCCGCATCGTTAAAACTTTCTTGTGGGATCTCCAAGGTAATTAAATACTCTAGGCCATTATCAATATGGCTGAATTCAATTAACAAACAGTCCGTTAATTCAGCTTCTAGCGCTAAACTCACTTTCGGACACTTGGTTAGTTTTTGTAGATCAAGTAATAAATCATGAACAGGCGCTAACATGGTTTTTCCTATTTTAGGTGGTTTGAATAAGATGGGATAAGCCGTTTTGCAACGGCTTATTTTGTGATTAAATCACTAATCCATTGCCATTAATCAATTAAGCCATATTGGTCACGCAGTACTGCAATAATTTCGGCTTTAGGATTGTCAGACAATACTAGCTTTTCGCCTGTAATTTTTTCTGCGATAGACACATAAGTTTCTGATACCTTCATCAACACTTCGGTCGGCAGTGCATTATCTCGTGCTAAAGCTGAGCGCTCGTCCATGCGGTCTTTGTTTAATAAAATATCCGGATCTGGGAAATGGTTTAGCAGTAATTGACGAAAACCTTCTTTTGAATTTTCTACAACTTTGCCTTCACGATAGCTTGGGCCATCCCAAATTCGTGATGAATCAGGCGTTCCCACTTCATCCATGTAGATGAGTTTTTCATTGCCGTTAGCGTCTTCGACATAACCAAACTCAAATTTCGTATCAACAAACACTTGATCAATTTCGGCTAATGCATCGCTAATTACATTAAAGCCTTCTTTTAATAACTTTTCGTACAAATCAATATCGCTTGGGCTTGCGAAGTTGAAGTCGGCATAGTTATTAACAATGTCATCGCGGGTAATATTGACATCGTCAACTTCTGGCACGTTAGGGATGCCTTTTAATATCCCTTTGGTTGACGGAGTAATCAGTAATTCAGCGAGCTTTTGGTCTTTCTCTAAGCCTTCTGGTAATTGAATACCACAAAAATCACGTTCGCCTTTGCTATAGGCACGCCACATAGATCCGGTAATGTATTGACGGCAAATGGCTTCGATTTTGACCGGTTTAGCTTTTTGCACTATCCAAACAAACGGGTGAGGAATATCAAGAATATGGCTATCGGCCAAGCCGTTGTCTTTAAATAGTTTAAACCAATGATTAGAAACCGCGTTTAATGCAGCGCCTTTACCCGGAACACCACGCATACCGCCTTCACCGTGCCAAATACAGTCAAATGCTGAAATACGATCGCTAATAACCATAATGGCAAGTGGTGCATCGGGGCGAACATTATAGCCTTTTTCTTGGATTAAACGGCGGCTATCAGCTTCAGTTAGCCAGTATACTGAGCGCACTTTACCACTGTGTACAGGGTTATCAGTACGGATCGGCAAATCATCATTAACGGCTAAAACCTTATCAGCTAGGCTCATGGGTGTGTTCCTATAAATAAATCAAATCGAATAGTAATTGGGTACAAATCGAGTATTAGTATAACTGCACTGCGCGCGATCATAGCACTTTAGCGAACGCGAGGCGAATGGCGGAAACGACTAATCCGACGAATTTTATAGATAATTCGTTTTAGTCGTAAGCTTAATAAAATGGCGGCACAGGACAAACTCGTCAATAAGCCAATCCAGTAGCCATGCAAGCCTAATGGCTCATGCCAGAACCAAGTGGTTTCTGCAAATATCCAACCAGCGGGAAAGCCAATAACCCAGTAGGAAAATATGGTAAACCACATAGGCTTTTGTGTATCTTTAAAACCGCGTAGTGACCCCAAGGTGACACATTGCGTTGCATCAGACAACTGAAAAATAGCGGCCCAAATTAGTAATGCGGTGGCAATTTCAACCACGGCAACATCCTGTGTGTATATTAATGATACATAATGCCGACCGACTATGGTGATGGTCGCGGTTACTGCGGCAAAGCATACCGCTATATATACACCCGCTTTGGTTGCTTGTATGGCTTGCAATGGGCTTTTAGCGCCCATCGATTGGCCTATTACAACACTGGTGGCAATACTTAAACTCAGCGGTATCATCCACATCATACTGGCAAAGTTAATTGCAACCTGATGTGCAGCAGCAGCCTCTGGGCCGTAGCGACCAATCGCTAGCGCGACAGCGCCAAACAATGCTACTTCTAAAAACATGGTCACACCAACAGGCAAACCAAGTTTGAGTAACTCTTGTAATTTTTTAACGGTGACAAATTTTATGCTGGCACGCTTAATATAAGGGCGGCAATTGGCATGTTTATTACTGATATACCAAATCACAAAAAACAACAGGTAGTTAAGTAGGGTGGTTGAAATGCCTGCGCCGGCACCGCCTAATTCAGGCGCGCCAAACTCACCAAATATAAACATCCAATTGAGCGGAATATTCAATGCTAATGCTGCTAGTTGTAGCCACATTAATAATCGAGTATTGCCCATGGATTCGTTTAATACTCGATACAAAATAAAGAAACAAAACCCAGGTAGCCCTAGCGTTAAGTAAAACAGGTAATCATGCATTATCGTTAGCATGGCAGGGTCAAACGCTAACGGCGCTAATAGAGGCGTTTTAAAAAGCATTAGCAGAGCTGTAAAAGCAACCAGCCCCGTGGTTATTACTAAGGCATTACTAAAGTGGCTATTGCCGGTACGTTTATTACGCGCACCGTAATCACGTGAAAATATTGGGCCTAAGCCAGCTAATACACCTAAAGCAAAAAGAGAAATGGGATACCATAAACCTAAAGATGTGCCGACAGCTGCCATATCAACCGAGCTATAGCGCGCCGCCATAATGGTATCGATAGTGACCATTCCGGATAGAGCTAACTGCGTGATCACAATCGGCCAAGCTAGCTGAATGATACGCTTAGCTTGCACAAATACGGCCATAAATTTAGAATCCACAATCTTTAGTTAATCGGCCGCGCAGTTTAACGGCTCTTAGCGTAAATGATAAGCGTAATTACGAAATATTAAGAGAAAGCATGTTTACTGGCATTGTTAAGTTTGAAACCCAACTTGTTGCTGTAGAATCAAAGCCCTACGGCAAGCAATTTATTCTTGAGTTGACCGATGAACAAGCAAGAGGAGTAGAAACTGGTGCTAGTGTGGCGATTAACGGTGCCTGTTTAACTATTGTTGAGATTGAACATAAGCTTGAAAGTCAATCTGTGAGTTTAGCTTTTGACGTTATTCCAGAAACCTTACGTTTAACCAATTTAGCGGATTTAAACGCCGGCGATTGGGTTAATATTGAACGAGCGGCCAAGTTTGGCGATGAAATTGGCGGCCATCATTTATCTGGTCATGTTCATACTCAAGCTAAAGTAGAACAGCTTTTAGAAAACGACGGGGAAATAGCGATTGAGTTTTCCGTGCCAGAGGTGTGGCAAAAATATGTTTTTCATAAAGGTTATATTGGCTTAAATGGTTGTAGTTTAACCATAGGCAAGGTGGCTGAGGGCAAATTTTGGGTGCACCTGATCCCTGAAACTTTGAAAATCACTAATTTTGATAAGTTAAGCCTAGGTGCTAAAGTCAATTTAGAGATTGATACGCAAACACAAACGACGGTTGATACGGTTGAACGTGTATTGGCCCAGCGCGGTTTGTTGGAATCTTTTTAAAAGCGGATAAGTAAGTGAAAGCGCGTGGCCACTAAAAAACAAAAGCAACATTATACGCAAATTATTGAAGCCGCTATTTTTGCAGCTGGCAAACCTATGTCTATCGATAATTTACGTAGTACGGTTTTAGATGAATTTGATTTGTCTGTGCGTATGGTTAACGGCTTGATTAAAGATTTACAAAATCACTACGAAGGTCGAGGTATTGAGTTAATTAAAGTGGCGTCGGGTTTTCGTTTTCAAACCCGTAGTGAACTCAGCCCATGGTTATCTAAATTATGGACAGAAAAAGCCCCCAAATATTCGCGTGCCATGCTAGAAACCTTGTCGTTAATCGCTTATCGACAACCCATTACCCGAGGTGAAATTGAAGAAGTGCGTGGGGTTGCGGTTAGCTCTAGTATTATTCGAACCTTGCAAGAACGTGGCTGGATCAAAGTGATTGGCCACAAAGAAATACCCGGGCGTCCAGCATTATTTGCGACAACGCCTGTTTTTTTAGATTATTTTGGCCTAGCGTCATTAGAAGAATTACCGCCACTGCCTGAAGTGGCACCCGCATCCTTTAATTTAGGTAATGAGTCTCCTTTTATAGACGACTTACCTGAAACTGGACCGACTAACGAAAATCAATCCGATTCGGGAGAATCCGATGTCAGAGAAACTACAGAAAGTACTGGCTAGAGCCGGTGTTGGCTCTCGTCGTGAAATGGAACGCGTTATTGCAGAAGGGCGCGTGAGTGTCAATGGTGAAGTTGCCCAGCTCGGTGCACGCGTTGGCGAAGGCGATGTTTTACGCGTTGACGGTAACCAAATTAAATTTAGCACGGCTGAATCTATTCCTTGCCGAGTGTTAATTTACAACAAGCCTGAAGGTGAAATTTGCAGCCGTTCCGATCCTGATCATGATAAAACCGTGTTTGACCGCTTACCGCGTTTAAACGGTGGCCGCTGGATAGCAGTCGGTCGCTTAGATATTAACACCAGTGGCTTATTGTTATTTACCACAGACGGTGAATTAGCCAATCGATTAATGCACCCATCACATGAAGTCGAGCGAGAATATGCTGCACGCGTATTTGGTGAGGTTACCGATGGTATCGTGCAAAAATTACGCATGGGTGTGCAATTAGAAGATGGCCCCGCCAAATTTACCAAAGTGTCGCGTCAAGGTGGTGAAGGTTTAAACCGTTGGTATCATGTGACCTTATCAGAAGGGCGTAACCGCGAAGTTCGCCGCATGTGGGAAGCGGTAGACTGTACAGTGAGTCGATTAACTCGTATTCGCTACGGTCAGTTACGCCTTCCACGCAATTTACCTTTGGGTGGTTGGGCTGAACTTGAAACTAAAGAGATCAATTACCTACGTCAAATGGTAAAAATGCGGCCAATTGAAATGAGAAAAGAGGTTGCACGTAACAATAAAGTGGAGCGAATCAAAGCTAATCGTATTCGTAAAGCGGTACGTAAAGCTGAAATTAGACGCAGCAAAAAACCTTAAAACCTATTGCTATACTTGCTTGTTTAAAAAACATAGTCAAAGCGATCAGGTTTTAGGGGAAGCCGTCAAGCTTCGAATCCCCATGAGCATATGCTCTATTATGTGATTGGGGTGAGTAAGCGCTGACAATGAACCATAAGGCCTGAGCGAGAAGACTATAGCCCGAGTGTTGCCGCACTTGGGCTTTTTAGTTTTATACATTGAGAGCGCCATATCTATTTGCTGTTGTATCATAATATTCAAACATCGGATGTTTGTTACAATTCGTTAACCAAAGTAAAAAATGACCTCACTAGCAGCAAAACATATCAATTTTGGTTAAACTGCGCAGTATTTGTATATTTGTCATATAAATGAGGGCGCAAGTGGGGTTGTTTGTGAGTCGTAAAGCGGTATTAGCCTGCGTTTTGTTGTGTTTGGGTTGGATTAAAGTGGCGTATGCAGCGCAAGGCACAGCAGTTAATTCAATACCTTATTTACCATCGTCTATCGAGATAGACGGCCAGCTTTCTGAATCAAGTTGGCAGCAAGCTTTACTTGTCGATGTCGACGTGGTGACGTATCCAACCGATAACACCCAAGCCCAAGTGCGTACTCAAGCGTTTATATTTCAAAATGGTCAATCTCTGTTTGTTGGCGTAAAAGCACAAGACTTTAATCCTGAGTTGATCAGGGCAGAATATAAGCGCCGTGACAGTATCGGCAATGATGATCATGTGACTATTACGCTAGACACATTTAATCAGCAACAACAGGCATTTCAATTCTCTCTCAACCCTTATGGGGTTCAGTGGGATCGATTACGTGATGAAACACGAGGCCGAACCAATGGCGCTTGGAATGCCGTTTGGCAGGGCGCAGGTTATAAGCATCAACAGGGTTATGATGTTGAGTTTGCGATCCCGTTTTCTGCGCTACGCTTTTCATCATCTAAAAATAGTGATTTAGAATGGGGTATAGAAATTACCCGAATTATGCCACGTGATAGCCGTATTAACATAAACTCACAAGCAAAAGAACGAGGCAACACCTGCTTTTTGTGTCAAATACCTAAGTACCGTGGTTTTAAAGATATTACCCCCGGTAGTGATATTGAGTTAGTCCCTAGTATTACAGCCAAAAAAGTGCAGACTCGTGAAGTAACGGATGCTGATCCTACGGTGATGGCGAGTTGGCCTGATACAAGTATTGAAACCGACTTAAGCTTGAGTATGCGTTGGGGGATAACGCAGGACAATATATTAAATGTTGCGTTAAATCCTGATTTTTCACAAGCGTCAGCAGATGCTGAACAAATCACAGTTAATAGTAGCTTCTCTCCGACGTATCGTGAAAACCGTGATTTCTTTTTAGATGGCAGTGATTACTTTTCCACTTCTCGCATGTCTTTAGTCCATACACGAAATTTAGTGGCACCCGATTACGGGGTAAAGTTTACCGGTAAGCAGGGTAATAGTAATTATGGAGTTTTGCTGGCTAATGACACCAGTAGTCAATTTATCGTGCCACGCAGTCAAGGCTCTTGGCAAGCTAACTTAAAAGACGAAAGTGACAATGAGGTCGCCTCTAATAACTTAGTGGCACGTTACCAGCATAATCTCGATCAGCGCAGTAATATGGGCGTGTTAATGACTCAACGCGAGAATGATACTGGCTACAAAAATAGCGTGGTTTCGCTTGATGGTGTATACCAACCTGTCAATGAACATCGTTTTAAATATCAATATGCCTATTCTCGTTCAGATAATACGTTAGCTTTTCGTAAAACTAAGCTAGAAAAAGAAGGCAAGCCACTTTTATCCCCAGAAGGCCACAAGCCACCTCAAGGGCAACAACCGCCTAAACCCAACGATCCTTTAGCTCATATTCCAGTTGAACAAAATGGCGATGCAATTAATTTGGAATACAAATACTTACAAACTAACTATGATTTAGTTGGTCGTTATATTGATTATGATACGGACTTTAGAGCGGATTTAAGCTCGATTGGTAAAGTGGGTTACGATAGGGTGTTATTCGGTGGCGGTCGATGGTGGTTCGGTAAAAAAGGCAGCCCATGGACACGTTGGGGGATCCATGGAGATTGGGATCGCACTAAAGAAAAGCAAACGGGAATTGAGTTAGAAAATGAATATGAAGCCCATGTATGGGTGGATGGCCCCAAACAATTACACGCTAAGGCTGGGGTTATTAGCAAAGATGCCTACTGGGATGGAGAAGTCTTTGCGTTAACCTATTTAAATTTGTATGGCAGAATTGATCCCATCAAGAATATTCGAGTTTGGACGCGCTGGACGCTAGGTGATGCGATTGATGTAAAAAATACCCGTCCAGCAGATAGAACTAAAATGGAGTTTGGCTCTAATTGGCGCTTAGGTGAGCATATAACGGGTTCAACCAAATATACCCGTGAGGTGTTAGATGTTGAATTAGGTGAATTGTACGATGTTAATAAACTCGATTTTCGCTTAAATGTGCAATTTAATTTGGATAACTCTTTGCGTTTGGTGGTTACCCAATCCGATTTAACCCGTAATATTGATTTATACAACGAAGAGGTTGATGATTTAAATAAACGTATTAGCACCCAGCTAATTTACGCTTATGAGCCTGATCCTAAAACTGTTTTCTATTTAGGCTACGCGGATAAAGCTGAGCAAAAAGAGCAGCGAATTGATATTGAGCAAGATCAACGCAGTGTGTTTATGAAAATCAGTTATGATTTTCAAATTTAAATCAAGTTTTGCTATAGTCTTCTCGCTCAGATTTTATGGTTCATTGTCTGCGCTTACTCGCCCCAATCACATAATAGAGCATATGCTCATGGGGTCTCGAAGCTTGACGGCTTCCCCTAAAACCCGATCGCTTTGACTATATACCCATCTAAAGCGATATTTTGTTGGCGAGACTGGGTTAACAAGTTCCTACTTTTGGTGCCTGTATGGATGCAGGGCTTAGAGTTTTTCGGGTACAAAATTCTGACATCTTGCTCATTTGAACAGAAAGGTTTGCAGGCTCTGCAAGCATAAATGCTCGCCCACGAAAATTTTACGCTTTTAAACGGCTGTTTTTATCAAAATCAGGTAGATTAATTACTTTCTGTGCAGATATGAAACGACCTATGGCTTTTCAATTTTATTACGCTGAATAAATACAAATAATTAATCTACCACAGCTTGTTTAGCTCTTAGTTGCAGTATTAAATTTTGCGTTCTTTTGCCTAACAGTTGCATCAGTTTTAATGCATGTTCTGGTTGATTAATAAAGCGATCAATAAACACCTGTTTAGACATAACCATCATTTGCACTTCGGATGTGGCCACAATATCGGCAGAGCGAACTTCGTCGGTTATCAAGGCTAACTCACCAAACATATCACCTTGCCCCAATTGGGCGATCTTATATGTTGTGCTCGGCACTCTGACTTCGACTTGACCCTCAATGATAATGAAGGCTTCATTTCCTGGTGTACCGCCTTGTACCACAGTGTCGCCTTCACGGTAAAACCAACGTTCATAATCCATTAGAAAATCATGTAGTTGGTTCTTGTTGATAAAATTCAGAAAAAAGTCATTGAGATCTTTCATGTTCAGCATCATAGGGCGAACTTGAGCATTCAAATGCGGATCAGTAAATTCGTCTGCCACTTGAGTAAATCCAATACGAGACAGTAACCTAGCTATCTTGGGGTTGATTGGTGCAACAACATGCGTCACCCCATTAGAATGGGCAAAGTAGGCGCTCATTAGGATTAAAGACATAGCCAAGCCATTTGTTCGGTAGTCAGATAACAAACAAAATAACCCTGTATGCATGATGACGGCATCGGCGGGTAACAGCGGCCTAAAGTTAAAATAATTGTCGGCAGGTACACCTTGTTGTGAATCAAGAGACAGCCGAAAACAGCCAACCGGTGTATCGTCTTGAATGGCGATCATTTGCGTTGTACTTGGATAAGCGTCGTATCGATCCATGATCCGCTTATCTTCCGTCGGTTCTAGCAAACCTTCTTCTTCGACAAAAACTTGATGTCTTAACTGAAATACCTTGTCTATTAATTCGGTTGTGGTGGCCAATTGTACTTTAACAGGCATATTGTTAAGTCCTTTTGGTGACTAATGCTATGTATTCATTGCGATGCATATCGCCATTATGCTCTGGCACATATTTACTTTTAAAAGCCTCAAAATTGGCTATATGATCGATTTCAAAATACGTTTTTTGCATAAATGTCGGCAAGTCTTGGCGGTTGCACAGCCAATTTAACGGTTCACCTTTGATTTTTAGATAAATATTTAGCAGTGGGCCATAAGAACCTTTATTAGCTGATGCTGGCTCGACTGCGGTAAATACAATACTGGTTGGTGCTTTAATTTGACCTGAAATCGCTAAAAATAAATCGTAAATTTGTTCAGGGGTTAAGTACATTAACACCCCTTCAATAATGCAAATGGTTGGTTTGTCGGGGTAAAAACAGTTTGCTTGTTCTAATACTTGCGCCAGTGTTTGGTGGGTAAAATCAACCGAAATAAGATGTAAATTGTCAGTGGCAGAATTGTCAACTGCTAGTGCTTGGCTTTTTAATTGCTGAGTCGCGGGGTGATCCAGTTCAATAAAGTTGATGTTAGGGTATTGCTTTGAAAAGCGATAAGCTAACGTGTCAAACCCCGCCCCTAAATTGAGTACTTGCGTACAGCCGTCATTAATGGCATTGAGCACGGTATCTTCAATATATTTTTTACGCAACGCATAATGTAAGGTGATCCCTGGCATCATGAGTTTTTCCATCAAGGGGACTGCAGCAACGAACAGCGGGTTACTTAATTGCTTTAAGCGCTTTTGACCTTGACGGGTGGCCGCGAGGATTTTTTTTCCGGCATTTGCCGTTTCAGTTGAAACTAAATTGGCAAATTGCGGTTTGTTTGACACATAGATTATACCTTGTAATACAGACAAAGCGGTGGAACTTGCTTGATCATCCTTCATGTTAGCTCCAAATTTTTAGGCGAGATTGGTGGTTAATTAGTACAACTAATAATCAATATCATAGAGTAATTTGTTGTTTTAACAAGTGCGTCAACAAGCCGTAGTATTATTGTTTAAATAGTCTGCGACATAGGCTTATTGGCTTTGGTTATCGCCTGTTTTATGGCTTGCGCTACTCCCTTTACCTGAGTCGGTAAAAATAACGTGTTGTGTTTGCCCGCAACTAATGATGTCGATAGCTTTTGCGCACACAGTTTTACCCAAAAAGATAAAGTCAATCGATGAAACCATAGTAATTGTTTAGATTGGATCAGGGTTGTCGACAGATTGATGGGTAAAGGTCGATACGATTTAAGCCCAATAATTTGGGTTCTTAATCCCGGATCATTAACTAAATTGCGCATGTAAACAGGAATAATAGGCTGTTGAAAACGTCGAACTAGCTGCGCGAATTTGTTAAAAAGTTTACAAATTAATACCGACATATTGGGCAGCACAGGATAGGTGGTATCAATTAAAAATAAATGCTCAACGACTATTTTACTGTTTAATAAATGGCGGCAAGTTTCTAAAGCATAAACCCCTCCAACCGAGAAACCGGCTAAGGTTATTGGCTGAGTAAAATTGTACTGACTAATAACCGATGCATAGTGCTTGGCTATGCTTTCAACCGTTAAAGCGGATGACGGATTGTTGGGCTCCATTGTTAATGGTGGTTGCAGCACGTAAACCGAATATTCAGCTCCTAAAGCTTTCGCTAAATTAGTCAAACGCAGCACATCGTTGTGGCTCGATGCGGCAATAAATAGAGTTTTGCCTTGCGGATTAAAAGTTAAATTAATACAGGTGGGTGGCTGCAATGTTTCAAGCACAGAGGCCAGCGAAACCACAGTAGGATGCTCAAGCAAAATCGAAAACGAGATGTTTTTACCTGTATGGGTTTTTATTTCGCTTATTAGTTGTAAGCAGGCGAGTGAATCGGCTCCGGCATCAAACAAGTGATCGTTTTCATTGATGTTGTTGTTACTGAGTATTTGCCGAACCAGCTTAAGTAAAATTACTTGGGTTTTGTTATTTGGCAGAGAATGGTTTGGCAAAGAATGGGCTGGCAAAGGAGCAAGTGGTGCAGTGCAGTTGGTTGTAGGTTTTGTAACTGGCGTAAGTTGAGCGTAATTTATCTTGCCACTTGTTTGTTTGGGAATACTGCTAAGTTGATGGATAAACTGTGGCACCATATACGCGGGTAATGCTTGGTGTAGCGCTTGTTTTACAAGGTTTATTTGCTGTTGGCTAAGTGTATTGGGTGATACAACCCAAGCGTGCAATGTATTGTCAATTAGCTTAACCGCAGCCGTGGTGACTAAGCTGTGTTTCACAAGCGTTAATGCTATTTCTTTAGGCTCGATCCTTTGACCACGTAACTTAATTTGCTGATCAATACGCGCTACATATTCTAGGTTACCTTGCTCATTGATAAAGCCTTTATCACCTGACAGATACAAGATCGTACTTGGGTTAAATTGAGCTTTAACAAAACGTGCGTCTGTATTTATTTCGTCGTTAATATATCCGTTAGCAAGCCCAATACCCGCTATTGCAATTTCACCTATACAGCCGTTTGGCAGTGGCATACCGTGAACGTCTAATATATAAATGCTGGTGTTTGCAACCGGTTTGCCAATTGGCACCGCTTTATAGGGCGCATTAGCTTGTGTTAGGTAGCTGGTTGCAAAAATACAGGCCTCGGTTGGGCCATATAAATTAAATAATTTGGCGTTGGTTAATTTGTGAAATTGGTCTACTTGAGTTTGTTGCAAAACCTCGCCGCCACTAATGGCTACACGCAAGGGTAAATTGGCAAATTCAGTCGCCGCTTGATTAAAATAATTTAATGTAGTGGGAACAAATATTATGCTAGTGGCCGTAAAGTCATGGACTAATTTGGCTAACTCATTCGGTGCAATTTTTCCTGGTCCTGCAAGCGCGACCTTAGCACCAGAGCATAAAGGTAAAAAGACTTCGATTAATGCGGGATCAAAGCTCAGCTGAATCGATTGTAGCCAAGTGTCTTGAGCACTATATTCAAGTGTGCTTTTTAACCAATTAATTCGGCTTATCAATGCTTGATGGCTAACGCATATGCCTTTTGGTAAACCTGTTGAGCCTGAGGTATACATAACATAAGCAAGATCTTGCTGACGTGGCAAGGTATTGATACTGCTTGTTTGGTGAGTTTCTTGACACCATGCTAACAACTGCGAAAAAGTAATGGTTATTATCGGCTTTTGCTGAGTTTGTGCTTGGTTTATATCTTGAACATTGGGTTCTTGGTTGTCATTTTGTTCACTTGCTGTCGTCTCTAAAAAAATGAGTTTTGCACGGCTATTGGTTAGCTGTTGATGAGTCCGCGATGCGGGCAAATCCGGATCCATCGGCATCAAGACAGCCCCCATTTTTAGTATGGCAATATAGGCGACAAGCGTTTGTGCCGTTCGCGGTAATTTAACTGCAATGATATCGGCTGGCTGTATATTGTGTTGTTGTAACGCCAAAGCCACCTGATCAGCTTGTTGGTTGAGCGCTAAATAGCTTAGTTGGTTAATCTTTTGATCTTGTTGCCAAATGATAGCTGGGTTGTTTGGAACGTTTTCTACCTGTTGTAAAAACGAACTGATGATGGTTTCGTTGGGCTTTAAATCATCTTGGTTAGGTAAGGCAAGATCTTCGGGGTTGATTAAGTTGAGTTTGGTATAAGGCAGGCTTGGCTGCTTACACATTTGCGTAAGTAAGCGTTGAATATGTTGGCCTAACGCGGTTGTTTCTTTTTGACAAAAATATTCTTCACTACCTGATACCACGAGTTCAGTGGGTTCATTTTCATGAAACTCACAGATGGCAATTGATAATGGGTAACGAGCTTAATCGCCAAAAGTATGCCTAGGTTCGCTGGTTGGTGCGTTTAGGTAATGCGCACTATAGTTAGTGGCTTCAAATGACACCGTAATATCGAAAAATCTATCTTTTCCACTGGCTACCATGCCCAGTTTTTGACCTAGCATGCTGGCAGGGTAGCGGGCATGGCGATAACTCGCGCGTAAAGTCGCAACAACTTGTTCAATCAATGATTCGGTTGTGGCGTCTGGCTCAACGTAAACTTTAAGCGGCATAATCACCACAAACATGCCTAAGGTCGATTTATACTTTTTGCCACTACGGTTTAAAACGGGTACGCCGATCACGACTTCTTGTTTATTGTATATACGCGAAAAATAGATACAAATGGCGACAATAAAAAGGTGATAAGTGGTGGCTTTTTGATTTTTAGCCGTTTCTTGAAAAAAGTGATAATCCTGCACCGCAATGTGATGATAATGATTAAATGCGTTAGGTAAACTACCTTGGGCTTTGTTGTTGC
The DNA here is from genome assembly GCF_003063625.1 of Saccharobesus litoralis. Taxonomy (NCBI): domain Bacteria; kingdom Pseudomonadati; phylum Pseudomonadota; class Gammaproteobacteria; order Alteromonadales; family Alteromonadaceae; genus Saccharobesus; species Saccharobesus litoralis. The sequence continues at coordinate 423,463 of NZ_CP026604.1, read as the reverse complement.
ATTGGTACTTGGCTTCCAATAATGGTTCAGGTAATTGCTTAAACAAATTTAACCAATACTTTTCATCGGCAGCGCAAGCTTTTGACTGCAAGTAGGCTTGTGATTCCGTAATATATTGCTGATATTGGGTTTGTCCGTTTGCGTAAATAGCCGGTAGTGGTAGGGGCTCCTCGGTAATTTTTAATTTTGCTCTTGCCAGTTCTGTGTATATGACACTCATGGTATTCATGGCTAATGCGGTACTAAAGCCATCTATCATGATGTGGTGGTATTTCATGGCGATACAATAGCGCTCTGGTGTCGATTTAATTAAATAGATATGCCAAGGTTTGTGTATACCATCTAGTGGAATAGCAGACGGATAAGTATTATCCCACCATTGCACAATCGCCTGTTCGCTATCTTCTTGCTGACTAAAATCATGGTATTCGAGCAAGTCTTCTTGCCAGTGTTCTATTAATATTTGCGTGCCGTCAGTTAATGGTAAAAGCCGTAACCCATCGTTTTCGTTAACCATTTTGGCTACGGTTTGCTCAAAAAGTGATAGCTCTAGCGGTCCATTAATAAAGCCCAATCCGCCCGTGGTTAAATGTGGGCTTTGAGGGTGTAGCTGTTGATCTAACCAAATTTGCTGTTGCGCTAACGATAAAGGTAATTTTTTACTTTTACGGTTAGCTTGTGATGTGGCAAGCGTTAACAAATCGATATCCTTTTTACGATTTTTTAGAGATGGTGTTTTTAATATCTGCAATATGTTGTTTGGCATATTGATAACCAGCATCTGCAATGCGCCGGCCTTTGTTGTAGGCCATCAGTCGAAACTGTGACACTGGCGGTTGCAAATAATAATCAGCCATGGCAATTGATGTTTCTCGTTTAGCTAGCCCGCCTAAATGTCCAGAACGTTGTAAAATTTCCATGATATTCGGTAACTGGCTGTTTCGTTTTTTATTGAAGTACTGAGCTAATGTACGCCAAGGCGAAAACGTATTAATTTCGTTAGCGATTTTAAGCTCTTCTTGTACATCTACGTCTACCGCTATCAAAGTGCCAAAGCCAAGCTTGTCGCGCATGGGCTTGACTGGCACATTGTCTAACAAGGCTGCGTCAACAAAGAGTTCACCGTTTTGAATAACGGGGGGCAGGATCCCAGCTGGTGAGTTGCTGGCTAATATGGCATGCCACACAGGGCCAGAATCGTGAGTATGAATTTTAGCTTTACTCAGGTTGCAAGAGACTGCAAAAAAAGGTTGCCACAGGCTGTTAATTTCAAGATCGCCAAACATTTGTTGTAAACCGGCTTTGATTTTTTTGCCAGCCAGTAACGAAAAAATCGGTAATGTTGGACGTTCACCACCGGAAATCAGTTTGCGCGTACTGGAGATTAATTCACTAGAGGGTGTACTCAACGCATACTGAGCGCCGATCAATGCCCCCATGCTATTACCACATATGATGTCGATGGGGATATTTGCTTCTTCTAATGCTTGTATAACCCCAACGTGAGCTAAGCCACGTGCCCCACCACCACCTAACACTAAACCAATGGCAGTTCCGGTTAAAAAGCGAACTAATCTAGCTATTTCAGCTTCTTTATTTAAGCGAATAGGGTATATACCATCTAATTTGAAAATTTGTGGCCAGTGGCGATCGACATTGGCGTGTTCAGCGGTTTCGTCGTGCAATAGCACTAAGCTTTGCTTAACATCTGAGGTTTGTATAACAGTTAAAATATCGTCTGCTAGGGTTAGTTGCTGCGGTGTCGTTGTACTGTCGGCCACTAAAATAATATGATCGGCTTGTCTAATGGCGAGTAAAAACCAAGCTGATAGTTGGTATTCTGTTTCCAGTAATAAATAGTCGTGTGTTTGTTCTAAATCGTTAAAGCGGTGGCTAGAGTGGATACAAGCCCCGTCAACCGAGTGAAAGTCTTGACCTTCTTCAGCCGAGAAGTAATGAACTAAGCCATTTTGCGCCATTTGCTTAGCAAGCTTGTTTGCAAGTGCTTTTATATTTAAGCCGGCTGTTAATGGCACTAATGCAAAATTAGTCGCCCCTATACTGGGAGGGCGTTGATTATGATGTAGACTAAATTCATAAACTCGACGGGTAATAGCCCGATTAAATTCAATTGGGTGAGCACACAATAGGCGTTCAAAATCTGTTTTACTTAGGCTTGCTACCGAAGAGTCGCGACTGGCAATAACGTTTGCCGCTCGCGCTTGATTTAGAATAAGGCCCAGCTCACCGACACAGCGACCAGAATGGACTTCTCCTAAGTGAGTCACCTCGCCATTATTATCAGTTTGTTGAACTTTAAAACGGCCACTAATCACTATAGCTAACGAGTCTGATGGTTGGCCCTGTTGATAAAGGGTTTCGCCGCCAGCAATTGCGAAAATTTGCATTTTTTGCGCTAAATCTTCGATTAATGACGGCGGTAGTTCGCCAAATATTAAACTATTTTGCAAAGCATGAAGCAGGCGATGCTTGTCGATTGGCTGTGTGCTCATCGATAGTAGGTCCATTTTTAGGTCGACGGATTGTTAGCTATGTTTTTGTTAGGCGAGTTATACGCGTACATTAAGTTCAGCGTATTGTTATTGACTGTACGATTAGCTAAGCGATTTTGCAATAATCAGTTTTAAATTACCCTTAAATAATATGGATTACCAAAAGACCAAATGTTACGCCTATTTGGTTGAGGCGCGTGGTTGGTCACCGCTGGTATAATCTGATTTAGGTAGCAATTTCTAAGCGTTATTTTTGATTTTTGTTATTTTTGAGGGACCGCTAAATTTAGCATTGCTCAAATATCAAATTAGATTTACTCACTTGGTTATTGCACAGTAGCTGCTATACTGCGCGCCATTCTATTTTAGGTGCCTGTTTTTTAAAAAAGATGGGCTTAAATGGGAATGCAGTGCTGGTAGTTGGCAAGGTTTCAACTACTAAATTCTGCAACTGTTCCCGCAACTGTGAAATACGCTGTTTACTTAGTGTTTTATTGACCGCAATAAGCACAGCCACTGCTTTTAATGAAAGTGGGAAGGTTAGTGAATTAGGTTATCGTATTAAGTCAGGATACCGGCCTAAATTTAAAACACCTCCATGAAGTGACGAAAAATAAATCACCCTGAGCGCGAAGCAGTCGAAGGGCGATAGATGGTTAACATACCAATAGCCTGTGATTACAGATAGAGCAGGATATAACTATAGGTAACCCATATGCTCTTGTCATTTAAGAGGAAAATACTATTAGTCGTGCGGGTAACGCGATTGAATATTGGCAATTCGGCTATGATTAGCTGTACCTTCTGCTGTTTATTCACATCTTCCTGCATTTCTTGTTAAGTATGTTGATTTTCGGTTTTATAACCGAAATTGAATTTGTTTTAAGTAATACGGACTTTGCTTAAAGCCTAATACTGGTTTGAATAAGTGAAAGTATCGCACCTGATAAAAGTAGATAACCTAGATTGGCAAGTCGACCGCAAGTCGGTGTTGTCTGGGGTTAGCTTTACCTTAAGCAAAGGTGAAACCGTTGGCGTGGTAGGGCCTAACGGCGCAGGGAAAACCTCACTGTTAAAATGCTTGTATGGCGAACATCGTAACTTTGCTGGCAATATAAGTTTAACTGGCAAACCTATAACGCAATTAAGCCGTAATCAATTGGCTAAAACCATTGCTGTTGTCGCGCAAACCAATGTCTCCATTTTTAATTTAAGCGTATATGACGTGGTACGTATGGGGCTATTGCCGCATAAAGCCTTGTTTGAATCCGATACCGAAGCGGATATTAATTTAATCAATCGAGCACTTCAGCAAGTTGACTTGCTAGACAAACAGCATCAAGCCTATGCGACCTTATCCGGCGGTGAGCAGCAGCGAACCTTAATAGCGCGGGCTATAGTTCAGCAGTCACCAATATTGATCATGGACGAACCAACCAATCATTTAGACATTTACTATCAGCATCAATTAATAGGCTTGGCTAAAAACACAGGGCGAACATTGTTGTTAGCAATTCACGATCTCAATTTAGCGGCGCAATACTGCGACCGATTGATATTACTAAACCAAGGCCAAGTGGTTGCCGATGATACGCCAAATAATGTTTTAACCGCTAAGCGTTTAAAGCAAGTATTTCGCCTAGATTGTATTGTTGATCAAAACCCACATCTTGCTTGCCCTCGTGTTACTTTTGCGCCTAATAAAATTAACGATCGTCAAATGACAGGTGCAAAGCATGGTTAAAACGTTAGCCAATCGCCGTTTGATTTTTGTGCTGATCCTTTTTGGCTCTTTAGGGAGTGTGCTGGCTTCACTGGGCATAGGTGTGGCCGATTTTGGTTACGCCGCCGTTTGGCAGTGTGTCACTGTAGGTTGTGAGCAACCTATTTATGACACCATTCTTTGGCAGATCCGTTTACCTCGAGTCATTATGGGTTTTCTGGCGGGAGCAGGCCTAGCGGTAACCGGTGCGTTAATGCAAAACGTAACGCGTAACCCATTAGCCGATCCATACCTTTTTGGCATAGTCGCCGGTGCAGGGTTAGGGGCAACCATTTCAACCTTGATCCCAGCCGAAGGCTGGTTGGCTGCCATTAGTTTACCTATTGCCGCATTTTTAGGCAGTTTGTTCGCCGTTGTGGTGGTGATAGGCGTGGTTTTTAATAATAACTGGCGGCGTATTGAGCACTTATTGTTAGCTGGTGTCGCCGTGTCGTTTTTACTCAGTTCTATTACCAGTTTTATCTTGTATTTAGGCGATGCTTTCTCATCGAATCGCGTTATTTTTTGGATGATGGGCAGCTTATCCAGAGCAGATATGCAGGCTATTTACATTATCGCGCCTGTAGTGGGTTTGGGTATTGGCTTGGCCGTGGTTTTTTCTCGCCAGTTAGACGCCTTACTGTTAAGTGATGAAAGCGCGCGTACTTTGGGGGTTCCCGTGGACACTTTACGCATTTGTGTGTTGCTGGTTTGCACGGCGATAACTGCGGTTGTTGTGGCTTATGGTGGCGGTATTGGATTTGTCGGCTTAATGGTGCCGCATGTGGTGCGCGCATTTGTCGGTTATACCACTGCCAAGCTTGTGGTTGCATCGGCCTTGGTCGGCGGTTGTTTTCTGGTATGGGTCGATGTTTTTGCCCGTAGTGTATTAGGTGGACAAGAAATACCGATTGGTGTGGTGACATCAGCCGTTGGCAGTATTTTCTTTTTAGCACTTATGCGTCGAATGTAGGGCGTCGAATGTAACGCTGTTTGTAGCACAGCTTATAGTCAACCTAGGATTAAAAGAGATTTAAATATATGACTTTCACTATGACACCCATTAAACCTTTGGATTTATCTTACAGTGCAGATATTCAATCTCATATTGATCAAAAAACCAAACCGCTTGGTGCGCTAGGTCAATTAGAAGATGTCGCCGCTAAATTAGCTTTAATCGCTAGTAACAAAGCGGGTGTGTTACAAAAACAAGTGACTATTACCAAACCGACAGCCGTGGTTTTTGCTGGCGATCATGGCATTGCTGAGCAAGGTGTCAGTATTGCGCCAAGTGCGGTAACAGGCCAAATGGTGTTGAATTTTTTAGCTGGAGGTGCCGCGATAAATTGCTTTTGCGCTGCAAATCAAATTGATTTACATGTCGTGGATTGCGGTATTTTGTCTGAGGTGGCGACTGATAACCCTAATTTTCATCAACAACGCTTAGGGCAAACAACATTTGATTTATCTACGCAACCAGCCATGGCGACAACGCAAGTTGAACAAGGCTTAGCGCTTGGAGCAAATCTTGCGTTATCGCTTATCGATAACGGTTGCGACTTAATTTTGTTTGGTGAAATGGGCATAGGCAATACTAGCTCAGCGTCGGCTTTATTAGCTTTACTTACCGATAATGATGCGCAAGCAGTTGTCGGCCTAGGTACTGGTATTAGTACCGAGCAATTAAACCTAAAACAAAAGCTTGTGCAGCAAGCAATAGACAGAGTGAAAACCACAGGTAATACAGACATTACCAAGCTGTTAGCCGAAGTCGGTGGCTTTGAAATAGTGCAAATTGTTGGTGCTATGTTAGCGGCTGCCGAGAAGCAAATTCCAATTTTAGTTGATGGCTTTATTGTGTCTGTCGCGGCTTTAGTCGCAAGTAAAATGGATAAACAGGTTACTGATTATTTTATTTTTGCCCATCAATCTCAAGAGCAAGCTCACCAATTATGTTTAACGGAACTTAATGCTAAGCCTTTATTGTCTCTGCAATTGCGTTTGGGCGAAGGAACAGGCGCAGCGTTGGCTGTACCTTTGCTGAAATCGGCTTGTCATTTTTATTCGCATATGGCGAGTTTTGCCGACGCCGGAGTGACAGTTTAAGTCTTGGCTATGATTAAATTGCTTAAGCATCAAGTTAATCTATTTTTTTTAGCGCTAAGTTTTTTTAGTCGCATTCCTGTGCCTAAATCAACTTATTATTCTCCTGAATTACTTAATCAGAGCTGTCGCTATTTTTCACTGGTTGGCTGTGTACTAGCGATTTTGGTTATCGCGGTTTATTGGTTATTTAGTCAAATATTGCCAATGCTAATGGCATTATTATTGACCTTTGTTTTTAGCGTATTACTGACTGGCGCGTTTCATGAAGACGGTTTAGCTGATATGGCCGATGGCATTGGTGGCGGCATGACAGTAGAAAAACGCTTATCCATTATGAAAGATAGCCGCTTAGGTACGTACGGCACGCTAACTCTGATCTTAGCTGTGTTGATTAAGCTAACGGCTTGGTATTACTTAGCAGCCAGCGGTTTGTTAATTATTGCCGTATTGGTGGCCTATCCATTATCCCGCGCGATAGCGGCCAGCTTAATATTTGATATGCCTTATGTTGCCGATAGCGATCAAAGTAAAAGCAAACCTTTGGCTAATCAACAACGCAAATCTGATCTATTGCTGTTGATGTTAGTCGGTTGTGTGCCACTTACTCTATTATGTAGTTCGCCACTTTTCGCTAGCAATATAATCGGTTTACTGGCTGTATTGTTTGTCACCTTATGGCTGTTTCGCGGTGTATTTAAAGCTTGGCTCAATGCGCGATTAGGTGGCTATACCGGCGATTGTTTAGGTGCAGCACAACAACTAGCGGAAATCATTATTTACTTGGTATGCATCGCTTTTGTTTTCCAAGTCGGTATTCAAGATCCGCAATGGTTAGCGATAGGAGAGCGTTTGTGATCCATTTAGTGCTTGGTGGCGCCAGATCTGGTAAATCCAGCTTTGCTGAACAATGTATCGGCGATAGGCAATCTAGTTCTAAAACGAAGGCTGTATTGTACGTAGCTACATGCCAAGCTTTCGACGAGGAAATGCAAGCGCGCATTGATAAGCATACGCAAGATAGACAGCAAGATACGTTAAAACAAAATTGGTACACGGTGGAATGCCCTTTAAATTTAGCTGAATTAATTTGCGAATTGCATACTGAAAATTTAGTGCTAGTTGATTGTTTAACCCTATGGTTAAACAACCAAATTTTTGCTTTAGATGAAAACGCTACGTATCAAGCCAAACAGCAGCATTTGCAACAGTCTATTGATAGTCTGGTATCAGCACTAGCAAACACTAAAGGCGATGTCGTATTAGTGGCTAATGAAGTCGGGTTAGGCGTCGTGCCGATGGGACAAGTGTCGCGTTTATTTGTTGATTACGCCGGCTGGCTTAATCAAGCTATCGCTAAAATAGCCGAGCGAGTGACGTTAGTCAGTGCGGGATTACCCTTAGATTTAAAAAACAGCCTAGAAAAAGGCAAAGGCTAGGGTATGACGCAAACAACTGTACTTACACAACAAGCTCAAGCTCAAGCCCAAGCCAAACCACGTAAAATTCAAATTACTTTGGTGCGCCATCCAAAAGTTGATGGTGCAGCCGGTTTATATGGTGCAACTGATATTGCCGCGCAACCAGAAGCGGCAGAACACTTGAACCAGCAAATTATGCTGCGGTTAAGCCAAGCCAGACAAGTAGAACAAGATGAACAAAAGCCAGCGGCTTTTGAGCGTTGCCGTTTGTTTAGCTCACCCAAAAAGCGTTGTTTATCTGTCGCTGAGCAAGTCGTTAAACAGGTGAATTGTGATAACGAAAATAAAATGCAGCTTGAGGTTATTGACGATTTAGCCGAGATGGATTTTGGTTGTTATGACGGCGTGGCTTTTGAATCTATCCCTGCTGATTCAGCAAAATGGCAAGAGCTCGAAAACTTTTGGCAAAATCCAGCCGAGACAGTATTACCGCAAGCCGAAACCTTGCAAAGTTTTCATACTCGAATAATTAACGCATGGCATAAGGTTTTGGCTAAATTACAACAAAGCGAATGTTCGCACGCTTTATTGGTGGTGCATGGTGGCGTCATTCGTATGATCCTAAGTCATATTCTTGATTTGGATTGGCGAAATGCCAAACTGTATTCGCAATTAGTTATTGATTACGCCAGTTTTACTGAATTAAGTGTGACAGTGCATCCAGACTGTAAGCCATTTGTCAGGGTGAAGGCTATCGGTACGAAACCGACAGCGCTTAACAATTCCGTGCTTAATCATTCAGTGCTTGGTCATTCAGAGCTTAGTCATTCATTGATTAATAAAAAACAAGGAGCAAAAGGTGCCAGCTAAAACGCCAGCTAAAACAATAATGGTGCAAGGCACGACTTCTGATGCGGGTAAAAGTACTTTAGTTGCTGCATTATGCCGTGTATTGGTTGAGCAATCGTTTAAAGTCGCTCCATTTAAGCCGCAAAACATGGCGTTAAATAGTGCAGTTACCGCGTGTGGTGGTGAAATAGGCCGAGCGCAAGCAGTACAAGCTAAAGCGGCAAAAGTAGAATGCCACACTGACTTTAATCCTATTTTACTGAAACCTAATAGTGATACCGGCGCGCAAGTCATAATTCATGGTAAAGCCATAAGTGCCATGGAAGCCAAGCAATATCATGATTATAAAAAAGTAGCCATGCAAGCTGTGCTTGATTCTCATCAACGATTATCAGAGCAATATGATTACATTGTGGTCGAAGGGGCTGGCAGCCCAGCTGAAATCAATTTGCGCGAAGGTGATATCGCCAATATGGGTTTTGCTGAAGCCGTTGATTGTCCGGTCATTATTATTGCCGATATAGACAAAGGTGGCGTGTTTGCCCATTTGGTTGGCACGTTAGCCTTATTGTCACCTTCTGAGCAAAACCGCGTTGTAGGTTTTGTGATCAATCGGTTTCGTGGTGATATTAAATTGCTAGAGCCTGGTTTAGATTGGCTTGAGCAGAAAACCGGCAAACCTGTACTGGGCGTATTACCTTATTTGCATGGTTTAACAATAGCAGCGGAAGATGCTGTCAGCACGGAACAAGTGATAACCAAAACCAAATTAAAAGTCATTGTGCCTGTTTTGCCACGCATGAGTAATCACAATGATTTTGACGCGATGCGCGTGCATCCAGAAATCGATTTACAGTTTATTTATCCCAAATCAGAACAGGAACAAACACCGCTACCTGCCGCAGATTTAATTGTATTACCGGGCAGCAAAAACGTGATCAGTGATTTGATGTTTTTACGTTCACAAGGTTGGGATAAAGATATTGCTAAGCATTTAAGATACGGCGGTAAAGTTTGGGGTATTTGCGGCGGGTATCAAATGCTGGGGCAAACCATAGCCGATCCACTAGCGATTGAGAGCAAAGCACCAGAGCAAGCTAATGGCCTTGGTTACATTCCAATGGACACAGTGTTAGCTGCACAAAAAACACTAAAAAATGTCTCAGGTACTTTGTGTATTGATGGGCAAAGCGCTAACGTTAAAGGTTATGAAATTCATGCCGGTGAAAGTCATTTCTCGCTGCCACAACACGCGTTAGTAGACTTACAAAATGAAAACCCGTCTACCAGCTCAACGGATCAAGGATGGCTAAGTGAAGATAAGCAAATTGCTGGCAGTTACACTCATGGCATTTTCGATCAAGCGGCTGCATTGGCGTTGATTGCTAAATGGGCTGGGGCAACCGTCACCAATGACGTCGGCATTGATGAACAGGAAGAGAAGGCAATCGCACGGTTAGCGAAAGCAAGTGAGCAACATTTAGATATAAATAAAATAAAACAGATAGTGAATCAGTGGTACACCGATTGACATGAGTTGTTGACAATTTCTTTGTAGGGCAGGTTTTACACCTGCAAAAAACCTTTATAAAGAAGTAGTCATATCGATATTTAACAGAATTGTAGTGAGTACAGACATGACTGAACAAAAAGAACTAGATACGCAAACTGACGCCACACGCGAACAAACTAAAAAGCAAAAACACAAAGAACGTCAACAAAAAGTTAAAGAGAAAGTTGACGCTAAAATCGCCAAAGCTACCGAAGATAAAGGCTTGTTACTGGTCGTAACTGGTAATGGTAAAGGCAAGTCAACCGCCGGTTTTGGTATGGCGGCGCGTTCGGTTGGTCATGGTTTAAATGTCGGTGTAGTGCAATTTATAAAAGGTACGTGGGATTGTGGCGAGCGCAATTTATTAGAACAACATGGCGTACCTTTTTATGTTATGGCTACGGGCTTCACTTGGGAAACTCAAGATAAAGAAAAAGACACAGCAGCAGCTCAAGCTGTGTGGCAAGATGCTAAAAAGCTATTATCCGATCCTAGTGTGAATGTCGTGCTTTTGGATGAAATTACCTACATGACTAATTATGGTTATATCGATTTAGACGAGGTTATCGATACCCTTGCCAATCGCCCAGCCGATCAACATGTGGTGATCACGGGTCGTGCTTGTCACCGTCGTATTATTGAAATGGCTGATACGGTATCGGAAGTACAATCAATTAAACACGCATTTGAAGCTGGCATTAAAGTGCAAAAAGGCATTGATTGGTAAATGGTTGGTAAAGTTAAAATGAGTGTTTTTTCCGTTAAATTTCAAAAGCTGTGGTTACTGGCCCTGAGTTTTATGGCGTTTTCATCCTATGCCGATAAATCAGAGCAAAGGTATGTTGTACTAGCGCCACACATTGTTGAAATGCTGTTTGATTTAGGTGTTGGGCAGCGCATTGTTGGCGCTACTGCCCATTCCGATTATCCAGAAGAAGCTAAGTCGATACCGCTAGTAGGCAACTATGCGCGTCTTAAAATTGAAAATATCTTAGCCTATAAACCTGATGTGATCTTTGCTTGGCATTCGGGTAATCCTTCTGATGATTTACAACGCTTGCAACAACTCGGTTTAAATATTGTGTATTCACATACGGGCGATCTGGAAAACGTCGCCAAAGAGTTGATCGAATTTGGTGATATTGTTGGCAAGCCGCAGCGGGCAAAACAAATCGCGGATGAATACTTAACACAGCTTGCCGCGCTTCGGCAAAAATACTCGGCTAAAAAGCCGGTAAAAGTATTCTACGAGTTGTGGTCGCGCCCCTTAACCACAGTGGCAAATTCAGCTTGGCCTCAGCACCATGTGACATTATGTGGCGGGCAAAATGTTTTTACTGGTTTGATTGGCGATTACCCTCAAATAGGTTTAGAGCAAGTAGTGGCGTTAAAGCCGCAAGTCATTATCCAACCTATGTCAGACGGGGAGCCAAATCCAGATGCTGTTAATTGGGCACAGTGGCCTAAAATTCCAGCAGCCAAAAACAAGCTAATTTTTGAGGTTAACTCAGATAAATTGCATCGCATGACTCGTCGAGTATTAGGCGAAATTGACAACTTATGTTCAAAGATAGATATCGCTCGGCAGGTGTACAACTAGATTTAGCGGTAAAAATCTCAGCTATAAGTGCTGAGTGTACAAATTTTTAAATTGTAATTAAGTATTAGGTACCTTTGAGGTTGTTAAGCTTTGCAAAGGTTAAATGGGAAGTTGGTGAAAATCCAACGCTGCCCCCGCAACGGTAAATCACAGAGTGATAAGCCCGATACCAGCCTAATATATAAACCTGATTTGCGGAGGGCGGATACAGGCTGGCAAACGCCAGTCTAGTATTCGTCGAATTTGATGAATATAAAACCTAACAATATTTGTAAACTTTATCGAGTTGCGTTATTTAGCTGCTTTGTATTGCTTACGAACGCGATTAATGCGCAAGATAGCTCCGATGATGTTGAGCATATAGAAATTAGCGAAGTTAATACCTATCAATCCTTAAACTATCAATCTATAAACCGAGCTGAGTTTGTTAATACGGCGCAAACGCTCACAGATGTATTACAAAATGTAAATGGTATTCAGCTTAATAGTGTTACTGGGGTGGGTAACCCCGTTTCTGTTTCAATTAGAGGCTCTTCTAGTAAACAGGTACAAGTTTATGTTGATGGCTTACTAATCAATGATGAACAGTTTGGTGGTTTTGACTTGAATATGGTGCCACTTGAACAGATCGAGTCAATTGAAGTTGCTAAAAACGAATCACTCGGCTTTGCTTCAACACCCATTGGTGGCGTGATTCGTATCAATACTTTGCGAGAATCAGGTAGCGGTTATCGGTTATCGACAAAAGTAGGGTCGTTTGGTTATAAACAGGCGACACTATCGCTGCACTCGCAATTCAGCAAGCATCAAGTTTCATTCAACATTGACGCTTTACGTACTGATAACGACTATTCGACTATTGTACCGCAGCCGTTTACCGATCCCAATTCCCCTAATGAAGAAAAAATTAAAAACAATGAGTTTAGTCAGTACTCGATTAGTTTGTCCGATGAATTTAACCTTGGGGTACATGAGTTTAGATTGACGACTCAATGGGATGATAAATCAAAATCAATTCCTAATTACCAAAATAACAACCCTGTAAACAATAGAAAGTTAGATAGCAAAAGCCAACGACTCGGTTTGTATTATGAAACTAGCTTTCAACATAATCTGATTAAAAATCTAATTTCTGGCGTTAATTGGCTAAAGCGTGAAGAGCTATTTTATGATTCACCTCATGTAAATAAAAATGATCTATTTCTCTATGAAAACCAGTCGTTAGGCGCATTTTCAAGATTACCTATTTCAATTAATCAATTGTTAATAACTCCGCATATTAATTTTTCCCACTATCGCTTTGGTTCAGAAACTTTACGCGGTACTGTCGTTAAATGCGGAGGAATTGGTGCGTGTGATATTAAAGCCGAACGCAATAGCTTAGAGCTTGGTGGTCGGATTGAGTGGACTAGTACAGACGGTGAACTTTCTTTATACAGCGCAGTAACTTCTAGCCACAATAAAGATAAAAATATGCCAAGACGAGCAGACGAACAAGGCCGTGTCGAGTCAAGTGAACAATACTCAAGTGGTGAGTTTGGTAGTAATTTTCGTTTTAACAATTATTTGTTCAATGCGTCTTTCAGTCGCGGGTTAAGAATGCCTAGCATGTATGAGTTATTTGGTGATCGTGGACAAATGAAGGGTAACGATGAATTAACCCCTGAACTATCAAATACGATATCCCTTAATACCAAATGGTCAAATGCTAATTCAAACGTAAATTTATCTTTATATCACCGCAATTTATCTAACTCTATTGTGCCTATTTTTTCTTCAGAAGGTGTTGGATCCTTCCGTAATGTTAGCAGTGCTGAAGTCGTGGGAGTTGAGCTCGATTCCAGTTGGACGTTTTCGCCTCAGTTCACCGCTATGGCTAAACTTAGCCTGATTGATAGTGAGATTGAATCAGACCTTGTCGCATTTGATGGCAATAAATTACCCGGTACATATGGCAAACAATTTAGTACCAGCTTGATTTGGCGTGCTGCTGCAGATTTGAATTTTCGTTTCGATGCATTTACCAATCGTGACATGCATTTTAATCGGCCAAATTTATCAGATAATTCCACTTCCGGCTTTGGCAATGGTAACCCCGCGGACAGTAACACGTTTGATTTTTCAGCAAACTATCGTTTTAAAAAGGTCAATTTGAGCCTGCTTGCTAAAAATGTTTTTAGTGACAAATACAAAGATTTAGCTAATCGCCCTTCAGAAGGGCGCAATATATTCCTTAAACTTTCATACAGAGACTAACTATGAAACTTAATTTTAAATTACTTTGTTCAATATTGGCGTTGTCATTTGTACTCGTTGGGTGTAATGAAAATGATGAATCAGGCGAAATCAATGCACTTACAAAATCTATTGATGAGCAAGCGGCATTAATTGGCGAGCAATCGAAATCTATTGATGAATTAATCAAAACAATTGAAGAGCTAGAGCAAGCGATTAATGATTCAGAAGAGCCTGTCGATACAACGCCAGTTAGAAAACCTGCAAATGCTGTAGTACAAACTAAATCACCTGATAACTCGTCGTCTGAAGTGGCTTTTCTTGATCCGGCTCTTGAATCAGTTACAAGCAGTTATTACGTAAAAAGCAAATCTGACTATAGTGTTCAAACCTATATGTCTGAAGTTTATCATATTGGTCGTTGGACCATAGATACCATAGGTAAGTACGACGCCAATCAACCCGCAGATCAAGTATGGCAGTTTACAACTCAAGATAGTGGAGATACAGAAAGTAGTAACCCGTACGCCCTGGTCTTTGCGAGTGCTGAAAAAGCTTACGTAATCCGTTATGGCTCAGGTAAAGTTTGGATCGTAAACCCTAAAGCTACGACAGCGACAGATTTTAAAACAGGTGAGTTAGATTTATCTAGTTATGTTGAAAATAACTCAAGTGGTACACCTAGACCTTCTGCTGCTACTATCCACGGAGATAAGTTATTTATTGCCATGCAACGATTAGACGATGCATGGGCAGCACAAACAGCATATGTAGCCGTATTTGACGTGAATACTGATACTGAAATTGAAACTAATGCGGATGATACAGATAGTGTTAAAGGTGTTCCTTTAACAGGTTTTAATCCATTGGAAGACAGTGTTACCGCTTATGGAAGCGAGGTTTATATTACGTCTCGCAACTCTTATAGCTCAACTGATATTTCATTAAGTAAAATCGAAGCGATTAATGTCAATGATTACTCGCTTAGAGAAGTGCTTTCAGCCGATGATATTGCTAATAATATAAGTGCAGTGATTCGAGGTAGTGTCATTGTTAATAATAATAAAGGCTATTTCTTTACTGATACTGGATATCAAAAACCAAACTCATTATATGAATTTTCACCAACGACAGGGATTATTAGCGAAGTTAATGTTGCTAACACGGGGACAGAAAATATTTCGTATATCACTTTAGATAATGCAGATTTCTTATGGGTTAGTGTCGCAAACCCTGCTAACCCAGGCGTTGAGATTATTGATACGGAAACAAACCGTCTTTACATAAACAGATTAAGCACAGTTCTAAACCCAGGTACTGTTAAGTTTATTCAAGAGTAAAAACGCGGTGATGCGAATTTGTATTGAAACCTTGTAAGAAAGCGGCAATTTGCCGCTTTCTTTTTGCGTAAATTGGACAAATTACTGTTTAACTGCTTTGCTTATTTAATTTATTGAAATAATCCACAATGTGGTGGAGGCGCAACGCAGTGAAGACGCTTTTAACAGCTTCCATTATATTTTGCCTAATGATTACAGGCGCTTTAATACCTACAGTGGCACAAGAACCGCTAAAATTAATTTTTCCGCATTTTCCCCCTTATACCTATCAATATTCTGGGCAAAGTCAAGGCATTGGCATTGAGTTAGTGAGTCAAGCATTGGATAAAGCGGGTTTGCCGTACGAGATAACGGCGACAACAGATTATGGGCGAGCGTTATATTCAGTGAAGGCTCAGCGCGCTGATGGCTTTTTCCTCGCATCACAAAATAACGAGCGAGACAGGTTTGCCGTATTTTCCCAACCCTTGGTGGTTAACCGTTGGTGTTGGTTTCTTTTGAAAAATGCCGATTTAAAACCTAATGATGCCGAGTTTAAGTCGCAAGCTAAAATTGGCACCTACCTTAATACCAATACCCATAAATGGTTGTTAAAAAACCAATACAAGGTAGCTGCAAGCCCAAGCTCAATTGACTCATTGTTGCTAATGCTAAATAAAAAGCGAATTCATGCAATATTGTTAGCTGAGGTGGTATTTGAAAACGCGGCGCTAGCTCAAGGAGTGGATTTAACAAACTATTTAAAAATAGTAGAAGTAGAAAAACCATTTGGGCTATATATTTCAAAGCAATATTTATCTCGCCACCCCGATGTTATGCAGTCGATTAACGACGCGATATTACAAGTCTCGCCTTTGTACCAACAAGCTCACGCTAATTCATTTGACATTGATTAGTTAGGTCTGTAAAACACCCTGCAAATTCTTGTGGTGGCATGTTCTTTTATTAATGATTATCTTATGTCGCATCATGGAATCCGGTATTTCTTGTGATTTAAAAATCATCAGAAAAAATCCGGAGCTGTACTCGCAACTGTATTTATTGCTCGCCAATATAAGCCAGATACATGACACAAGAGACAATTTTCCTATCGATCAAGCGAGAATACTTGATTGGCTATCGTCTTATTGCGGCTGGCTGTGGCTAGTGGTAGTTGCGCGCGTGCTCGTTATTCTCACTGATTGTTTAATATTAGCTAGAGAATACAATGCGTCTATTTTTGCTGTTTAGCTTATTGGTTTGCCAAACTGCTTGGTCTGCTGCCAACGAAAACTATTTACTGCTGTTAACCTCGCAGCGTAACGCTGAAACCATTGCCGAAGCTTCGCGTTTGCTGCATCTTCAAAACCCTAATCAATTAGCCATTACAGTAAAAGCACGTAGTGATATTCAGTTTGCTGCTTTGCCGCCTACAGAGCAACAAAGCTTAGTTAATAATAGTTTGGCTGTGATTGGCGTTGGCTTATATGGTAGTTCCGTTACCCCGTTGCAAGCGCTTATCCAAAGTTCAGGTAAAGATAACCTTATTTTTAATAGTGATCATAGGCTGGTTGCCTTAAGTCGTTTTAAACAAGCTAAGGTTTTTGATAGTGATGAGCAACTGAGATCCATAGCCAAGCAATTACCAGGACAAGACTTTCTCAGTGATTTAGCTAAACAAAAACAAAGCTATCCTAATCAAGCGAAATGGTTACAGGCTCGTGGCTATTGGCAAGCGGGTGGCGCTGAAAATACAGCTAGATTATTCGCTTGGCTATCAACTCAGCTTGGCTATCCTCTGCCGATAGAGGGTCCCGAACCGACTCCACAATTACGTTGGTACCATGAGCAAACTTATTTTTCGGCGTTAGATAAGCAATTGGTTGCTACTCTCAACAGCAAACAGCCAGTAATAGCGATAATTGATCATGCCGGCGGTGGGCGTCCTGCCGATGCCAGTCTTATTCGACAAATCTGTCAGCAAGCCAGTAGTGAGTTTGATTTGCAATGCCTGACGGCGTTGGCTTACAGGGGTAACGCGACAGTTCAGGCGGTTGAGCAACTTAGTGTTATTAAAGATAAGTTAGCCGGTATTATCGTTTTACAAGATTTTGTTCTAGGTGGAGGTGAAGGGCGTGAGCAAGTCACCGAACTTTTAACTGAATTAAATGTACCTGTGATCAAAGCGATTAAAATTCGTGATCGAACTGCTGTTGAATGGCAATTGTCATCTGATGGATTAGCGCAGGATAAAGTTTATTATCAAGTCGCCATGCCTGAATTACAAGGCGCAAGCCAACCTTTGGCATTAGCAACACTAGGCGAAGCTTATGCTGATAAGTACTCAGGCATTCAAGTACAAGGTGTTGTGCCAGAACAAACTGGTATCACTAGCGTTTTGACACGATTAAGTCGCTGGCACAAGCTAGCGAGTACAGATAATGAGAGCAAGCGCGTGGCCATTATTTACTACAACCATCCACCTGGGCGTCACAATATCGGTGCAGATAACTTAGATGTGCCAGCTTCTATTTGGCAAATTTTGCAGCAATTAAAAGCGGCTGGTTATAACACAGGTGAGCTTCCGCCAAGTCAGGACGCTTTGTTAGATTTAATGCAAGCGCGTGGGGTTAATTTACCGCGTGATGCTGCCGCACTTGAAAAAATGAGCCAGCGCATTGCGACAATGCCAAGTGAGCAATATGCAAATTGGTACAAAACCCTGCCACAAACCATTCAACAAGAAATGGAGCAAGGGCCGTTTGGTTTAATGCATCAACAGATCAGCCAAGCTATCCAAGCTAAACAGCGCGAATTGGCTGAAGAAGCCTTACATCATACGATAGAAGAAATGCACCACTTATTGGAAGGCGTTGACCATCCCGGACGTGTGCGTGCGTTAGCATTACTTGAAACACTTGAACAGTGTTACGAGCAAGCCATTCAGGCGTTGGCGTTTACACCTTGTATGCAAAATGCCGAGCAAACCATAACCGCTATTCGCAAAACCGGCATTGAGGGCCTAGGTGGTTGGGGACAAGCACCGGGACAAGTGATGACATACCAAGGTCAATTACTATTGCCGGGTATGCAATTTGGCAATGTATTTATTGGTCCACAGCCGCCACGTGGATGGGAGATTAATGAAGAGTTATTGCATGCTAATCTCGCATTTCCACCACCACACCAATATTTGGCGTTTTATCATTATTTACGCGACGAGTTTAAAGCGGATGCCTTGGTGCATTTAGGTCGTCATTCTACGTATGAATTTTTACCACGCCGTTCGGTAGGCTTAGCTCCTGATGATTACTCACGGGTTATTGCCGGTGATATCCCTGGTATATACCCATATATCGTTGACGGCGTCGGTGAAGGCATTCAAGCAAAACGCCGTGGTTTAGCGGTAATGGTGGATCACTTAACCCCGCCACTAGCTAGTACACCGTTATATGATGAATTGCTGCAATTACGTCAATTGGTCGAAAGCTTTGAGGCGAATCACGGCAGCAATGAAATTATAGAAGCGCGTCTTGTTAAACAGATTAGAGATAAAGTCGAAACATTAGAACTAAAAGATGAGCTCGCGCAAGCCATGTCGGCGGAACTAGCTGTGATGGGTATCAGCTTTGAGCAAGTCGACGATGATATGTTGGTACATGAGGTTGGTCATTACTTAACGGATTTACAAGAACGCTTTATGCCATTGGGATTACATGTTTTTGGTCAAGATTGGCAACCGGATGCGGTTGAGATGATGCTGTCATCTATGTTGGATAAAAAGACTGAGCAAGACCAAAACAAGCCAGAGCTTAAAAACAAATTAGTTGCCTCTCCACAAGCGGAAATGAAGGCTTTGTTAAACGGTTTAAATGGTGGCTTTATAGAACCGGGACAAGGCAATGATCCTATCCGCAGTCCAGCTAGTTTGCCGACAGGGCGTAATTTCTACGCATTAGATAGCTCGTTAATTCCGAGCCGATTAGCTTGGCAATTAGGTCAAGAAATGGCGCAAGCTGCCCGAGAAAATAATAGCCAGCAAGCCGATAAAAAAGAAGCGGTTATCTTGTGAGCATCGGACGTAGTGCGAGATGAAGGCGTGATGATTGCATTTGGCTTAGACATGCTTGGCTTAGAGCCAGTTTGGAATGCCCGCGGTTTAGTTAAAGGCTTAAAACATCAATCATTACAAAATCGCGTGCGTCGTGACATTGTATTTACTACCTCAGGTTTATTCCGAGACTTATATGGCCAACAAATGCTGTTGTTGGATAACGCAACATTAATGGCATTAGATGCGAGTAGCGACACAATACGCCAACAGCACCCCGCGTTGTCATTAGCTTTGGCTCATGCATTAGAGCCTTTAGGCAAATTAGCACAAGGAGGTACAGAATCATTAGAGCAAAATCAATTAGCCGCACATTGGGTAATCCAAGCTAGAGAGGCGTTAACGGCTGGTGTTCAGCCGAAAATTGCCGGTGTGTCGGCGACATTTCGTGTATTTGGCGATGCGCCCGGTACCTATGGAGCAGGTATTAACCGTCTAATTGAGCGATCTGGTGCTTGGCAAAAGCGCCAAGAATTAGCCAAAGTCTATATGCGCCGGCTAGGACACAGCTATGGTCATTCTGGTTTTGGTTCTCCGGCACAAAGTCATTTTGAACAGGTGCTCAGTGATGTTGAAAATACCTACTTTGGTCGCTCGAGTAACTTGTATGGCTTAATCGATAACAATGATGCATTTGATTATTTAGGTGGGCTGAGTTTGACGATAGAAACCCTAACGGGCAAAGCACCAAATAACTTTGTGATTGACCATGCCGATCCGCAGCAAGTTAAAACCCGACCTTTAGGTTTAGCCTTACGCCAAGAATTACGCGGCCGATTTTTAAATCCTGAATGGCTTAAAGGCCAGATGAAACACGATTATGCGGGGGCGAGAACTATGGGTAGCGAATTTTTAGAGTACCTATGGGGCTGGCAGGTGACTAATCCAACACTCATTGGCGACTGGGCGTGGCAAGAGGTGAAGGATGTTTATATTGATGATAAATATCAACTGGGTTTAGATGCATTTTTAGAACAAGGGCATAACGCTCACGTTAAAGCTAATATGTTAGCCGTGATGTTGGTGTCCATTGAGAAAGGTTTTTGGCAAGCTGATGAAGCAACAATCAAAGACTTAGCCTCTCAGTTTGCACGATTAGTCAAAGCTAATGGCTTGCCGGGTAGTGGCCATACAGACCCTGAAAACCCCATGCTACCTTGGTTGAAAAAACACCTTGATAAGCCTAGCTGGCAAGTGATTGAACATGCGATTAATTCGGCTTTAGGTGATGTTGCAGATAAAGCATCTGAATCACAAATTCATCGCTTATCTGAGCTTAATGTTGATGATAAAAGTGCAAGCTCTGTGGATGCTCAACAGTCGGCAAATTACTTTCAATATAAAGAAGCTGATGGCTCTCAAGATAAAGCGGCTGATGGCTCTCAAGACAAAGCAGCTGAGGATGGTCAGGAACAAACCAGTAATCAATGGCATTGGTGGTTGTTAGCCTTAGTGACAGCTTTGCTGGTAGCAGGTGTTGTGCGCGGTATAAGACAAGCTCGTAATTTAAGAGTGGCTTTTGACAAAGCTGACGTTAATCCACCAGCCGATTTAAAACAAGTTAACGAATAAAAAAAGGAACACCATCTTAATGGATAGCTTAATCAATTACGGGGTTATATTGGCCGGATTACACCAGTTAGTGAACTGGTTATTGTACCCAGTTATCTTCGCGTTAATCATTGCCTTGGTTATCACTGTGTGGGAGCTCGGTTTGGCCATTGCTGAGCGACAATTTACTTTGCCAGCGTTTTTACACGCCTTTAAACAACATTCAAATGTTGAAGTATTGGGTCAGCCAAAGAGTTTATCTGAACGCTTTACTCTACATGCAACTAAAAGGTTAGAGCGAGTTGACTTGTTAGCGCGTACTGGGCCTATTTTGGGATTAATGGGTACCTTGATCCCGCTTGGTCCCGGTTTATCCGCATTAAGTAACGGCGATATTAGTATTTTAGCCACGGCATTAACCGTGGCGTTTGATACCACGGTTGTCGGCTTACTTGTTGGCTTAGTTGCTTACATTTTAGGACGCGTGCGCCGCCGTTGGTATGAGCAAACTTGGCATGCGATCCAGCCAATCCAGTCAAAGGATAAAGTGTCATGAGTAAGCTGCCGTGGCAACAGTCGACGTTTGCTGAGCAAGACAATGACCCGCTTTCTGTTTTTGCCAACATCATGGATATCATGTTGGTATTCGCCTTGGGGTTAATGCTGGCGTTAGTGGCTAATAGTCCAGAGTTACAAAATAAACTCAGTATTCATACCCAAAACACGCAAAACCAAAACACGTTAGATGTAACCAGTGGTAAAGAACTCGTTACGCCACCCGAGTCTATGCAATCCTTACTTAATGGTAAAGCCAACGGCATGGAGTCGATTGGCCAAGTGTATAAAGATCCAAAAACCGGAAAACTGATTTTGATTAGTGGTAATTGATTTGTATCTAATGGCGGGCTAAATCATTACAATTGCGATCTATGAGTAAAAAATTCAATATCCACGAGCAACAAGTATTACAGGACGTCATGCGTTTGCGCCGCGATGTGCGCGGTAATCGCTTTAATGAAGCTCCAGTAGCAGAAGAGATCATTCAGCAGTTGTTAGATGCGGCATTAGCCGCGCCTTCAGTTGGTTACTCCCAACCTTGGCAGTTTGTCGTTATTGATGATAATCAAGTAAAGCAAACTGTCTACAAATCCTTTAAGCAAGAAAATGCTAAAGCTGTCCCCTTGTTTACAGGCAAACAGGCAGAGCTATACCAACAGTTAAAATTAGAAGGTATAGTCGAAGCACCAATAAACCTCGCGGTGTTTTATGTGCCAAAAGATAAACCGGTTTTAGGCCAAACCTCAATGTCTGATATGGGACGATTTAGTGTTGTTTGTGCTATTCAAAACTTATGGCTAATGGCTCGCGCATTAAACGTTGGGGTGGGTTGGGTCAGTATTGTTGATCCTGAAGTTGTTAAACAAGCGGTAAATGCGCCAGAAAATGCCGAGTTGATCGGCTACCTATGTATTGGCTACGTAGAAGAGTTTTTAGACGAGCCCGAGCTTAAGACGCTAGGTTGGGATAAAACTAAACAACGTGAGCAAGTTGTTTCTTTTAATCGTTTTGAATGAATACGGCGTTATTTTTAGAAGAGTTTATCAAATTTAACTCAGAATTTAGACTTAAAAGTACGTATCTAAATAGATTATCTACAACCCTTCCAAACCCTTCGACTGCTGCGCGCTCAGGGTGAATAATGCCGCACCATTATTCAATTTGCGAAAAAATGAAATTAAACTCGTTTCATACTGACCTTGAGAGCCTTTTTTAGGCGAGGTAGTTGCTCTGCGGTTGGCATGCCAAAGCGTAACGCCAACTTTTCATCGGTTAACCTGACATAAACGGCTTGTTGGCATAAAGCATTAAATAGTTGTTGAGCTGTGTCTGTTTGTTTGAAGGTTACGGTTTGAAATAGGTTGGTGCCGGCAATTGTTGCAACTAGGTGTGGCGGTAATACTTCGACTAATAGACTTTGCAACTTCTGGCTTTGTTCTTGTAACCAATCATTTTGCTGTTGCTGCCATAGATTATCGAGTAATGCTTGTTCTGCTACAAATTGAGCTGGACCGTTGACTTGCCACGGGCCTAACGTATTAGAAAACTGTTGTAACCAGTTTTGACTGCCCAACAGGAAGCCTATGCGAATACCGGCTAAACCGAAAAACTTACCAAATGAGCGCAATATTAATGTGTGTTCGTTATCCAAGCTTGCGGACAAAGATTGACTAGGGGTAATCACGTCCATAAAGGCTTCATCGATGACCAATAAGCCTTTTAGCTCAGTGATTTTTTGTTGGTAAACCTTTAGTTTTTGTTTGCTGACAAGTTGGCCTGTTGGATTATTCGGGTTAATTACCACTAATACGCAATTGGCAGTTAAGCAGTCGAGGCTTGGCAATTCATTTTGATAATGGTAAATAGCAAAGTGGTTATCAGCCCAAGCTTGTTGGTGCTCCTTGTAGCCATATTGCGGAATAAATACATGGCTGGATAGGTCACCTTGCATATGTTGCCGCCATAAATCGGGTAGGGCTTTTATAATTGATTGACTGCCATTGGTAACCAGCACATGGTTTGTTTGGTAGTAGTGTTGAGCGGCTTTATTTAAAGCAGCATTTTCTTGTGGTAGCTGCTGCCAAATGTGTTCAGGAACACTTGGAATGGGATACGCAATAGGCGCAATACCGGTAGATAAATCTAACCATTGTTCGCGTGGAATATCGTATTGCTCAGCGATAGTATTTAATTGTCCGCCGTGAATTAAAGGCATTAAAGCCACATTGTTTCCTTTTTAACTTTTGTTTTTTAGCTTTTATGTTTTTAGTTGTCTATTTTGCCAATAGCATGAAAGTTAATTGGCCAATAAAAGTGAATAAAATAAGTAGGCTTGTTGCTCGTTTTACCAAGTTAACACTGCGCGGAATGGCAGCAATATCAATGGCTTTACCTTGCCCCAAGGTCGGCGAGTTATGTTGTTTACCATGATAAAACGCAGTACCGCCGAGTTTATAGCCTAAAGCAGTGGCACCCGCTGCCATTACCCAACCACCGTTATGACTTTTATATTGATTACCTTGGCGATAAGCATTTTTTAGGCTCGCCCAAAATGCACCTTGTAAGGCGTATAATAGGGTACAGACTTTAGCTGGAATAAAAGCTAGCAAGTCATCTAACTTCGCTGCGGCATAACCAAAAGAGTTAAACCTTGCGTTTTTATAGCCCCACATGGCGTCTAATGTATTGGCTAGACGATGCAATATCACCAAAGGTGCGCCGCCGATCACATAGCAAACTAACGAGGTAATGACAGCGTCGTTGCCGTTTTCTAACATGGATTCAGCGGTGGCGCGCGCCATTTCACTTTCAGTGAGTTGGCTGGTGTCACGACTGACCAGATAACCGGTAAAATGCCGAGCTTGTTCTACATCATTATTTTTTAGCGGCTGATAAACTTGGTTGGCGTGTTGTTGTAAGCTTTTTTGGCCAATAGCTAAATATAAAATAATTACGTCTAATATCAACATACTGAGGCTATTGGTGAAATAGCCATGTAAATAGATATAAACAAAAGGAACAGGTATTACTAAAACAAGCCAGCATAAGGTACCAATGGCGGCTGTGTTCAATGAAAATGTTTGTTGTTCGCCGGCTTTGTGGTGTTTGTTAAACCAAGCTTCTATTAAATTTGCGAGCCTACCAAACCCAATTAAATGATGAAAACGTTTAGGTTCGCCCAAGCCTTTATCTAAAAGTAATGCGCTCAACAGCACTATACTGACAGTAATTTCGGGTAATATTGTTAGCCACTCAGACATTAATTCATGCTCTATTACACTGGGTTTTGGAATGTGAAATGCGAGCCATTCCAGTGCAGCTTGATGATACAACCGTTGTCAAAAAGCTCGTAGGCACTCGAATACAGAGCATTTTTTTTTGAATCATCGGAGGTGTTTTGATTGAGTTGATAAATTAGGCAACGTAATGCTTCTCCGTGAGTAACCACCAGCAAATTTTGATTAGCATGCTTTTGAACAAGGTTGATTAAGCATTGCTTTAATCTACGCCCACAATCTAAAGCACTTTCGCCACTTGGGATCGGCCAATCTGTAACTAGCGCCATAGCATTATGGTAGTTGTCATCTTGTTGTATTTGCTCTAACTTTTGACCTTGCCAGTCACCAAGATGACGTTCTGCTAAATCTTTGTCAATTAGGGTATTTGAACATAGCGCTTGCTGGCAAATTTTCGCAGTATCGACGGCTCTTCCCAGTGGAGATGTAATTATTTTATCAATGCCAACTTCGCTTAAAGCTTGGGCAACTAAACGAGATTGCTCAACTCCTGTAGCGGTTAAAGGGCTATCTAATTGGCCTTGTAAGCGCTTTTCAACATTCCAAGTCGTTTGACCGTGGCGAGTGAGATACAATAAGTTGGGCATCGAATTGTTTTAGTTGAATCCGTTTATTATTTAAGATTGGACAATGGCTAGATCATGTTTTTGCCCATTGTCCAAACTAGAAATGCTTATCGCGCAGTTTTATCTTTATTCTTTTTAAGGCCAAGGCCTAAGTACTGACCTTGCCAGCGAGCGTAATAACAAGCCCCAGTAAAAAATACACAAGCCAATAAAAATTCAATAATTGCTAACACTCGTTCTGTTGGTTCTGCGTATATCATGGTTAAACTATGCAACACATAAAACAAAGTAATAAAATTAACCCAAGCATAGGTGTAGGGTTTACCTTTAATTAAACCATGCATAGGTAAAAACAAGGGTAACCACCAAATAGTTAATAAAAAGCCAAGTGAAATATCAGGGTGGGGCGCTAAAACAATATGCCAAAGTGGAACGAGAATAAATAACCCCCAATAGCCAGTCAGCGCGGCCAGTTTAGCTTTACGCGTTTTAGCAATATGCTGTGCTGTGTTATATGGGTTATCAGGAGTAATATTGGGATTGAGTTCTGGATTATCGGCCATTTTTTAAAGCTAAGGCGGTATTCGCCACACGTTTACCTAAAGACAGCGCGAGATTATATTCGTCATCGCTCAATTGTGCGACTTTATTTGCCTTATGTTGGGCTAAATGTGATGCACCATAAGGCGTACCGCCGGTTTGGGTGGTCATTAATTCGCCTTCAGTATAGGGAATACCCAAAATCATCATGCCATGATGCAGTAAAGGCAACATCATAGAGGTTAAGGTTGTTTCTTGCCCGCCGTGCATCGATCCGGTTGAGGTAAAAACCGCAGCGGGTTTATCTTGCAATGTACCTTTTAGCCAGAGTTCACTGGTAGAATCTAAAAAGTATTTTAGTGGCGCCGCCATATTGCCAAAACGTGTTGGGCTGCCGAGTAAAAGACCATCGCATTCACGCAGATCATCTAATTCACAATAAATATCGCCATCCGCCGGTATAGCATGAATGGATTGTTCGCTATTGGCAGAAACTGCCGGCACGGTGCGGATCACAGCTTCAGCTTCTGTTGACTCAATGCCTGCAGCTATGGCTTGGGCTAAGGCTTTAGTGGCACCGTTACGGCTGTAATAAAGTACAAGAATAGAGACAGACATAGATTAAAATTAATTGATGGTGACAATATTTGTGCGACGTACACGTCGCACTTACTATTTTATAGTATCTCTAATACTTGCTCTGGTGGACGGCCTAACTTGGCTTGATCGCCATTAACCACGATAGGGCGCTCAATTAATTTAGGAAAATCAACCATAGCTTGAATTAACGCTTGTTCGTCTGTTACGTCTTTTAAACCATTGTCTTTATAGTCAGCTTCTTTTGTACGCATAAGTTGGCGAGCACTATCAAAGCCCAACTTAACTAGAATTTGTTGTATTTCTTCAGCGGTTAAAGGCGATTTTAAGTATTCAACTACGTCGGGCGAAATGCCTTTCTCTTCAAGTAGAGCTAGGGTTTGACGGCTTTTGGAACATCTTGAGTTATGGTAAATGGTGATAGACATAGTCAGTTCTTCTATTGATATGTGTTTAAAGTTAGAGTTTTTCTAACTTAGTGATTTCTTCTCTGAGTTGTTTAATGCGCGCAGAAATTCGTTTTCGGTCGGCGGTATTGTCTTTTGGTGTATGGTTGTGAGCGGTATGCAGCTCATCAATGGCTTGTTGATACCCTAGCTTTTGCGCTAAAACCTCAGCTTTTGCTTGATGATACTGGCTCGACATTTCAGCACCTTTATAAGATTCAGTGATTAATTGCCAAGCTAAGTGTTGTTCCGGATTAAGCAATAAGTAGTCTTTTAACAATTCAATCGCTTCTTTATAGCGTTTGCCGTAGTTTAACGCATTGGCGTAATTTAATACTACTACTTGATTAGTGGGGCGCTGAGCTCGGTATTTTTCAAGCATTTCGTAAGCCGATTCAAACTCCTTTAAACCAATTAACGTATCAGTCATGGCATCGACAAAGTGTAAATTACTGGGATCGAGCTTGAGTAACGAGGTTAGAATTTGCTTAGATTCTTGATATTTTTTTTGATCAACTAAAGCGATGGCTAAACCATATTGTGCGACGACTTTATCGACGCCTTGTAACTTCATTACGTCGTGTCGAAATGATTTTTCATGATAGTCGGGAGATAAGGTATGGCGTGCTATGACACGGGTTCGTACAAAATTATATTCGATATTTTGACTGTAAATGCCAATCGGCATGCCATCAACGCGTGACTTTATGTCGGCCATTCTATTTTCTGGCAGTGGATGAGAATAAAGCATTGGCGGTAGTTTTGTACTGTATCTTTGCTGCTCTGCCATACGGCCAAAAAAGCTTTCGGCGCCACGTGGATCAAATCCTGAAGCGACTAACGTTTGTAGGCCAATGCGGTCCGCTTCTTTTTCGTGGTGGCGTGTATAGTTAAGCACCATTTGTTGTTGAGCGCCTTGGGTCGTCATTAACGCCGCCATACCGACATTGGGGTTGATCATAGTGACCAATACCGAGCCAAGTAGCGCAGCAATATTAGCGGCACTGTTACGCTGCTGCATTTCGCCTTTACGTGCAATATGACGTTGTGTAACGTGGGCAATTTCGTGAGCAACAACCGAGGCAAATTCACTTTCAGACTGAGATTCAACTAAGGTTTGAGTATGAACGACAATGGTGCCGCCAAAAGTGGCAAAGGCGTTAATTGAATTTTGTTCTAGTGCGTAAAAATAAAATGGATATTTAACGTCAGACGCTTTTGAAACCAAACGATTACCTAAGTCATTTAAGTATTCGTTGACTAAAGGGTCGTAAACAATGGGCGCTTGCGCTCGTAATTGGCGACGCATAACATCACCAAGGGTTTTTTCGAGTTCAATCGATAATGTATGGGTGGCAATGGTGCCCATTTCAGGCAGCTTGTTTTTAGTCTGGTCTGCACTTGTTTGCCAACTGATAATAGGCAATAAAAAGGACAATATAAAACTAAAAACTTTGGTGAATTGAGATATTTTCAAAATAGCAATGTGCACTAATAAGGTTAATTAAGTTTTGGTGTCTGAATCTTTAGATAGTTCAATTAGAATATTGTTCCCTTTTAATCCGCCCAATTCTAAATTATCCATATCATAGTCGTCTAAAAGTTTTTCTTGTTGTTTCATAAAGTCTTCAATTGTCACGCCATCGACTTTGACAACATCAATATGTTTTTGCATATAGCTAATCACTTTATGTACAAGTTTGCCAGCGTAATCAATTAATGCACGGTCGGCTTTATCACCAGACTGAAAATAAAAAGCAATAAACTGATGCAATTGGTTTATGCGACATAATAAGCGCATTGTGCCAGGATCCCAAGTGTTAAACTCCATTAATCGGTGGCCGCGCACATATTGATCAATTTCTTTATTTTTTGCTAATGGAAAGCAATGAATTTCAAAGCCCCTTTCTGTAAACACTTGATACAAGGCTAGGCGTGGTTTTTTATCGGCGTGAACTTCGTTATTGTCGTCAATATAGCCACCTAGCGCTTCTAAATTCCAATTGTGCTTATTTAATATGCGTTTTAAGGCGTTATCAAAGCCCATAGCGCCAAGGCTTTCTAGTTCGCTAACCGATGAAGAGACCAAATGATAAAAAGCTGGCATGTCGCCCCAATTAAGTTGCTTTTTGTATTTGTTAATATCTTTTACTTTCGGATTTTCTGGCAACTCAGGCCGATTTATCGAACTATTTGACATAGGTTCCTCAAAAAGTTTTCTGTCACAACGGCTTTAGGTTATATTGTCGTCAAACTCTTCATAAAATTGAGTGGAATTTTGACAGAAAATAACAAGATAGATTTCTAAAAGCATTAAGCGCTACAGGCTTTTACTGTTAGATCTATCATTTTCGGTCTCACTCCTTTGAGCTTAAACCTAAAGATCACAAATGTCACATAAAATAGATGCGAGAGGACTGAAGTGTCCTATGCCATTACTTAAATTAAAGTTAGCGGTTAAAAAGTGCCAATCAGGCGACAACATTAGTCTTTTGGTGAGTGATCCAGCGTCAAGTATTGATGTGCGTCGCTGGGCTAATAAAATGGGTTATATCGTAGACACAGTAAAAATTGATCAAACGCAAACTCAAATATTTGTACAAATTTAAGGGAATTAATCTGTGCTAGAGACATTATCTAATTGGTACAACAAACGCTTTTCTGATCCAGATGCTATCGCATTAGCCCTGATACTATTAGTCGGTGCTGCGGCTATCTATTTTTTGGGCGGTATACTCACCCCAGTTTTAGTATCACTAGTGATTGCTTATTTGTTGGAATGGCCAGTTAATCGACTCGTTGCGTGCGGTGTTAGGCGTATATTCGCGGTCGGCTTTGTTTTATTCGTATTTGTCTGGATCTGTAGTGCCATATTATTTGGCTTATCACCGTTAATATGGCAACAAGCAGCCAATTTACTGTCTGAAGTGCCGACGATTGTTTCTCGTGTGCAAGTGTATTTGCTTGAGTTGCAACAACAATATCCTAACTTAATTAGTACTGAGCAAGCCTCGACATTTATTGACGATATAACCAAACAAATGATGCAAGGTGGCAAAACGTTGGTATCTATGTCATTCAGTTCTTTATTTAATTTAGTGGCTATTCTTATTTATCTAGTGTTGGTTCCTTTGATGATTTTCTTTATGTTAAAAGACAAAGAGGAACTGATTCGAGGTTGCTTAAGGTTTATGCCAAATCAGCGACGTTTAGCGATAAAAGTCTGGTTAGAAATGGATTTGCAAATCGGTAAGTACATTCAAGGAAAAGTCATTGAAATTGTCGTTGTTGGTTTAGCATCGGTCATCGCATTTGCATTGCTTGATTTGCGGTATGCCATCTTATTAGGCGTTGCAGTAGGCTTATCTGTGCTGATCCCTTATATAGGGGCTGCGGTTGTTACCATACCTGTAGCGGCTGTTGCATTATTCCAGTTTGGTGTAAGTGCTGAATTTTGGTACGTGATGATTGCTTACGGTATTATTCAAGCGATTGATGGCAATGTTATTGTCCCTATCTTATTTTCACAGGCGGTCAATTTAAATCCAGTGGTGATTATTATCGCTGTGTTATTTTTTGGCGGCTTATGGGGCTTTTGGGGCGTGTTTTTTGCTATCCCTCTAGCTGCTTTGGTGAAAGCGGTTATCAACGCTTGGCCCGCTTCATCGCAACCTAAATTGGATGAAGGCGTTTAACATTAGGCTAAAAAAGCCAATCGTTGCTAATGATTGGCTTGTTAAAAGGACTATTTTAAATACAAATAGATGTAGGACATTATACTGTTCTAAGTTGGATCGTCTTCGCCACCAATACCCCATTCTTTTTCATGTTCTAAGCTAATTTTGTAGCCAACCGCGAAATCGCTAGGAACAGATTGAGGTTGCTTAATGACTAAACCAGAAGATTGAATAGACCATTCAACAGGTTCGTTGCTGCCAAGCATTTCAATTTTTTCGATTTTTGCATCAAGTAATGACAGATCAGAACTTAAGGTTTTGATCACGATATCTTGGCTGGGTTTATCCATAACAAATGCGAATAGGGTGTCATTGCCTTTTTTCGTAAAGCGAATATCTTGTTCTTGATAAGCAATTTTTTGCTTTTCAATTTTATGACCACCGCCACGAATTCGAGTGGGACCTTCACCAAATGCTTTCCAAGGGCGAGTTTCATATATACCTTCGCCATTAATGGCTAACCATTCACCCATTTGAATCAACATATCCTGCATTTCTTGCGGAATCGATCCATCAGGGTTCGGTGGCACGTTTAATAACATCAAACCATTTTTAGATACAATATCGATAAGAATATCGACAATTTCATTTGGTGTAACAAATTTAGCGTTTTGTCGGAAGAACCATGCCCCTGGTGACGTATCTGTCATCCAGAATTGATCTTTGAGTTTATTTGGGCGGCCTCGCTCGTAATCGTATATACCGGTTGACGATGGGAATGAGGTATTTTTGTAGCTTACAACTACATCTTTGCCCCATTCTTGACCTTTATTGTAGTAGTAAGCTAAGAATTTTTTACGGTAGGATTCGTCTAATTCTTCAACCCACCAATCAAACCAAACAACGTCCGGCTCGTATTTATCGACCACTTCTTTTAACTTTGCATACCACTCATCGTGAAAGCGTTTAGTGGGTTTAAAGTCAGTGAGTTCATGTTGATCCGTATATAAATCTGAGGTCTCTTCAGTTGCGTCAAATTTGTATGCGTTGGCGTAATAAACCCAAGTGAACGAGTGATGAAATGAGGTTAAAAACTTCATATCGCGTTTTTCGATTGCAGATTTTAACTCTTGAGTGACATCTATGCCGGTGAAATCTTTAACATTCCAGCGAGTGACTTCACTGTCCCACATGGCAAAATTGTCATGATGCATTGCGACAGGGCCAGCAAATTTGGCGCCTGATTTGGCAAACAAATCAGCCCATTGTTCGGCGTCGAATGCGCTTGGGTCAAACTTTTTAATTAAATCTTTATAGCCAAATTCGGATGGATGACCATGTGCCTTGCTATGATGCTTAAAGGTGGTAGAAGGAAAGGTTTTTCCGTTACGTAAACGTTTTTCGCCTGTTTTCCAGTTGTAAACTTCGTCCATGTATAGGTTTAAGCCATACCAACCTACACCCGGAACCATATCAATGTTTCCGGTTGATACTGGTCCCCAATGGGTATAAATACCAAGCTTGGCGTCTAAAAACCAATCTGGTCTTTCGTTGACTTGGGCTAATGATTTCCAATCTTCTGTATATACGTTTTTATTGGATCCGACAGCGAGCGTTTTTGTCTCAGCTATTTTAGTTTCTTGAGTAGGCTGGTTGGTGTCCTTTCCGCAACCTAGTAAAACAGCGGCACTAATCGCACTGAGTATTAACCTTTTTGCTTTCATCTTACTATCCGTTTATTTTTAAACAGTGAGATTTATATATTAATAATTTTATCGGGGAAGGTTAATCGGAATTTTGTAAAGCAAATGTAAAGTTAGTTTGTAACGGTTTTTTGGTAAAGATGGCTTCCTAATAGGGATAGTAAACAATAAGCGGTAAAAAAGTAAAAGCCGCTACCGACATTAGATAATGTTTCGCTACTGATTAATAAATCGAGTTTGAAGCCAAAAATAGCAAACTGCTGAGTGTCTTGTGTTTCAGCATGATTAGTTGACAATATTGCTAAAAATACCGCAACAACAAATACATCGGCCATCGACCATTTGCCTATACTCGATATGAACTTCATGATTTTTTGTTCTATTTCTGTATTTTTTCGCCAGTAAGCTAAACAAACTAAAGCCGTTTTTATAACAGGGATGAGTATTGAAAAGGCGAATATGAGCATAGCAACCAACAACCTTTCATCTCGCCATAACTCTTCAACTGTCGCTAATATTGACAGCTCTTTATTGACGATAGGGCTAGTCAGTATTGACTGGCTTAATTGTGCTTTTAGTTCCATATTCAGAGAGAACATAGGGTAAATTATCCCAGGTACAAATAGTAAAAGCGCAATTAGGGTGAGTGCGAAGCCAAGGTGCTTGTTGATCATTATTCGATGTGTAGTTAGTAGTTTAATCAGAAAAAGAATAATGCCAGCAAATTCACCCGTTGTCAGGTTTTAGACCGCAAAGGCTTTAGAAGAGTGTTTGGCCGTTTGCGTGAGTCATTGTTTATTGGGGTATTGGAGTTGGCAAATGGGCAGTCAGCGCTTGAATGTTTGTTCCACTCAGGTAACTGACTGCAATTTAATAATTAATAATTTAGTTGTTTAGGTATTCAAGGCGAACCTGTAACCAGTAATTTATATTTTTACGATTACTGGTGTTTTGGTTAGGGTGTGTATGAGTTTGCCATTCTGGTTTGCTTTGTATATTGAACGAATAACCTTTTAAGTCACGCAATAATGTCGCAATGTTGAGAATTTCTAAATCAACGAGTTCATGTTGCTTTTGCTTAAGTAAAGATTCAATTTTGCTAACTGGGTTGTAATTGTTAACAAGAGTTAGAAATTCCACCGCTCGAGCTTTCACTAATACATTAGGATCATTTTTAAGCAGCGACTCGATTCTTGTAGAAAATGATTTAGCTTGCTGCCCAAAGGTGGTCAAGGTCACAATAGCCCAGTAGCGTTGCATGTCATCATTGGCATCCAGTAGCTTATTCAATTGATTTTTAACCATTGAAAAAGGCTCAAGCTGTAAATTGGCAATATCAATTAATTGACTGATATTGGCTTGACGACGTAAACCGAACGCGGTTGGGTTATCAAAAGCATCAATATGTAATAACGATTCTGGGTAAAAACCTAAATCAGGTAAACTTTTTAATCGCGCGGTTAGGCTATTGCGCATGTCTTTGACAATGGCTGCATATTCTGGCTGTTTGGCAAGATTAACTGTTTCATACGGATCATTTTTTATATCGTACAATGCCTCAACAGGTTTAGCTGTAAAAAAGCTGGCCTGAACCTTGTTCAATAAGCCATTTTCGTAGTGCTCTCGCCATTGTTTGAATGCAACTTGCTTATAGCGATAATTAGCGAATAAACCGTCTGGCATATAAGCGTGATAATTACGAATGTATTTTAAATCACCAATTCGCAGGCTACGAACTCTGTCTGATTTCTCGTCGAAGCGGTCGGCGTAGCTCAGTGTTGAATTGCGTGAATTTAATGCTTTTTTATCAATATTTTTGCCTAAAAATGCCGAACCATCATGCTGTTCATGCGTGTTTAAGTTGGCTAAGGCTAGTAGGGTTGGGGCAAAATCAACGAAACTAACAAAACCATCTAAACGTAAATTATTCGGTTTATTTAAATCTGCAGCAATGAGATGACGATAATTTTTAGGAATACGCACTACTAAAGGTACGTTTAGACCTCGTTCGAACAGGTAACCTTTACTACCTGGTAGTACTCCACCATGATCACCAAAATAAAAAACAAAGGTATTTTCTAACTCACCGTCTTGCTCTAATTGTTGAATGACTTGACCTATCTGTTGATCGGCTTTCACGTGATTATCAAGTGTTCGTGCGTAGGTATATCGGAATGTTTCAGTGTTCGGATAAATAGGCGGTAGTACTATGTTATTAG
The DNA here is from genome assembly GCF_003063625.1 of Saccharobesus litoralis. Lineage (NCBI taxonomy): Bacteria > Pseudomonadati > Pseudomonadota > Gammaproteobacteria > Alteromonadales > Alteromonadaceae > Saccharobesus > Saccharobesus litoralis. Next base: position 388,845 of record NZ_CP026604.1, on the reverse strand, counting down.
GGTCATGTTGAGTCGTTTTTTCAATAACATCATTGGCTGGAAAATGTAAGTTATATTCATGTGTAATGGTGAAAGTTTGAACATGAAAAAAAGGTTGTTGCTTGCTTTTTCGATTGCGCCAATGTGCTTTACCATTTGATTGATCCCAAAACTGATCACTGTTGATAAAATTGTAATCTTCTTTGGCTCGGTTAGTGGTGTAGTAACCTGAGTCTCGTAACAATTGGCTTACGGGTTTTAACCCTTTTGGTAATGGTACTTGTTGGTAAGCTCTATGATAAGCCGTACCAATACGCGAAGCATACGCGCCGGTGGCTAAGGTTGTTCTTGCCGTTGAGCACACAGGGGCGTTAGAAAACGCATTTTCAAATATTAACCCTTGCTCGGCTAGTTTTTCTACATTAGGCATTTTAGCGCCTTGGGGGTGGTAAAGATTTAGATAGTGTTTTGAATTATCTTCACTGATCAGCCAAACAAAATTAGGTTTTTGATTGTTAGCGGCATGAGCCATCAAAGGAATCACGCTGAGTATGCTTGTTAAAATGAGATATAAGCCGAGGCAGGGCTTAAATATTGTCATGTTATCTATACCTGAAATCATAAATGTATATATGCACAATAATACATTGTTGAATTGATAATTCTCTGAGGTATAGCGTAAATTTAGGTAAATCGTTAGGTTGATTTTTCAGTAGTTTGATACGGTCAGGGTAGAAAAGGTTGAGAGGAATGTTTGAAAGCAGAGGTTTTAAGCAAAGGAAAAAACTCTTGCCGAGAAAAAGTATGAAACCTCGACAAGAGCAAACACAACCAACAGAAAGGGAGTTATGACAAAAAAGCCATGTCTTTCTTGCGGTCTATCTTATTGAATAATTGACAGAAGTAACTAGCTTGCATACGTATTCAAAATTATTGCCGGCTATGCATACGTATGTGGCTTAACTCTTAACCACTGCATAACCACCGTATTAGGAATGTGGGCGCAGTTGTTTTAAACATTTTTTGTTACAGAAACGAATGGCAGTCAAATTGTAATAATTTGTTGGTATGTTCTTCGCGCGATTAGCTAAACCTTATGACTCCTAATCAGAAAATTAATAACAATGAGAAAAACTCATCAATTCAGCATCTTGCTTGCCTTGTTAGCCCTGTGGACAGTGCATTTATTTTCCAGTTGCCAATGGTTGCCAGCCAACGAAATCAATTATTTTGATTTATACAGTGAAGCTTTCATTCTGTTATTTATTCTTTTTCTGCTCTGGGTCAATATTCGGGTGACCGGCAAAACTACGCAAACACTGCGATTATTTTACGGATTGTGTTTATTGTTTATTGGCCATGTACATGATTTATTAGATGAAATCATCATTATCTCACCTGCTTATCTATCTTTAATTTTGGAAAATATAGCGTCTGACGTCGGTATTATATTTATCACATTAGGGTTATTTCGTTGGTCTAGCGAATATAAAGCTCAGGTTAATTTATTAAAACAACAAAAGTTAGCGTTAACGTCGGCAAGCAATACCGATTCTATGACGGGTCTTTATAACCGCCGTTTTCTCAATAGCGAGTTTAAACAAGAATTAGCGCAAGCTGATTTGCTGAATGCGCCTCATACCTTGCTAATGTTAGATTTAGACAATTTTAAAAAATTTAATGACAGGTTTGGCCATTTACAAGGTGATATTTTAATTAAGCACGCAGCACAGATCATTAAAACAGCGGTTCGAAGTGATGATTATGCGTTTCGTTATGGTGGTGAAGAATTTTTAGTGGTCATTCAAGGCGATTTACCACTAGCACGGCAAGTTGCTGAACGAGTACAAAAAATCTATCGCAATACTGAACATAGATTAGATACTGGGGAAGTAACGGAAATTTCAGTTTCTATTGGTATTATGCCGTTACTCAATGGTATGGAATTTGAGCAAGCGTTGAATAAAGCGGATCAGGCTTTATATCAAGCTAAGAAACAAGGTAAGGATTGTATTGTTGAAGCAGCAACTGATTCCCCCTCAGAATTTAAAACGCCCTGTGTTGGAAATACTATAGCAAGTGACGACATCAACCCGTTGCATGTTGGTAAAGTATTTTGAAAATAGTCTTCTCGCTCAAGTCTTATGGTTCATTGTCTGTGCTTAATCTCGACTTGGCTTACAAGCCCCTACTTTTGGTGTTTACATGGAGGTAGGTCTAGAGACAGGGTAGTGGGTACTTAGGTTTCGTCGGGAACAGGAAACCAGCCCCTAAAACCTGATCGCTTTGACTATAAGCTGTTATTAGCTTGATATACTGTATTCTTTATATATTGTATTTATGTGGCTTACGGATATCGGAACTTTACTATGTCAAACAACTACTCCGACGTTATCGAGTTTTGGTTCGAGCAAATACCGGCTCAAGCTTGGTGGCAGAAAAATAACGAATTTGATGCGCTAGTTACTCAAAAATTTGCTAATACGTTGTGCTTAGCTGAACAAGAGTTATTACCGGAATGGCGCCAGTCAGCAGAAGGGCGCTTAGCCGAAATTATCGTGCTTGACCAATTTTCACGCAATATTTACCGGGGTACAGCCAAAGCTTTTGCAAATGACAATCTTGCGTTATTGCTTGCGCAGCAGATGATAGAGTTGGGATTAGACAAACATTTTATTCAACCTAAGTTGGGTTTTGTTTACATGCCTTTTATGCATAGCGAATCAAAAGAGGTGCATGAACAAGCGGTATTACTTTTTTCACAAGCTGACATGCAAACTCAGTTAGACTTTGAGTTGCGCCACAAAGCGATTATTGATCAGTTTGGTCGCTATCCTCATCGCAATCATATACTGGGTAGGATCTCGACTGCTGAAGAGGTTGAATTTTTGCAACAACCCGGATCGAGTTTTTAATATGACCCAGCAAGATAGTTCGACATTCGCGGGTCGCTTGAAAACTTTGAAAGGCACTAAATCTAATGTGGCGTTTGCTAGCCAAGTCGGCATTAGTGAAAGTTTGTTACGTAAGTATTTAGCGGGCTCAGAGCCGAGTTTATCCAAGGCAAACCAAATCGCGTACAAAGCTAATTGTTCTTTAGAATGGTTGGCAACAGGGCAAGGGTATCAATATCGTAAAGCTGAGGTAGTAGATGTAGCCGCCTTGTCTGCCGCTCATCAATTGATAACTGAAAGTTTTGCTACTGAGCAAGGCGAAATGAGCCTAGATACGTTAAAAAAAGTCGTAGCATGCTATCAGTTTTTACGAAGCTATAAAAAGAAAGACGGCTATTTAGATATAGATGCAGCACATCAATTTATTTTACACATGGAAAGCGAGTGTAATAGCTAATTGCCAAGCATATTCAACTTGGCTTGGTAGCGATGGGAGTCATCGTCAAAATCGGCATATCGCTTAGCTTTAGCTAAATATTGTTGCGTTTTATTGTTGTCACCTAAACTGTAATACGCTCTAGCTAAACCAAAGTAAAAGCTGTCATGTTTGGGTGCTATACGAATGGCTCGTTTATAGTGGCTAACAGCAGCCAAATAGTCGCCGCTTTCTAATGCTAAGTCACCTTGATATTGATGATAAAATGGGTTGTTAGCTCGCTTGGTTTTTAATTTATCTTGTATGCTTTTTGATAATGCTAGTTTACCTTGCTGTTTATACAACACGGCTAAATTGTCCAAGGGAGTTAAATTATTAGGGTCAAGTTCAAGCGCTTTATTATAGGCCTTTTCTGCTAAAGCAATTAACTGGCGACGTTTGTAAAGTAAACCAAGATTAGACCAAGTTGGCGAATCATCTGGGTGTAATTCTATAGCTTGCTTAAGGTAATGGTAAGCGTAGTCTAAATCACCCTCGATTAACGCATTTGCCGCTCTGTTATTGTAAAACAAGGCTTGAATGTGCGCTTTTGAAATTGTCCGTTTGTTTAATGATTGGCTGTTAACCTCTGGCGCAAAATCAACTTCTTTAGTGTAAATCGAATGATGATAAATATGGTTGTGTTGGGTAGCAAATAAACGCAAATTGACATGGCCATTCGCTAATTTTTGCCCTTGACGATCGGTCCAAAACTCGGGCACGAATACTTCTTGAAATGCCGCACCAATATTGGCTTCTTTAGCCATTGAATACGCCATAATGGTTAAAGACAAACAATTAGCCGTTTTATAACGATAAGCCTCACTAGCGGTTAAATCAGCTGCACCACTATAGATATAATCCTTATTGGGTTTACCAATAATCTCTGTCATTAAACGCTTCACTCTTTCTTCATGTGAATGCGTAGAACTGATTTTACGACGAATGGTTTTTTTTATATCGTCATCTAAGGTAAAAATATCTTTCGCGCTTTCGATATAATATTTATTGTGATTAGCAAATTGATTGTCAGCAAAGTAACTGGAGAGTTGACTTTCAGTTAATCGGCTAGGCGTAGAATTACAACCAGCCAACCCTATTAATAGCAATATGCAGGATAGAATAACCAACACTCGTTTTAGCGAGTTTAAGTACTTTATCATTGAGCTACCTCATGCTTTAAGTCTTATAGATAAGCATTGTAGAAAAAAGCAAAATAGCCAGTTTTTCCGCCATTTTCTTGGGCTTTTTGCGTTATCCTACTCTTTCTATGTAACTGCTAATTAGTTTTTATAGTTAAATGCTATAGTAGGAATTTTGTTTGTTCATTTTTCTTTTAAAAAGAGGATTTAGTGCACAGGAAAAATGCTGTAATGACAATCGAGAGCAAATTTAAGGTAAAGGAAAAATGATAAAATATTGGGTATGGAAATACCTAACCAGCTCGGTTTTTGGCCTAATGTTAAGTATACATTTTGGCGTTAAAGCGGATGTGATTATTAAATGGCAAGCTGATGTTACGTTTGAGCAACGTCAGTTAGCTACGGCGGAGTTCGGTAAATTACATTGGTTAGGTGGTCATTCTAATTTTTATTATACGCAATTAAGCTTGTTACCCGATATAGCACTAGTTGATGTTTTACACGCATTACGACAAGAGCCAAGCATTGCCAATGTGGAGCAATCTCAGTTTGCCGCCGGAGGCAGTTTTACACCGCCTAATGACCCCTTATATAGCAGCCAATGGCATTTAACCCAACTTGATATGTTGAGTATTTGGCAACAAACAACGGGCGATTGTAACCAGTCTGTAGTGGCCATTATTGATTCAGGGGTTGATTTAACCCACCCTGATTTAAACGAAAGTTTATGGGTTAATTCAACTGAAGTCGCCAATGATGGCATTGATAACGATTTAAATGGTTACGTAGATGATGTTCACGGCGTTAACTTAATTAGTCAAGGTGGTAGCCCCACAGATGATTATGGACATGGCACGCATGTGGCAGGCTTAATAGCCGCTAAAACTAACAACCAAGTTTATACCGCCGGAATGTGTCAACAAGCGCGTTTAATGGTCATTAAAGCCTTGAATAGTCGAGGCGGTGGCGATATTGCCAGTGTAGTGGAGGGCTTGTATTACGCCATAGATAACGGTGCAAATATTATTAATTTGTCGTTAGAGTTTAGTCATTTTAGTCAAGCAATTGCCGACGCCATTGACTATGCGATGAGCAAAAATGTGGTAATAGTTACTGCGGCAGGTAACTCTGGTCGTGATATCGGAGATAGCCCTGTTTACCCAGCGGGATTTAGTACACAGTTTGCTAATCTAATAGCGGTGGCCGCCACTACAGAAGACGATGTACTCTGGCATAAATCTAACTTTAGTGACTCTTTGGTTGATATTGCGTTACCGGGCGAAAGTTTATGGAGTACTTGGTTAGGTAACAGTACTAAACAGCAATCTGGTACTTCAATGGCCACGCCTCTTGCCAGCGCCAGTATTGCTTTGCTAAAGCAAGCTTACCCTAATTTATTAGCCAACGATATTAAACCACTGCTTTGGCACAGTAATATTGACTTTCAATTACAGACAAAAGTGCGCAGTGAAGGACGCTTATCATTGCAAAAATTGTTAAGCAATAATATTCAACGAGCAGAGTTATTTGATCATGTAGTCACAGATGAGTCAATCACCTTACATGGCAGCAACCTTGATACGGTATCAAAGCTATATTATGTAGTTTTACAAGCTCAAGGATCACAACGGGTTGATCTAGCGATTGAAATACAACAGGCCAATACCTTAACAGTAAAGACTATACCAAACTCAGTAAAACAAAGGGTTGGTTATTTTCAAGTTGAATCATTAACGGGAGAAGTCAGTAAACCTTTATACGGTTATCCCGATTTACCCGCTATCAACATGAGTCATATTGATATACGTGATAGCGCCGCTCATATTCATTGGTCATCTACTCATACCATGGCTGATAACGTAACAGTATATCGTCGGCAAAACAGCGATTGGTTGGCCATTACCCAGCTAGATGTAAAAGATGGCCTGTATATTGATCACGGCATTGATATCAATAGCCAATATCAATACAAATTGGTTGCTAATTATCAATATTGGTCCGATATCAATAATCAACTCGAGACAGTTACCAGTGCTGATAGCCAAGTTGTTAGTATTAATGGTTTTGCTCATCATTGGTTAGTCACAGCGCTAGCGGATATGCCAACCAAGCAACATGTAAAATTACGGCCTGCTTTTTCACAATATCAAAGTATACACTTTAATTTGCTTGCTGGTAATTTACCTACTGGTCTCGAATTAACTCGTGAAGGTGTGATCTCTGGGCAAACCGATGAGATAGGTGAATTTACCTTATCGATTGCCGTTGAACATAACGTAGAAAAATGGCGTCAACTGATTGATTTGACATTTTTCACTACTGAGCAATATTGGCAACTTGATGTGGCTAATTTAGGCAAAACGGCTTTTAGTGCTGATAAAGACATTTTGGGGCTGCAACAGATACAATCTCGCCAAAATTCAGAAGATTTTAGTTATTATCAATTGAGTGTTAACCCTGAGCAATTGCCAGAGTTAATCAATATTCAATACTTACAATCGACTTATTATGAAATCGCAGACTTAGCCGTTTGGTATAACGAGACTTGGTTGGCTGTGTCCGGTGAAGGCCGTGATAGCCAAGGTTTGTCATTTACATTAGACAAGGACTGGTTGCAAACGACTGATTTATTATTGCGTTTAAATACTCGTTTGCGAGATACAGATAACGACTTAGTTGCTGATATCAATGACAAGTTTGTTGATGATCCCAGTGAATGGCAAGACAGTGACAATGATGGCATTGGGGATAACCAAGACAGATTTCCGTTAGATGAAAAAGAGTGGCTTGATAGTGATGGTGATCTTGTTGGTGACAACAGCGATGCTTTTCCTCTTGATAGTGCTGAATGGTTGGATACGGATAAAGACGGCTACGGCGATAATAGTGATGCATTTATTGACGATAAAAGTGAGTGGTTAGATTCAGACCATGATGGTGTTGGTGACAACCAAGATGCTTATCCCTTTGACCCATCCTTGTCTAGCGCCCCACAAACCGGTACCCAGCAAAATGATAGTGGTGGTGTGGTGTTTTATTTAGTTTTATTTGTTTTGTTATCTCGATGCAGTTTATTCCATTCGTATGCGAGAGCAATTATTCAATAAACAACATATACTCCTGCGTAAATACTGCTGTTGTTGGAACTTATTATGTTAGCTTGGCACATTCAAACAGAGCCCATGCTGGTTCGTAAAGGTAATCAAGTAAAGCTTAAACTGGCTGTCAGTCCTAATTATGATTTAGATGCCGCTTGGGTTAGGGTTGAACCGGATAACGAAGAAGCGCTAAAGCCGTTAAAAAAGACTAATACTAAATTTATTGGCTTTGATGTTTATTCCGTGACGATTGCTATCAACGATCATCAAGAAATGACGCCTTATGCGTTTAAGCTCCAGTCGGGTTCTCAGGTTTCGTGGTTAGGCGCTAACGGGCTTAATTTATTCCCACCCACTTTAGATGTTCAGTTTAAATTACTAGCAACGACGCAAATTCCTGATTGGGTGCCTAGCCAAGTCTTTTATCAGATCTTTCCTGAGCGCTTTTGTAACGGCGATGCTAATTTATCGCCCAAACAAGCTGAGTACGATTATCTTGATTGGGGCCCTATTATAGCTAAAGAATGGGGTAGCTTACCGGAAGCCAAAGTGGGTGGAATTGAATTCTATGGCGGTGATTTAATCGGGGTTCGCCAGAAATTAGATTACCTACAGGAACTGGGTATTACGGCAATTTACTTAAACCCAGTATTTGAATCATTGAGTAATCATAAATACGACACAGTGGATTACTTTAATGTTGATCCGCATTTCGGTGGTAATCAAGCTTTAATTGATTTAACAACGGACGTGCATCAGCGTGATATGCGAATTGTCTTGGATGCGGTTATAAACCATACATCGGCAGCTCACCCTTGGTTTTTAAAAGCACATCAGGGTGATCCTAATTATCGTCATTATTATATTTTTGATGAAAATAACTATTTTCAGAGTTGGAAAGGGTATGACACCTTACCCGTACTGGATTACAGCCAAGCCGATATTGTCGATATTTTTTATCAGAATGAAAACTCAGTTTTAAAACATTGGTTACGTCCGCCATACAATATTGATGGTTGGCGCATGGATGTGATTCATATGTTGGGTGAAGGTAAAGGCGCAACTAATAATTTACATCACATAGAAAAAATGCGCACAGCCGTTAAAACCGAAAACCAACAAGCTTATTTTGTTGGCGAACATTTTTTTGAAGCTAGCCGTTGGTTGCAAGGTAATGCAGAAGATGCCGCAATGAACTATTTTGGTTTTGCATTTCCTGTATGGGGATTTCTAGCAGGAAAAGATGTCAATTACCATGATGCATGGATAAATGCAGAAACCTTAGCTTTGTGGATGCAAAGTGCCCGTGCGCGGATCGCCTATAGCTTACAACTTGGCCAATTCAATTTAATTGACAGTCATGATACAGCGCGGTTTGCATCTTTGGTGAATGGCGATCAAGATAAAATAAAGTTAGCGATGACTTTGTTGTTAACCTATCCAGGGATCCCGAGTATTTATTATGGCGACGAAGTTGGTTTAAAAGGTTGGCTTGATCCTGATTGCAGACGTACCATGCCGTGGAATATAGAGCACAGTGAACATCCTATTTATCAACATTTGCAACAAATGATCAGGCTGCGTAAAAAATATAAAGCCTTGCAATACGGTGGATTTGTTGAGTTGTACGCTCAAGGCAATGTGTTTATATTTGCCCGCGTTTATAAAAAACAGCTAGTGATAGTTGCCATCAATCGTGGTGATGCTTGTGATATTCGTTTAGCACCTGAATTGAATGAGTTTATTGTGTTGGGCTGGCCGCAAGCCAAGGGAATCATTGAGCTTACGGCCAACTCGTCTTTAGTTTTACCCATTGAGCTTAGTTAAACTAAGCTTATGTGATTGAGGTGTCGAATTTTACGGGCAAAGCTAAAATAAGACATTAGCTTTGCTGGCGTTTTTCAGCACGGCGCTCTTTAAATTTTTCCATACGCGCTTTTATTTTGCCCATAATTTCAGCTTTTTTAGCACGTTGCTCGTCAGTTAATACCGCATTCACTTGATTTTTGATACTCGCTTTTGCAACTTCAGCATCATCAAAGCTGGTTTGATACTGAGCACGTAAAGCGCGTACGGCGTCTTCACTGTAGTTGTCACTATTAACTAGTGTTTTTAACTCAGTGCGGTAAGCTTTCATTTGCTCACGTAGAGCTTCATTGCTGTCTTTGACGCTGGCGAAAATGCCTTTAATTTGCTCACGTTGCGCATCAGTTAAATCCAATTGCTTGAAGATGCGTTTCATGTTGTGGCCTTTGCCAGAAAATCCTTTATGATGCATACCATGTCTAGCCATTTTGTTCTGCTTGGCTTTTTTACACATCATTTTATTGTCGGCTTGATTAATATCTAGGTTAGCCATTGCGCTAGGTGCTAATGCTATACTTGATACTAATGCGCTAGTTGCTAAAAGTTTTACAATTGCTTTCATTTTATTATCCTCAATCTATGTTGTTTAATCTGACCACGGTGTGGATTACCGTGGGCTGATTAAAATAATAGAGTTAATAAAGCAAAGAAGCGCAAATGCAGTGTAAAGAATATGTAAATCTAGTTTTCGATTAAGAAAGGCGCTTTTAAGCTGCTTAGGTAGATACAAAGCTGATAACTAATAGTAAAGAATAGAAATTAATGATGAATAGTAAAATATTGATAATTGATGATGACCAAGAGCTTTCATCATTGTTGGGTGAATACTTAACTAGCGAAAATTTAGACTGCGAATGTGTATATGATGGCTTAACTGGGATTGAAAAATTACAAACAACAAAATATGACTTGGTATTGTTAGATGTCATGCTACCTGGGATCGATGGTTTTGAAACATTAAAGCGTTTACGCCAATTTACTAAGATGCCAGTTTTGATGCTAACCGCGAAAGGTGATGACTTTGATAAAATATTAGGCTTGGAACTCGGTGCTGATGATTATCTGCCCAAGCCATTTAATCACCGTGAATTATTGGCGCGTGTTAAAGCTATATTAAGACGATTTGATTATGCGCAAGAAAGCGCTTTAGGCCAAAGTGAAGATCAAATAGGCATCTTTTTGTTAGACCATAACAATCAAAGTCTAAAATATGACAGTGAAGAAATATTACTAACCGGCACTGAGTTTCAATTCTTAGTTTATTTGAATCAAAACTTGTCTAATTTAGTTAGCAAAGAAGTATTAAGTAAAGAAGTACTCGGTCGGCGTTTAATGCAATTTGACCGCAGTATTGATATGCATATGAGTAACTTGCGTAAAAAACTCAAAGCCGATCCTAATATTCAAATTAAAACAATCCGCGGTGCGGGTTATCGATTAGTGGTTAACAATTAGTGAATATTAGTTTCTCAAATTTAGCCAGATTTAACCCTTTTAATTATTTATTCGGCAAAATATTTTTAGGCTTTTGGGGCACCGTTATTGCGGTGATTGTCATTACGTTCATCATATTACGCGTGCTGCATGAGCAGCAAAGTGTTATGCCTGCCGAACCTGGTCATATGCGGTTTATGCATTCTTTAGCGCAACAATTGGCTAAAGCGGATCCTAGTCATCTTGAACGGCAGGTAAAGCGTATTCAGCGCAACCAAAAAATACGCCGTACTATTATTAAAAACTTACAAACAGGCGAATATATATACGAGAAAGCGTTGCCTAAACAGGTGACTTTATCTTCTTTGCAAAATCTATCGTTACAGCCTAAACCTTTACAAATTAAAGTGGCAGATGATTACTTGATTGGCCCTGTTTCTTTTGCCAATAAAACCGAACACTATCAGCTTTTCTTGATAATGAAAGCCAGTCGTTTTCATCACTACAGGCGTATGACTCAAGGTATACCACCTTGGTTGTTGCTCGGTATTGCGGCGTTATTTACCATTATACCTTGCTGGTTAATAGCTCGTGGCATGAGTAAGCCGATAAAAACACTGCGCCAATCAACTCAAGCATTAGCTGCAGGCAATTTAACCCACAGAGTTAGGCAATTACCTTCGAGACCAGATGAAATAGGTGATTTAGCAAGTGATTTTAATTTGATGGCAGAAAAATTAGAATCATTAGTCAATTTACACAAACGCCTGCTAGCCGATGTATCTCACGAATTACGCACGCCCTTAACACGGATGGAGTTATCACTGGCGATGGCGTTAAAAAATCCGCACGATAATCAAGCTTATTTGACTCGAATAGAAAATGAACTGCATCGAATGGATGACATGATCGGCAATATTTTGCGTTTGGCTCGCTTAGAAAATGATCAAGTTGACTTAGATGAGCAAACATTTAATTTGTCTTCATTGATGAATGAAATTATAGAGTCAGCGCAGGTTGAAGTACAAGCTAAGCAGCTAACGGTTAATGCTGCTGTCATTCGTGACGTAGTGGTATCTGGCGATCCCGTGTTAATGAGTAGCGCAATAGAAAATGTGGTGAGAAATGCCATTAAATACGCTAAAACCCAAGGTCAACTTTGGATTAGTTTAAGTCAACAAAATGATTTTATTGAATTGGCAGTCAGGGATGATGGTCCTGGTATTAAGGATCAGCAAGAGCTAGATAAAATTTTTATGCCTTTTTATCGTGTAGCTGAAGCTCGCGATAGAACAAGTGGCGGCACAGGCCTTGGCTTGGCGATCGCCAAAAAAGCCATTGCTATTCATGGTGGTGATATTAGGGCGAAAAACCATCAAGAGGGTGGTTTAGTGGTTTCAATTCTATTGCCTGTTAGTTTGCAGCGTTAATACTTTTGCTTTTGTTGTAAAAAATAATGCGGTTAGTCTTGATGATTGCGCATGGCTTGTTCAATAAAGCCAGACGCTTCAAGCTTTTTAAGCTCTGAGGTTAGCTTTTGGACAAGGTGCTGGTGTTTTTTGTTGAGGTAATGATAAAGGTAAGTCGTGGCTAAAACGGGTTGCTGGATCGTCAATTGAGAATAACCATATTGGTTTATTAATGATTCAGCTTTGGACTTTGTCATTATTGCAAGATCAATTTGTTTTTTACGTACAGCATTAATTAGCTGTTTATTATAAACAAAGGGTTTGTACTCAACCCCTTTAAATAACTTTTGATGCAGTAAGGCACCATTTTTAATACCCATCTTGTATTGGGTTAAATCTTCAATTTGTTTAAATTTTATCGTTTGCTTGCTAACGGCTACGGTTTCCATACGGCATATGGCAACTGGGATTGGAATTAAATTTGGGTATTTTTTTTCTATTCCAGCGATCCTTGCTGTTTCCCCATCAAGTAATCCATTATTACTTGCAATAATCGAACGTTTACTGGGCAAAACGATAAATTCCAGTTCAATTCCGAGTGCCTGATAGGCTTTTGTTAAACTCACCACAGCGCAGTTTTCAGGCGTGTGGGCGACAACGTTAGCTATACTGAGTTTACTAATTTTACTAGTTTGGGGTGGGACAGGATGATGTGGTTGACTATAACTGGTAGGTATTATGACTAACCACAATAAAATCAACAGTAGACGCCAATGTGTCATGGTGGATAGGCTGTAATATATTTTTATTAGCGATAACAATTAAGGCTAGTGATTAGCCCTTTGCTTGTCAATTGGTATTTCTACGGTTTACACCCCGTAGCGATTAATAGGGGCGTAGGGCGCTGACAAGTTACGTTTGTGGCTATAGTCCTCTCGCTCAGGCCTTATGTTTCATTGTCTGCGCTTACTCTCGACTTTGCTTACATGGATGTAAGTACTTAGGTTTCGTCTGGAACAGGAAACCTGTGGCTCCTGCGTCGTCCTAACACCTAAATCCATTTAGGCTACCCCAATCACATAATAGAGCCTATGCTCATGGGGATTCGAAGCTTGCCTGCATGGATGCAGGTACCAAAAGTAGGCGCTTTAAGCGAGGGGCGTGAGCAGGACGCGGTAGCTTTGACGGCTTTGCTTACATGGATGTAAGTACTTAGGTTTCGTCTGGAACTAGAAACCTGCCCCTAAAACCTGATCGCTTTGACTATATATTGTACTTTGTAGATTCAGTAAAGTCGCTTTAGCCGAAAATCGCGTTTTGTTAGATAAGGTTTCATCTAATGCCATCATTTCGGCTAATTGGGCTTTAAGTTCATTTGTTTCAGGTGAATGGATAGTTAATTGACCCAATGTGGGTTTCATAAAGTTATGCGCTTGCCAAAGTAATTCATCAAGTGGTAAGTCGTTAAACTCATTTTTGTATTGTGTATTTGGGTGCATGTTTAGTCCGATAATATTCATTTCCTTTGCGCTAAAAATGATATTTGCCAATTGTGCATCAAATAAGGAGTAAACTCAGAGATTATGCATTAGGTTTTAAATTGTGAACTGGTTATAAATTTACAATGTTACAAAGCATAAACTGCTATTCAATCAGATAATGCGAGGTGTAATTTTAGTTTTAAATTTCAGGTCTTAATGGATCTAACAAAAATAAAATTCTAACGTTACACTTAAGCTAAATAACAAAGAGTTTCTTAAAATGAAGTCATTTCAGTCCTTATCGCGTCGAGAGTGGTTGCAACAAGCACTAGTTTTATCAGGTTATAGCTTAACGGCTGGTTCCGCTTTGTTATCGCCTTTGGTTCATGCATTAGGTAAAGTGCCAAAGCAATTATCAGCGGATGAATCTATTTTTACTTTGTCGGGTAAAGTTAAGGTGAATGGCCAGGCTGCAAACAGTAAAACAATTATCACAGCAAATGATACCGTCGAAACGGAATCTAATAGTCAATTAATATTTGTCGTTGGTAAAGACGCCCATATCTTGCGAGAAAATAGTAAAGTTATTTTTTCTGGCGAGCAGGATAAAATTGAAAGTGGCTTGCAACTGACTAAAGGAAAATTATTGTCGGTATTTGGTAAACGACAACAATCTGAAAAAGAACACAAAATAAAAACGACCACGGCTACGATAGGAATCCGCGGTACTGGGGTATACGCAGAATCTTTTAACGACCACAGTTATGTTTGTACTTGTTATGGGCAAACCGCCATTCAAGCCAATAACGACAAAACCAGCCTAGAAATTGTATCTGCTGTACATCATGATTCGCCTAGGTATGTTTTAGCTGATGGTCGCTCAGGCAACTTTATTGAATCGGCCCCAATGAAAAATCACACAGATGAAGAATTAATGTTGATTGAGGCGCTAGTAGGACGTAATACCCCTTTTTCTTCTTTAATGGGGTATAGTAAACCTAGACGAACTTACTAAGTTTTATTTGATTCAATTTGGGAGTTAACCATGCTGATAGGCAAGGAAAGCTAAAATGGGGCGTACGCGACATTCTGGAATTTTGCTAATTACGCTGGCTTGCTTTCTTTTTTTTATCGGTCATGTCTTTTCTTTGTGGCGTGTGGCTTGGATTGAGCGCTTTGAGCTGTTTTTGTACGATCAAAAACTTAATCTAAATATTGAAAATAGCCAAGGAACACAGGTCGCCATTGCCAATATTGATGAAAAAAGTATCAAAGCATTAGGGCAATGGCCTTGGCGCCGCGATGTTCTAGCTCAATTACTCGATACTCTATTTGATCACTACCAAGTAAAAGCTGTCGGCTTTGATATGGTTTTTTCAGAAGCCTCTGATAATACTCCTTTGGAAGTGTTAAATATTCTTAAGTCGAGCCCGATTGGCGAACATCAAATGTTTGAAAATGCTTATCAAGCTTTACATCCTCAACTCAATTTTGACCTAACGTTTGCTGAAAGTTTACAAGATCGTAATGTTGTTTTAGGTATCGTGTTTCATCATGCACAAAGAGCGAATGTTAACGCACTGCCGCTACCTGTGGTTGAGTTACCCGACCAGTCGCAATCTAAACTGATCAATGCACAAGCCTATATTGCTAATCTACCTATATTTCATGAAACAGCCCGCTGGAGTGGCTTTTTTGATAATCCAATGTTGGATGACGATGGCGTTTTTAGACGAGTACCGCTAGTGCAACGTATCGATAAATATGTTTATCCGTCACTTGCCCTTTCGTTAGCTAGGATTGGACTTGATAGCGATAATATTCTAGTCGAACTAAACAAAAACCAACCTGACTTGCCTGTTGAAGCAATCCAGATCGGGACTCGGCGTATTAAAACCGGTGAGCAAGGCGAAATTTACGTACCTTATCGTGGTCAGCAAGGAAGCTTTCGTTATTTTTCAATTGTTGATTTGCTACAGCAAAACTACGCGCAAGAAGATTTAAAAAATAAAATAATTTTAGTCGGGACAGATGCAACAGGACTATTGGATTTAAGAACAACGCCATTTGCCAATACCTACCCAGGCGTTGAAGTTCACGCCAATATTGTATCGGGAATATTAGAAAATCGATTATGGCGAGAACCTGACTACTTGCTTAAGTATGAAGTCGGATTATTAGTCTTTTTTACTCTTGTTATGTTGTTAATTGCTTGGTTTGCCGAACCGCGACTCCAGCTTTTGTTTACCATACTTATTTTGGTGGCTGTGTTGGCAATTAGTCAGTTGCAATGGCAGCAGCAAGTCGTTATGCCGACGGCGTCTTTGTTAGGGTTAACTCTCAGTTTATTTGTATTGCAAACAATCTTTAATATGCTGACTGAGGTAAAACAAAAAGCACTTATTGTTAAACGATTTGGCCAATATGTACCGCCAGCACACGTGAAGCTAATGGTTAAATCGCCTGAACGTTATCAATTTGAAAGTCAGAATAAAGAATTAACGGTTTTGTTTTCCGATATACGTGATTTCACATCGCTATCTGAAAAGCTTACACCTGAAGAATTATCAAAACTGATGAATCGTTATTTAACCGTGATGACTCAGGTGATCCATAAACATAGAGGAACAATAGATAAATACATGGGCGATGCCATTATGGCGTTTTGGGGTGCACCTTTGGATGATAAACATCATGTACAAAATGCAGCTAATGCAGCTTACGAAATGATGGAAGCTTTATCTTTACTCAATATGGAGTTTGAATCTAAAGGCTGGCCGAAAGTTAATATTGGCATAGGTATTAATACTGACAATATGTTTGTCGGTGATATGGGCTCTGAATTTCGTATGGCATATACGGTAATGGGAGATGCGGTTAATTTAGCTTCACGCTTGGAAGGGTTAACAAAACAGTATGGTGCGGATATTTTAGTTGGGCAAAATACCCAAAAAGCGTTGCTAATGGAGCAGTTAGAAGCCAATAATTATCCAGATGCTAATGATAAAATGCCGCCAGTGAGTAAACATCAACACCACTTACTCGAGTTAGATATAGTTCGGGTAAAAGGCAAACATAAGCCTGTGGCTATTTTTCAACTTGATCCGTTGCCGGAAGACAAGTTAGATGAAGTGCAAGCGATCAGTATTGAGTTTGCTCGTTTTTGCTTAGCGTATCGCCAGCAAGAATGGGAGACAGCAAGGTTGTTATTAAATGAACTGGCTAAACAGGAATTACTAGCACCACGTCTTATATTGTTATACCAACAGCGCTTAGTGTTGTTTAAACGCAATCCGCCCGGAGAAGATTGGGACGGTGTGTTTAATCATACCGCCAAATAAGTCTCTTCCATAAATTTAATTTCCATACTTTGCTTTAAGCGCTTGTTGACGTAAACAGCCTAAAATAAATAGATAAGCGCTAAGTTAATGTTGTTTCGTTTGTATGTAGCGCCGTAGTCAGCTTTTGCGTTGGCTGACAAAAAAGATAAGTCCAAGCTCATTTTGTGGTTAATGAGATAATTTCCTCCCAGTACCATGCTTTTTGTTTGTCCATCGAACTGATAGACCCACCAATCACCACAATAATCCTTGCTCATTTGGGTATCTTGCCATGCTTTGTTGGCGTACTTTTTATACTTTTCTGCTTGGTAAGCCATTTGCTCTTGGCAATCATAGGCTCTTGCCATAGTGGTTAGTTGCCCTTTGGCATAATTTAAACCTAGATAGGCAGTTATAGATTGTGAAAATTGATAATCTATATTAGCAAAGGCGGCAATTTGCCTATTATTAAATATCTGTTTACGACTGGATTTACTGACACCACTTAGGCCAAGTTGACTGGTTAATTTATGGGTGATGCGTTTACTAGCGACAAAATCGAGTTGCCAAATTTTGCTGTTTCTAGCCTCGTCATTAAATGATTCATTGTTGTATTTCACAGTAACTTTATAGAAAGGCGCTAAGTAGTTGAATTGGTTTTGCCAGCCGTAACTAATGAAGCCGCCAATTTGCGTATTATTCATCCTTGTTAATTCATTAAACTGGCTATGTTTAATATTTGCCCCCATGGACACCATTTTCCCTAGTGTATATTCGTTTTGCATTTTCCAAGCAACATTAGCTTGAGCTAGGGTATCCTCGATTTTATCGATGTTGCTCAACGCGTTGGTTACATTGTTGTCGTGTTGCAATCCCACATCTAAAGTTAACTTTGTGACTTCAGTTGCAAATAGGTTAGAACAAAAACAAATGTTTAATATCGCAAAACTGTATTTAAATTTCATTTTTAATGCACAATGGTGTCTTTATAATAAGAGAAATTGAAGTTTTCTTAGCTGCTGAACTGGCTAATTTATAGTCAAAGCGATCAGGTTTTAGGGGAAGCCGTCAAAGCTACCGCGTCCTGCTCACGCCCCTTACCTGCATCCATGCAGGCAAGCTTCGAATCCCCATGAGCATATGCTCTATTATGTGATTGGGGTGAGTAAGCGATGACAATGAACCATAAGACCTGAGCGAGAAGACTATAGCTTAGCTAATAGTAGTAGACTATTAAGTAAGCGGCAATTAATCTAGCGTGATAAAGCCATGCTAGTATTTTTATTTATTTTTTGAAACTTAAATAAATTCAATCATATAGCCTAGCGCATACTATACTTTCTTTTTGAGTATTATGCCTTACACTTACAACACTAATAATCGAAGAGGGAATGTACCATTTTGCGTAAAAGTTACTATTTGCTATATGGACTCGTTGCTTTAGGTATTTTATTTTCTGCCTTAGCCGCGCGTATGATATATAACATGGAAACCAGCAAAATTTGGGATCATTTCCACGCTGAAGTGGATCGCGTTGGACTGTCTTTAGAGCGTGAGTTTACCGTTGATTTAGAAGTTTTGTATTCATTACAAAGTCTGTTTGAAGCATCCGAACAAGTTAATCGACAAGAGTTTGCTAGAGTGGCTCGAATGGCAATTTCACGCCATCCTAGCGTACAAGCTTTAGAGTGGATCCCTAAAGTTGAGCATGCCCAGCGTAACGAGTTTGAACAAGCGCAATTAGAAAATCATCGTAATTACAAAATCATTGAACGAACAGAAAAAGGAGAAATGGTACTAGCCGATTTTCGAGCTAACTATTATCCGGTGACCTATATTGAACCCTATATTGGCAATGAAACTGCTTTGGGTTTTGACTTAGCTTCTAATCCAGCCCGCAATAAAACTCTTGTTGAATCAGCAAAAACCGGAAAAATGTTAGCAACGTCAGCCATTCACTTAGTGCAAGGTGATGAAAAAGAGTATGGTTTTTTGGTGTTTTTACCATTATACCATCAACCGGTTGATAGGAATTTACCACTAAATGAGCAAGTTAAAGGTTTTGTGTTAGCCGCATTTAAAGCTAATGCTTTAATGGCGGAAGTTATCAATGTTCAACAACAACATACCAGTGAATTTACTTTATTTGATATTACCGATACTGAACCTTTACAACTGAGTTATTTTACTGATTCCACTCAAAGTTATACTCATAATGATGTCACAATAAATTTAGATGTTACGGCAGGGCGTAAATGGCAACTCAAAGCTCGACCTTCTATTGAGTTGATTGAACGTCAACGATCTAATTGGCCTGTTTGGGTGTTTTTAACCGGTACACTATTAAGCTTAGTGATAGCTAAATACGTGCATACTATTCGTCATACCGCTGGTGTTATTCAAAGTGAAGTTAAGCGACGAACTGATGAATTACATCAAACCAAAACCTTTATTGAAAACCTAACTAATGCTGTACCTATTTTACTGTCATACGTGGATAAAGATTTAATCTATCAATTCGCTAATAAAAACTATGAGAGATGGTCGAAAAAACCGATTAATCAGATTGTCGGACACAGCGTTTATGACGGATTAGGTGAAGAAGCCTACGAAGAATTAAAACCCCATATACATCGCACTTTAGCTGGAGAAGTTACTTCTTTTGATTCGGTTGTTCAGTATCCGAGTGGTAGGAAACACATACACGCTACCTATACACCAGATTTTGATCAAAATGGTGATGTTCGTGGTTTTTTCGTGTCAGTTGAAGATGTAACGTTACAAAAACAGTCTGAAGAAAAGTTACACGAATATGCGCTAGAACTAGAGTTTCAAACTTGGGCATTGGAAGAAGCAAAAGACAAAGCTGAAGAAGCTACAAATGCTAAATCTGAGTTCTTAGCTAATATGAGCCACGAGATTAGAACACCAATGAATGGTGTTTTAGGTATGCTGGAATTGTTGAAAGAAAGTGAATTAAGTCAAATACAAGCGCGCTATGTGCATCTTGCAGAAACTAGTGCTAGTACACTATTAACACTGATTAATGACATTTTAGACTTTTCTAAAATCGAAGCAGGTAAATTAGAGTTAGAAAATAAAGATTTTGATTTTCATTTATTTTTAGATGACTTCGCTGCGTTAACTGAATTAAGAGCGGAAGAAAGCCAAGTCAATTTTGTACTCAGGAAATCACGTGATTTACCGCAACGTGTTTGTGGTGATGAGGTCAGAATTAAGCAGATATTGACCAATTTATGCAGTAACGCGATTAAATTTACTGAGCAAGGGCAAGTTACAGTTAACGTTAATTTATTAGTAGCTGATGAATTAGGGCTAAAATTAGAAATATCAGTTAAGGATACTGGAGTCGGTATTGCCCAAGACAAATTAGAAGGGCTATTTGAAGCATTTCAGCAAGAAGACTCTTCAACAACACGACAATTTGGTGGAACAGGTTTAGGGCTAACCATTACCCGAAAACTTGCTGAAATGATGCAAGGTGGTATTCGTGTTGAAAGTAAAAAGGGCGAGGGCAGTTGTTTTATCGTTACTATTCGTCTGTTAGAAGCCGAAGAAAATGTAAGTGATATAGTTACCATACCAGAAGACGTGGATTTTGACGCTGATAGAGCGCATTCAGTCCGATTGCTTTTAGTAGAAGATAATTTTATTAATCAAGTAGTAGCAAGTGAAATGCTTAAAGGATTTGGTTATGAAGTCGATGTAGCCGAAAATGGTAAAGTTGCATTGGAAAAATTAGAAACGTTTCAAAAGACAAATCCTTACGATCTAGTGTTAATGGATTGTTTAATGCCTGAAATGGATGGTTACCAAGCCACGAAAGCGATAAGGGCTAGCCAAGTTATCCCACAGCCAGATCAACTTAAAATAATAGCGATGACAGCTAATGCGATGAAAGGCGATAGAGAAAAGTGTTTAGCCGCAGGTATGGATGACTATATTAGCAAGCCGATCGATAAAGACACGCTCAAGCAGAAGCTTGTTACATACTTAAAATTAAGTGCCTAATTAGGTCAATATCATTTAACAAATTTGTAGGGCGGGTTTCACACCCGCTAACACAAGTATTCTTACTGACTATACATTTGCAGGAATAAATCCTGCTCTATAACCATAACCTTGTTGGCGAGCCTTCATGCTTGCAGAGCCTACAAACAATCCCCTTGTAGGGCGGGTTTTGCACCCGCTAACACAAGCATTCTTAACGACTATTTATTCACAGGAATAACCCCTGTCCTCTAGCTGGCGAGCATTCTTGTTTGTAAATCCCAAGCAAAAAATCGTGAACTTAATGGCATTGGCATAAACTCTCGTTTACTGGCGTGGATATTCCCATTCTCACGTATCAATTGATTGTTTTTTAACCGCTAACAAATTGATTTACAAGAATAGTTTGTAATTATGTATTTTGATTGTTAATTTATTAACATAATGATTACAAGTGATGTTTAAGTTACACATTACTTACCTTTCAATCTTGTCTATCGGGAAGTTATATGGCTAATAATTTACAAGAACAAAATACAGCATATTGGCGAGAGAATATTCGTTTACTGTTAATTTTGTTGGTTGTGTGGTTTACGGTTTCCTTCGGATTTGGCATCGTTTTAGTTGATTGGTTAAATAACTTTAATTTTTTTGGATTCAAGCTTGGCTTTTGGTTTGCTCAGCAAGGTTCTATCTATACTTTTGTCACGCTAATTTTCATCTATGTTTGGCAGATGAGTAAGCTTGATCAAAAGTTTGGTTTAAACGAAGACTAGACTTATTTTTATGGATATTAAATCACTAACCATTGTTATTGTCGGTGCTAGCTTTTTACTTTATATCTGCATTGCAATATGGGCTAAGGCAGGGTCTACCAAAGAGTTTTATGTAGCAGGAGGTGGCGTACATCCTGTTGCAAATGGCATGGCTACGGCAGCTGACTGGATGTCTGCGGCGTCATTTATTTCAATGGCTGGGCTTATTTCATTCATGGGTTATGATGGCTCAGTTTATTTAATGGGCTGGACTGGTGGTTATGTATTATTGGCATTATGTTTAGCTCCTTATTTAAGAAAATTTGGTAAATTTACGGTACCGGATTTTATTGGTGATCGTTACTACTCTCAACTAGCAAGAACCGTAGCGGTTGTATGCGCTATATTTGTTTGTTTTACTTATGTCGCCGGACAAATGCGCGGCGTTGGCGTCGTGTTTAGCCGCTTTCTTGAAGTTGATATTGTCACAGGTGTCGTGATCGGTATGGGCGTCGTGTTTTTTTACGCTGTTTTAGGCGGTATGAAAGGCATTACCTATACGCAAGTCGCTCAATATTGTGTACTGATCTTTGCTTATATGGTGCCTGCTGTATTTATTTCTATCATGATGACGGGGCAATCGATTCCGCAGATTGGCTTTGGCAGTATGTTAACCGGCAGTGAAACCTATCTACTGGATAAATTAGACGGATTATCTACCGAATTAGGCTTTAGTGCGTATACACAGGGTAGTAAATCTACGATAGATATTTTCTTTATCACTGCGGCGTTAATGGTCGGCACCGCCGGCTTACCACATGTTATTGTTCGATTTTTTACCGTACCCAAAGTCAGGGATGCTCGTAAATCGGCAGGATGGGCTTTGTTATTCATTGCTATTTTATATACGACAGCACCCGCTATATCATCATTTGCCCGCGTTAATATGTTTAATACCATTAACGGTGAAGATATGACAGGTACTGACTACGCCAGTGCTCCGCAATGGATTAAAAACTGGCAAAAAACCGGCTTAATTTCTTGGCAAGACAATAACCAAGATGGAAAAATGTTTTATTCAGGAGATGAGCGCAATGAAATGCAAATTGATCGCGACATTATGGTGTTAGCCAACCCTGAAATCGCTCAATTACCCAATTGGGTTATTGCTTTGGTTGCTGCAGGGGGGATTGCCGCGGCGTTGTCAACTTCAGCAGGACTGCTATTGGTTATATCGACATCAATTTCTCACGATCTACTTAAACGAAATTTGATGCCTAATATTAGTGATCGCAAAGAGTTATTTTTCGCTCGGCTTGCTGCTGGTATTGCTATTTGTGTTGCTGGCTATTTAGGTATTAACCCGCCAGGGTTTGTGGCACAAGTGGTTGCGTTCGCATTCGGACTTGCGGCATCTTCCTTTTTTCCGGCGATCATTCTTGGCATTTTTAGTAAAACCATGAATAAAGAAGGTGCTGTCGCCGGCATGATTACGGGTATATTGTTTACCGCGAGTTATATTATCTATTTTAAATTTATTGCGCCTGACAACAACACAGAAGAACATTGGTGGTTTGGTATATCACCTGAAGGTATTGGCACATTAGGCATGTTAATTAATTTTACAGTTGCTATATTAATTAGCCGTGTAACCTCTCCAGTACCACAACACGTACAAGAATTAGTAGAAGATATTCGTCTACCTAAAGGCGCAACTCAGGCTATTATTCATTAGATTTTCGTTTTAGTCACGGGCTTGAATAACAGGTTTCAAGCCTTGTCTTTTTAAACTCCTCAACAGTTTTAAGTTGTAATATTTGACTATTTTGTAAGTAATCATACCTATGTGTATAACTCAGTTAACGGTTAGCACTTGCTTGTTTCTTTTATAAACAGGCCCTAGTTTGCAATAAAAATTACTCGTTCTTGAAAGCTTGATTTTGTTTACCTTAGCCAATTACAGAACCCTAAGATAGTTCTTACGCCCCGTTGTTGGAGTTCGTACTTTAGCTCCATCTAATCGTTAACTTAATGACATAGTCTCATTTTCTCACCCACCGCCACGTGAACCTCGCTACTGTTACACGAACCAATTACTTAATATGAAATTAAATTATATGGGGTTCAATTCCAATACAAGGGTGCTATTGAACCAAAACTTGGTTATGTTATATTGTATCAAATGTTATGTTGTAACATATCAAAATATAAATTGAAATGTCAGGCGAGTTATTGTCAGTTCAGTTAATTTGCCGTTGTGTAGTTACTCAATAAAAAGTAAATCAATGAAATCTATTTATAAATTAAGCGCTATATCACTAGCTTTTTTGTCTTTTGGTTCGATGGCCGAAAAAATTTCAGGGGTTGTATTAGATGACCAAAATCAGCCTTTAAAAGGTGCTCAAGTCAACGTTGTTGGAAAGAAAAAAATCGTAACAACAGATAGTAATGGTCAATTTGTGCTAGATTTCGAGCACAGCAAAGATTTAGAGTTACATGTCCAAGCGTTAGGATATAGCCACAAAAATATTTTTCTCGGAACCGATCATCCAGAATCCATCTCCGTAAAATTAATAGATTCCGTACTTGATCACGTGGATGTTGTTGGTTTACCTATCCACGCGTCATCCTTAGAGTCAGCTCAACCAATTTCTGTTATTTCAGGTGATGAATTGCGTGATATTCAAGCGTCGACATTAGGAGAGACATTACGTTCTGAAGTTGGGGTTCAATCAAGTTACTTTGGACCTGTTGCAAGCAGCCCGATTATTCGAGGTTTTGACGGACCTCGAGTTTTAATAACCCAAAATAATTTAGATGTTGCAGATGTGTCACGTATAGGTGCTGATCACGTGGTCACTGCAGAAGTGTCTACGGCGCAAACAATCGAAATTTTACGTGGTCCTTCTACTTTATTTTATGGTAGTGGTGCTATTGGTGGTGTAGTTAACGTTATTGATAATCGAATTCCCACAAACAGTGACACTAATGGTAGCTTAGAACTGAGCCAAGGTGGTGCAGATGACGCAAGCCAAATAGCGTTTAATCTAACTACAGGTAACGACAACGTCGCTTTCTACGCAGACGGTTTTTACTTAGATAGCGAAAATGTAAAAATACCAAGAAACCCCGTTATAGAATCGCATGACGAACATGAAGAAGAACATGGAAATGAAGCACATGACGAAGATACAGACGGTCATAACGAAGAACATGAATTTTCAGGCGTATTAGAAAATTCAGCAGTACAAAGTTATGGTTTCACACTAGGCTCAAGTCTTTTACTAGATAATGGTTATGTTGGTATTTCCTATGCTTTTCTTGATCGAGAATATGGTTTATTAAGCCATGGTGATTCACATGATGAAGAGCATGACGATGAACATGAAACAGATCATCAAGATGAGCCTGAAGCTAGTGAAGCACATATTGCAATTGCGGCGTTGAAACAGGATAGATGGCAAGTGTTGAGCGAATTATCGTTTAACAATGCAGTGTTATCGGCAGTAGATACCCGCATAGGTTATACCAACTATGAGCATATAGAAATTGAAAATGGCGCTATAGGCACAACATTTAAAAATGAGTCCGTGCAAGCTCGTTTAGATTTTATTTTACAAGAAATAGCTGGCTGGCATGGGGCTGTAACTGTTGACTGGCGAGATTCAGAAAAAATGCTCGATGGTGAAGAAGCATTTACACCAGACAGTCAATATAACAGTCTAGCTATTGCAGCGATTGCGGAAAAACATTTTGGGGATGTTTTAATTCAAGCTGGTGCGCGCTTGGAAAATGTCGATATCAAACCGACAGGCCTAGAAACACAACTAGAAAGGTTTATTGAACATGATGAACTAGAGTCTATTGACTTTTCATTAGCGGACTCATTTGATCCAAATAGTTATTCAATAGGGTTAGTTTGGGATTATCACCCCGGCTACAACATTGGTGTGAGTATGGCTCATTCTGAAAGAGCGCCAGCGGTTGGTGAAATATATGCCCTTGGACCTCATATTGGTACCAATACGTTTGAAATTGGCAGTTATTTCGATATTGAGTCGCCTGAGCATGAAGAAGATGAGCACGAAGGTGATCATGAAGATCATCAAGATGATAACCATGCGATGGCACATGTAGAGTTTTCACGAAAAGCAATTAAGTTAGAAACGACGCAAAGCTTGGATTTAACGTGGCGAAAATTTGAAGGTGATTTTGGTTGGGTAGTTAACCTTTTTTACAATGATATTGAAAATTATCTTTATCAGTTTAATACAGGATTGCACTACGCCGATATCATTGCTGAAGGTGAGCATGAAGAGGAACACGAGCAAGAACATGATGCAGAACATTCAGATGAAGGTAATGAAGACGCACATGAACATCATGGCTCTGGAAATATGCCTGTGTACGAATATAAGCAAGCAGATGCAAAAATATATGGGCTTGAAGCTAAAATGCTTTGGCAAGCTACGGACGATATTAAAGTAACGGCTTTAGTGGATTCTTTAAAAGGTAAATTAACTAATGGCAGTTACTTGCCTCGTATGTCACCAACGCGTTATGGATTGATAGCTGATTACCAATTACAAGATTGGAAAGCCAGTCTACAGGTTATGCGATACGCAGAGCAAACCCAAGTTTCAGGTAATGAAACAACAACTCAAGGGTATACCATGGTTGATTTAGATGCTCATTATTATATGGATATAAATGGCTATGATTTGACTGCCTTCGCGAAAATTAGGAATTTAACTGATGAAGCAGCTAGAGTGCATACATCATTTTTGAAAAATCAAACTTACCTGCCAGGTCGCGGTATTTCATTTGGTTTAAGGTTAGCTTTTTAATCAGTTAGTTAGGCTTTACTTGATAGCTTAAAGATTATTCATCTTTAGGCTATCTGTATTTTTAAAGAGTTTGTAACTACTCAGCGTGTTTATAAATAGAATTGAATTTCTCCCACTGGTATAAAAAATTACCGTCATACCTGAGTATTCAGGTATCCAGCGCCTTTATTACAGTAAACGGAGCTCACGTTTACTAAACAAAGTCACTAGATTACCGCATTCGCAGGTTTCATGTTCCAGACGAAACCTAAGTACCTACGTCCTGTGGGCATGGCAAAGACGAGGTAATTAGCAATACTAAGGCGCGTAAAACAAATTACGCTGAGTAGATACAAGAGTTTAATTTCATACCAACCAGACAAAAGCCGTTAATATCTTTTCGTTTTTTTGGTTCAATGTCTGAGTTCACTCCCTCTGTTGCTGAAATGACTTTAGATTTCGTCTGGAATTAGAATCCAGCTCCTGACCTCTGATGCGTTGGCTATATCAAACACTTTACATTTATTTGATGAACATCTATGTTTTATGTACCCAACATGCATTTTTTAAGGGTGACTCAAATGTTAGATATAAAATTAGAGCAAGATAAACATATTGACACCATTCGAAATTTAATCAGCAATTTGCAGTATGAAATAGGCCAGTTACAAGGAAGGTTAACTAACAATGTACATTCAATCATTGCTCATGGATATAGGTTATCTCAATATGATAGTCAGCAACAAATAACAGATAAAAGTGAAACAACGCTTCAAGCTAGTATCGACAGCTTTGGCCATTTCCATTTACAACCTGGCCAAGATGCTAAACGAGTAGTGCGTTACCCTGGTTATTTGTGTGTAACACAACAAACAGTGTTTAAAGCTTGTGAACAACAAGTTTTAAAGATAAACAAAACAAAGCAACAGATCGCTGACTATTTATCCAAACACAACCAGCCTGTTAGTATTAAAGACCCTATTAATGGACAAACTAAATACATAAAAAACGGATTATTATATGAAGCAGAGACCATGGCTAATCACGCCATGCTAACTAGAAAAATTACATTAATTGATAAGCCTGTAGAATGGTTTAGCTACAGTTGGAATCAGGATTTTTTATCAGAAAGCTTTGCAAGTTTAGACGATTATATTTATAGAATTGAACGTCAGTTCGAGCAACCACCTATTGATATTGATTGTACTGTTTGGAAAAAGCAGCTCGCACACGTTATTCATCAAATGTCAGAAATTTGGTTTGCAAACGATGGTCGTGTACTTAAACGTATCCGTCCGAAGCCAATTGAACCTCAAGTAAAATTTAAAACCATTAATCAAAAAACTAAAATTAAGCCTTGTAAACTCAAGTTACCGCTTATTTGTTTTAATCCGAATGGTAATCTTGTGCTTAAGCAAGCACTTCCAGATGTACCGTGTCATAAAGAGCTGCCTCAGCAAGCCCGAAAGTATCGCTACCGACGATTGCATCCATACTTTCATTTTTATGAATGTACACCGGTTAAAAATAGCTAATATTTTGACTGAGGAAATAAGCTAATTAGTTAATTTTCAGCGCTAGATCAATAACCTAGTTTACTATCTGTCGATATTTTATTTGTTTTACGGCATTATACGCAGCAATTTTGGGGATGCTTAGATAAATTGAGGGTATAAAATTGCGCTTTATCGCTATCAAGCTGTTTACCATATTGTTGTATGTGGTGAATTGGCCGACATTTGCAGAAAATGCGCGTATTGTTGTAGCCTCTAACTTTTCGCCGGTTATGCAACAACTCGTTGAACGTTTTGAGCAGCAACATATCGGGCGTTTGCAAGTGACTTATACTTCATCTGGTAAAGCTTACGCGCAAATTATTCACGGGGCGCCGTTTGATGTTTTTTTATCAGCCGACCAACACAAGCCTAAACTGCTGCAAGATAAAAATTTAGCGGTACAAACTAGCTTGTATACCTATGCCACAGGACGCTTGGTTTTATGGTCAACTCGTTTACCCAACAATCAAGCAAAACAGGCGTTATTAAGTAACTCTTACAATAAATTAGCCTTAGCGAATGCTAAACTCGCGCCATACGGGGTTGCCACTTTAGAGGTGCTTAAGTCACTTAATTTGTTGGAACAATCACAGACAAAATGGGTACAAGGCGAAAACATAGGGCAAACCTTACAATTTGTTCGCTCTGGCAATGCCGATGTCGGGTTTGTCGCTTATTCTCAAGTTATCAACTTGAATATTGATAAAATGCAATATTGGTTGGTTCCAACTGATTATCATAATCCTATCCAACAAGATTTAGTTTTATTAAAGCGCGGTGCAACCAATCCTGTTGCTAAGGCATTTATAGCTTTTATAAAATCAGAGGCGATAGTTAAATTAATATCGCAAAATGGCTATATCGCAGAATATTAAAAGAGCGAAAAATGATTATATCAGACCAAGAGTTAGGGGCCATTTGGCTTACACTCAAATTGGCAACGACAGTTACCTTGATTCTGCTTATATTCGGAACACCATTAGCGTATTGGTTGGCTCGTACACAATCTAAATGTAAACCGCTAATCAGCGTATTTGTGGCTATGCCTTTAGTATTACCGCCAACCGTATTGGGTTTTTACCTATTAATTGCCATGGGACCACAAGGGCCAATAGGGCATATAACGCAAGCTTTGGGAATAGGCTTGTTGCCTTTTACGTTTTGGGGATTAGTTGTTGCATCGGTTATTTATTCGTTACCTTTTGTGGTACAACCCATTCAAAACGCCATTGAAGCTATCGGCGAGCGACCATTTGAAGTCGCAGCTACCTTAAGAGCAAGCAAATTAGACTGTTTTTTTAATGTGGTCTTACCCTACGCGAAACCCGGTATCATCACGGCTGCCATTTTAGGTTTTGCACACACCATAGGTGAGTTTGGTGTGGTGCTCATGATAGGCGGTAATATCCCGGATGAGACACGCGTGGTGTCTGTACAAATTTATGATAGTGTCGAAGCATTAAATTACAGCCAAGCCCATGCGTTGTCAGCGGTAATGCTTGTTTTCTCTTTTATTATATTGCTATGTGCATATCACTACAGTCGAAGTGCAAAACATAAAATGAGTGTAGGTGTTTAACGGTATGACTTCTTGTGCTTCTGTAGCAACAATAAATTTAATTTTTAAGCACAGTTTTAGTCAAAATTCTGAGAGCAGTCGTTTTGATTTTAATGTTGATTTAGAACTACCCAGCACAGGTTTAACCGCCATTTATGGTCATTCTGGCTGTGGTAAAACCACCTTACTACGGTGTATTGCCGGTTTGAATACTCCCGAAAAAGGTAGGGTACGCTTTAGGGAACAAATTTGGCAATCAGAGCAGATTTGTTTACCAGCAAATAAACGACCTATAGGTTACGTATTTCAAGAAGCCAGTTTATTTGATTTTTTAACGGCCAAACAAAATTTAGAATTTGCTATTAAAAGAGCCGATACTAGGCATACTAAACTTGATTATAAATCGATAATTGACGTATTAGGTATTGAGCATATATTGTGCAAATACCCAAGCCAACTGTCAGGTGGTGAAAAACAGAGAGTCGCCATTGCCCGAGCATTGCTTATTCAACCTTCATTATTGTTAATGGATGAGCCATTAGCTTCACTTGACCCTGCTCGAAAGCAAGAAATATTACCTTACTTAAAAGCGCTAAAACACGCATTTAATACACCTATTCTATACGTTACCCACTCGTTGCAAGAGGTTGCTCAACTTGCCGATCATTTGGTGATAATGGCTAAAGGTAAAGCGGTAGCGAGTGGACAAGTTACAGAGTTATTTTCTCAATTGGATTTACCATTGCAACTAGAACAGGATAGCAGCGCGATATTGGAAGGGGTGATCACAGAGAAAGATGAAAAATGGCATTTAATGAAATTTCAATTCCAAGGCGGGGCCTTGTGGTTAAAAGATTGTGGACAAGCGCTTAACAGTCAAGTGAGGGTCAGTATTCAAGCTCGTGATGTCAGTATAACATTGGCGGAACATCAAGATTCAAGTATTGTCAATCGATTAGCGGTAACTGTGGTTGATATTGCAAAAAATATTGACCCAAGTATGGCGCTAGTTCGTTTACAAACTGGTGATAGTTACCTTTTAGCTCGTTTAACCTTACGCTCTGTCGATCAACTCAAGCTACAAATCGGACAAAGTATTTGGGCGCAAATTAAATCGGCTGCTTTGTTAAGTTAATATATAGTCAATCAAAGTTAGTAATAGATTATAGCTAAGTTATCTTCCCCTTGGTTAATTAGTTTTATAAACTACTCGCAGGATGAAAATAATACTAGGGAAGGCACACTTGAATAAGTGTATGTACGCGTTGCTGTTAATGCTAATGTCTAGCGTAAGTTCAGCTCAAATTTATAAATGTTTAGCGAGTAATGGTCATGTTTCGTTTTCACAGTACCCCTGTGAAAACCAAAAAAACCAAGAAAGCCATGAAAAACAAGCATTTCGACAAAACTCGCTTCAACCGCCTCATCAATCGCTTCGCCAACCTTCAGTGTCAACAACTATAGATGGCACCAATATTCCTGTTTTTTCAAAAGCACAGGTAACTTCCAATAAAAAAGTCGACTCGGCAAAACCTGGGTTAGGTATTCATTACTATTTTTATCAAGTGACTACGTCATTAGCTAAGGTTGTTAAATTTTATCAAGCTAGTGGTGTCATAAATAGCTGTCACTTTGTCACTGATAATGCCGCTTATAAATGTTCACTAAAGAAGAATAAAACAATAAGTGCTGGA
Source organism: Saccharobesus litoralis (assembly GCF_003063625.1). Taxonomy (NCBI): domain Bacteria; kingdom Pseudomonadati; phylum Pseudomonadota; class Gammaproteobacteria; order Alteromonadales; family Alteromonadaceae; genus Saccharobesus; species Saccharobesus litoralis. The sequence goes on along the minus strand of NZ_CP026604.1, from coordinate 357,347 downwards.
TATGTCATGGTAGCGCCAATCAAAACGGGCGGCACTGCTGTCTATATTGATTATTTTTATTTCAAAGCGAGCTAAACTTTCTGATAGATTGATTAAATTTAAACGGACGTTTAGACGTCTAGACGTAAGAAGTTTGACAAACAGTGGTTTATGGGTAACATTGCTAATATCTTTTCAATTTAATTTTAATTAGTTGAAAACATTGGTGAGCACTTTCACACTGAGCGCGAAGCAGTCGAAGTGTTGATACGTTAGAAAGTAATAAGACTTCGACAGGCTCAGCCTGAAGTTGTTTATTTACTCTAAATGTAATTTAAAACATCATGAGTGATTCAACTGATCATTTCTTTATTGAAAAGATATTAGTCTTTCGTCGGAGTTAAACCCTTTGACGAAGTAGCAACTTCTACAACAGATTATATTTTTCTTTTTGTTAACTGGCACTGGAGCCTTCTTATGCCGATTAAAATTCCTGATCAATTACCCGCTTTAAAAGTTCTCAACGACGAGAATATTGTGGTTATGTCTGAATCGCGTGCCAATACGCAAGACATTCGCCCCATGGAGATCGGAATTTTAAACCTGATGCCAAATAAAATTGAAACGGAAATTCAATTATTGCGCTTGCTTTCGAATAGCCCTTTACAAGCTAACGTCGATTTAATTCGCATAGATATGCGTGCACCTAAAAATACGCCAAGCGAACATATGGATGCTTTCTACCGCTTGTTTGATGACATTAAGCATAAAAACTATGACGGTCTTATTGTAACTGGTGCGCCGCTTGGTTTAATGGAGTACGAAGAGGTTAAATACTGGGATAAAATGCAAGAAATCATGGATTGGGCGCGTAAACACGTGCAATCCACCTTGTATTTATGCTGGGCAGCTCATGCCAGTTTGTATCATTATTTTGGATTGCAGCGCGATATTCGTGAAAACAAAATTTCAGGTGTGTTTAATCATCAAGTATCAGATCATTTAGATCCGTTAACTCAAGGTTTTAATGACGAGTTTGTTGCCATCCATTCGCGTTATGCGCAAATTCCGTTAGAAAATTTGCAAGCCCACCCTGATCTAAATGTATTGGCGACTTGTGAAGAAGGCGGGGCGTACTTAATTGCCAGTAAAGATCAGCGCCTAGTTTTTATAACAGGACACCCAGAATATGACGCTCATACCTTAGACAGTGAATACAAGCGTGATTTAGACGCAGGTATCAACCCTGAAATGCCGGAAAATTATTACCCAAATAATGATCCAAACCAAACGCCTAAAAACCGTTGGCGTGGTCATGGCAATTTACTTATGTGTAACTGGCTTAATCATTACGTTTACCAAGCAACACCGTATGATTTAAGTGAGCTTGGCAAGTAGTTACAGGTTATTACTACGTAGCTAAAACGAACCTGTTTTAGCTACTTTACCTATCTACGATAGTGTCTAGTTATGCAAACAAGTGTAACTAGCCTTCAAATTGAAATTATCTAAATCAATTGATGCATGTTTCGAAATAGAGCCATGCAAGTAAGCTTGGCATAATATGCAATTAAAGCATCTGTTACTGTCGAACCATGTCTAGCGTAAATAAAGTTCCTACTCATATTATTTCTGGCTTTTTAGGTTCAGGAAAAACGACTGTCATTTCCCATTTATTAAAACATAAGCCGCAACACGAAAACTGGGCGGTGCTAGTTAATGAATTTGGCAAAGTAGGTATCGACGGTAGCTTAATCAAAAGTACTTCATCGCAAGACAATCAAATATTTGTTAAAGAAGTGCCAGGCGGCTGTATGTGTTGTGCAGCGGGCGTACCTGTTAACGTTGCGCTTGTAGAAATACTAAGAAAAATTAAACCAGACAGGCTATTAATAGAACCATCTGGATTAGGCCACTTAGATGAAATAGTTGATATATTGCAATCAGAAACCTTTCGCCATCATATTGGCCTCGGTTATACCATTACGCTGGTGGATGCACGCAATATCGCCGACTCACGCTATACATCACATAGCAACTTTAAGCAGCAGTTAGCGCTGGCTGATATTATTGTCGCAAGTCATGCTGATTTATATGACAACAAACAAATAGAAAAACTCAATAGATGGTTAGCTTTGCAACATGAGATTAATCCTAAGCTAGTGACTAGCATTTCTAATGGAAAGTTACCTGTTTCATTGCTAACCAAACAATCATTTGACGAAAACGATGGCAATATTGATTTAGCCCATACAAGTGAACTTGAATGGCAAAACTTAGTTAATGCAAACCAAGCCGAATTAGAACAAAGCATCGCAGACAACGAAGTAATAAGTTATCACAACAAAGGCGATGGTTATTTTTCCTATGGTTGGCACTTAGGTCAGCAGTACTTATTTAGCTTAAATAAATTACAGGTTTTTGTGCAAGAGTTCAGTCAATACCGAGTTAAAGCGCTCGTATTAACCGATAAAGGAATAGTAAGTGTGAATCAAACAAAAATTGACGTGTTACCAGAGCAAGAAAATGTTAATGAAAGTTGCTTCGAGATGATTTGTTGGCAAGAAGTGGCTGAGTTAGAAAAATACGTAAAAGATTGTTTGTGTTAGTCACAATTGAATTAGTCAGTACTAAAATGCTTTGTTCAACAGAATAACCATAATAGCCAGAGGCTTTATTTAAAATGAATGCACAAGAATACATTCAATCGCTAGATTTACAGCCGCATCCAGAAGGTGGCTATTTTAAAGAGGTTTATCGTGCCCAAGGCAAAATAGAGCATCAAGCCTTGCCAGCGCAGTTTAATGGACCTCGTAATTACGCAACATCTATCTATTTTTTATTAATATCGGGTCAAAAATCGAGCTTTCATAAAATTAATCAAGATGAGGGGTGGCATTTTTATGCCGGAAGCCCGTTAACCCTTCATATGTTATCGCCAGATGGTCTTTATTCTCAGGTCGAGCTTGGGCAAAATCTCGCGCTTGAGCAAAACCTACAGTATTTTGTGCCAGCAGGTTTTTATTTTGCAGCTACAGTTAATCAATCTGATAGTTTTTCATTAGTAGGCTGCACTGTTGCTCCCGGTTTTGATTTTGCTGATTTTGTAATGCCACATGCAGATGAATTAGCAAAAGAGTTTCCTCAACATCAAGAAATAATTGAACAGTTGGGACATAGATAGGCGTTAAAACGCTTGAAATTATTTGGTTGGTTGTCGAAGTTTATTTCGACAAGTACAGGTGTCGAGGCAAGCCTCGACCTACAATAGGTAAAAGATTAAATGAAACAACATCCAGCTCGCGCGCAAATTGAAAAAATATTAGCTGAACGCATCATGATGCTTGATGGCGGCATGGGTACCATGATCCAGTCATACAAGCTGGAAGAAGAAGATTATCGCGGCGAACAATACAAAGACTGGCATGTTGACTTAAAAGGCAACAATGACTTGTTGTCGATAACTCAACCGCAAATTATCAAAGAGATCCAAGGTAAGTATTACGCAGCCGGTGCAGATATCATTGAAACCAATACGTTTAACGCCACGACAATCTCAATGGAAGATTACGACATGGCGAGCGAAAGCCGAGCTATTAACATTGCATCGGCTAAATTAGCGCGAGAGTTGGCAGATGAATTTACCGCCAAAGAACCGCATAAGCCGCGTTTTGTTGCAGGTGTATTAGGCCCAACTAGTAAAACCTGTTCTATTTCGCCAGACGTAAACGACCCAGGCTTTCGTAACATTACCTTTGATGCGTTAGTGGAAGCGTATGTTGAATCGACCGAAGCCTTAATTGAAGGTGGTGTTGACTTAATATTGATTGAAACGATTTTCGATACGCTAAATGCTAAAGCAGCAGCCTTTGCAGTTGATGTGGCGTTTGAAAATAAGGGTATTGAATTACCGGTTATGATCTCAGGCACTATCACAGATGCGTCTGGTCGTACATTATCAGGTCAAACAACCGAAGCTTTTTATAACTCACTGCGTCACGTAAAACCAATTTCAATTGGCCTTAACTGTGCATTGGGCCCAGAAGAGTTACGCCAATATGTAGAAGAAATGGCGCGCATTTCAGACTTTGCGGTATCTGTGCACCCGAATGCGGGTTTACCTAACGCGTTTGGTGAATACGACTTAGACGGCCCAGATATGGCTGTTCATATTAAAGAGTGGGCTGAGTCTGGCTTCTTTAATATTGTTGGCGGTTGTTGCGGTACCTCGCCAGACCATATCGCGGCTATTTATGATGCAGTAAAAGATATTGCGCCGCGTAAAATAGAGCCACGCGAAATTGCTTGTCGCTTATCAGGCTTAGAGCCGTTAACCATTTCTAGCGAAAGCTTATTTGTTAACGTTGGTGAGCGAACCAACGTGACCGGCTCAGCTAAGTTTAAGCGTTTAATTAAAGAAGAAGTGTACGATGAAGCGTTGGATGTTGCCAAAGACCAAGTGGAAAACGGTGCGCAGATTATCGACATTAACATGGACGAAGGTATGTTGGATTCAGAAGCCGCTATGGTGCGCTTCTTAAATCTAATTGCCGCAGAACCGGATATCGCCCGTGTACCGATTATGATCGACTCATCTAAATGGGAGATCTTAGAAGCGGGTCTTAAATGTATTCAAGGTAAAGGTATCGTTAACTCTATCTCACTAAAAGAAGGTGAAGATAAATTTATCGAGCAAGCGAAATTGATCCGTCGTTACGGTGCAGCGGTTATCGTTATGGCGTTCGATGAAGTCGGACAGGCTGATACTCAAGAGCGTAAGTTTGAGATCTGTAAACGTTCGTACGATGTGCTAGTTAACAAAGTTGGCTTTCCACCAGAAGATATTATTTTTGACCCTAACGTATTTGCAGTTGCAACCGGTATTGATGAACACAACAACTACGGTGTTGATTTTATCGAAGCCTGTAAGGACATAACCGATAACTTACCACATGCAATGATCTCGGGTGGTATCTCTAACGTGTCGTTCTCATTCCGTGGTAATAATCCGGTACGTGAAGCGATCCATGCCGTATTCTTGTATTACGCAATTCGCAACGGTTTAACCATGGGTATCGTTAATGCTGGTCAATTGGCAATTTACGAAGATATTCCAAAAGAATTAAAAGACGCGGTTGAAGACGTAGTACTTAACCGTACCGACCAAGCAACCGAGCGTATGCTGGAAATTGCTGAAAAATATCGTGGCGATGGCGCAGCAGCAGAAGACAAAACAGCCGCAGAATGGCGCTCTTGGCCAACGGCTAAGCGTTTAGAGCATGCATTAGTTAAAGGTATTACCGAATTTATCGACGAAGATACCGAAGCCGCGCGTCAAGAAGCTGATCGCCCATTACACGTTATTGAAGGTCCATTAATGGACGGCATGAACGTAGTAGGGGATTTGTTCGGTGAAGGTAAAATGTTCTTACCTCAGGTAGTAAAATCTGCGCGTGTAATGAAAAAAGCCGTAGCCTATCTTGAGCCATACATTGAATTGGAAAAAGCCGCTGGTTCGTCAAACGGTAAAATTTTGATGGCAACAGTGAAAGGTGATGTTCACGATATCGGCAAAAACATTGTTGGCGTGGTACTACAATGTAATAACTACGAGATTGTCGACCTTGGCGTTATGGTGCCAGCCGATAAAATTTTAAAAACCGCGATTGAAGAAAAAGTCGATATTATTGGTTTATCAGGCCTAATTACGCCGTCGCTTGACGAAATGGTGCACGTAGCGAAAGAAATGCAGCGCCAAGGTTTTGATATTCCACTATTAATCGGTGGTGCGACAACCTCAAAGGCTCATACTGCGGTTAAGATCGAACAAAACTACGAGCACCCGGTGGTGTATGTACCAAATGCCTCACGCTCGGTGTCAGTTGCAACCGCGTTATTGTCTGAAGAGCAACGCGCGCCATTTATTGAAAAGCTGCAAGCTGATTACGTTAAAGTGCGTGATCAACATAACCGCAAAGGCCCGCGTAATACTTATATCTCGCTAGAAAAAGCCCGTGATAACAAGTTTGTTGCTGACTTCAGCGAGTATACACCTAAAACACCTAATCAATTAGGCACACAATACTTTGAAGATTTTGATATTCAATCCTTGCGTAACTACATTGATTGGACGCCATTCTTTATGACATGGCAGCTAAGCGGCAAATACCCAGCAATTTTAGAACACGAGTTGGTCGGTGAAGAAGCGAAAAAATTATTTGCCGATGCTAATGCATTGTTGGATAAAGCCATTAGTGAAAAACGTTTAGTTGCCAAGGCAGCGTTTGGTATTTTCCCAGCCAATAGCGACGGTGATGACGTATTGTTATACAAAGACGAATCGCGTTCTGAAGTGCTTACACGTTTACATCATTTACGTTCGCAATCAGAAAAACGTGGCGATCAAGCAAACCGTTGTTTAGCTGACTACATAGCGGATAAAGACAGTGGCGTGGCAGATTATAAAGGCGCATTTGCCGTCGGTATCTTTGGTGCTGATGAATGGGCTGAAGAGTACTTAAAAGATCATGATGACTACAACAGCATTATGGTCAAAGCCATTGCCGATCGCTTAGCCGAAGCCTTTGCTGAATATTTACATGAACACGTACGTAAGCAAGCATGGGGCTATGCGGCTGATGAAGTTATGGATAACGAAGCCCTGATCCGAGAATTGTACCAAGGTATTCGCCCAGCACCGGGTTATGCAGCCTGTCCTGAACATACTGAGAAAAAACGCCTTTGGGAGTTACTTGATGTCGAAAATAAAATTGATATGCAACTAACCGAAAGCTGCGCAATGTGGCCAGGTGCTGCTGTCAGCGGCTGGTATTTTGCCCACCCAGACAGTAAATATTTTGCGGTAGGTAAAATGGAGAAAGACCAGATAGAAAGCTACGCAGAGCGCACAGGTATGACGGTTGAAGAAACCGAGCGCTGGTTGCAATCGAATTTGGCGTATGATGTGTAAGATATAAGCGCTAAATAGCAAGCAGGTTTAATAAATATAAAGCCCGATAACTGTATAAGTTGTTGGGCTTTTTTATAACCGAGAAAATGGACTCACAACGCCATTTGCACCATGGTTAAGAACATGGGTGTAAATTTGCGTTGTTCTAATATCAGCGTGGCCCAATTGTTCTTGAACTGTTCTTATATCCGCTCCATTAACTAATAAATGTGTCGCAAAAGAGTGGCGTAAAGTATGACAAGTTACCCGTTTATTAATATCTAAGTTTTGAGCCGCAGAGCGTACCGCTTTTTGCACAGTGGACTCGTCAAGATGGTGGCGGCGTAATACTTTAGCTTGTGGATCAATACTAGTTTTGTATGACGGGAACAAATAGTGCCACTTCAATTCTTTAGGAGCGTTAGGGTATTTCTTTGCTAACGCATCTGGCAACCATACCCCTGCATATTGCGGGTGCAGTATATCTTGTTGGTATAGTGCTTTAGCGTAATTAATTTGGACCAATAGCGGTTCTATTAATTCTTCAGCTAACGTTACTCGTCTATGTTTAAAGCCTTTACCATTCCAAACACATATACATTTATAGTCAAAATCAATATCTTGGATCCTTAACCGTATCGCTTCCATTAGTCGTAAGCCGCTTGCATATAACAGGCTAGCAATTAGATTATGCACACCACCTATATTGTCTAAAAGTTGCTTTACTTGGGTTGGTGTAAGCACTTCAGGCAATTTTCTTGATCTAGCACTTCGATTGAAGTGTAAAGTTAAATTTAATGGACGCTTAATAATATCTTTATATAGAAAAACTAAGGCGTTAAGAGCAATACCTTGAGTTGCGGCAGAGACATTTGCATGATTAACAAGGTGACTTAAATAGTTTTCAACTTCTTTGTCGCCAAGCAGGTTAGGGTGTTGTTTATCATGATATTTAATAAATCTGATAATCCAATAGATATAGGCTTCAATAGTCCTTTTTGCATATCGGCGATTTACCATATGTTCATATATGCATTGTATAAACGGTGATGTTATTTTCACTTTATTTTCCTTAATAGAGTGCTGTTTATATATACAGCTTTCATTCTAGTCCGTACTAACACAAAAACAAGGATTGAACCGTAATTTATTCAACTTTATTTAAAGGGTTGCTTGAAAGGTTTATTTTCAGTAGTCTAAAGCGATATTTAAAAAATTAAAGTTGTGATAGACGGATGGAATAGTTAGGAAACGTCCGTCTATTAAACTGTTAGCTGCTTTATGGAATATTTAACCAAATCTAAAATAGCGAGTTTAGCCAAAATTCATTTAGCTTTAGGTGTTGTTTTATACTTTTGTATCCTGGTTGGCTTCTTGTTAAACAGCATTGAAACTTTTGCTGATATCTGGTTTGGTATACGGCTAGCGTTTCTACTCAGTTTTGTTAGTTTTGTTATCGGGCTTATTTATTTCTGTCCTGTTTTAAGCTTGCTATTTCGGTGTTCGGCTTTAAGCTATTTCAGTGTTAGCTTTTTTGCCTTGCTACCATCGTTTATATTGTATTGTTTTGAGCCTGTGAAATTTTACCTATTTTCAATGGTCGCTAGCTTGGTGTTAGGCTTAAGTTTCTACCACAAAAATAAGCATCGCAGCTAACAAAGCAATTATGAGGGGACGCAAAAAGCTTGGCTGGCGTCACTTCGTTCCTAATTTTAGCCAAGCTTTTTTGCGCCCCATATTGCGGCGTTATGTGTTTATTGAAGTATGGAGAGTTTTAAATGAAGGATGAGCAATTCAAGGCTTGGGAACAAACAAGAGCAAAAGGTAAATTGAATTTTATACTTTTTAGTGGTGTTTTATCATACGGCTTACCTATGTTCATAATGATGGCATTTATGAATAAGCCTTTTGCTGATGGCCTTACTTCTAAGGCTGCAATAATTCATTGTGTCGTTTGGCCGTTGGCAGGTTTATTGTTTGGTGTACTTATGTGGCATATTACTGAAAGCAAATATAAAAAAGAATTAGCTAAGCGTGTAAACACATAACAAACGCTTCAACAAAGGACGCAAAAAGCTTGGCTTGCGTCACTTCGTTCCTAATTTTAGCCAAGCATTTTGCGCCTGTTAAGCGGGCGTTAGGTTGCATGTGCAACAAAGAATAAATATTGAACAACATGACAATGTTGTTTATAATAAATAAGTAATTAATAAGGAGTCTACTATGGCTACTGTAACTGAATTCAAATCTAATCAAAACAATAGTACGTTCAACAGAGAGCGTATGGAAAAAGCTTTGAGTTCTAAATTTACCTCTGTAACTAAGAAGTTATCTAGGGACGAGATTAAAAACTTAATACTCTCCAGAGCATAACCTTTTGAAATTCACATGGAAGTTTAGTGATCAATTCGCTAAAGAATTCACATCGTTCCCAGATGATTATAGAAATAGTGTAGTTGATTTTATAACTACTTACCAAGACTATGGTCTTTCTGATTTCTCTAAGTACGAAGGTAAAATAGCGCCTTCTTGGTCAGGTAATGGTTCGGAAGAAGATAAGAAATATGCCAAAGAAAATCACTTATGGCATTACCATGTAGGTTTACCAGAATACGAACAACTCCACGACAGTTATAAAACTTCCGATTATCTACTACATTTTCAATGGAAATTTAAAGGTAATGATATATCTATAGTGGATATGTACAGACATTATAAAATAGACGGTTCTTTCTATTTACCTTCGGAAAAATACCTAGACACTGAACCTTCAGAGTAAAAGCAACCTAACAATAACATTAACAGGGAATCCAAAAGCTAGGCTTCGCCTTTAACGCTTTTGTATCCCGTTATGTTGGCGTTAGAAATAGTTAAATCTTACAAGTAAACGGCTTCAAATGAGGCATTTGTGTGTTTGGTTGCTTTTTCTAATTTAGCTTGGCGTGCAAAGTTATTTTGCATTTTAGTTTGGTTTTGTAGGTTAGTGCGGTGTTGTTAACGTGCTAACTTTAAACCAATTTATTGTTTGCTTATATGTTGGTTATCGCAGTTTTTTGCGTTAAGTTTAAGCATTCGTTTTTATTGTCAGTAAAGGGCATTTTTATGCAGCTCTTGCGTTGTTGGGCATTTCTAACAATGCAGTCAAAGGGATGCAAAAAGCTTGGCAAAATTTTTGCGGAGCAAAAATGTTAGCCAACTTTATTCCACCCTTTACCGCGGCGTTAGGTGCCTAAGGAAATAGCTCTGAGATCATTCAACGAATTTGTCATTTTGATGTCTGCTGGTATCACTACATTAGAATTCTCTTTTCTAAGCAAAAACCATGAGCTATCTATCACTATATATTTTGTGCTCGTTGCATTGATTGTTCTATTTGGTATTTCCTATTTAACAAGTAAGCGTAAGCCTTTAATAAACTTATTTAAAATATTGTTAACTTACTCTATGATTTCAGCGGTGTTTGTGGGTTTACTGCTCCCAATCGGTCAGCTTTTAGCTTATTTTATAGATAATGGTTTTAACATTACATCATGGTTAAATTTATATGGTAAATGGGCTTTAATTCAGTTTATTTCAGGAGTAGGTTTCGCACTTGTAGCCATAGCGTCTTTTTATGGCTTACAACGAAATGTCGGCACCTAACAAGCCAATTAAGGCGGGACTGCTAAAGCTTGGCTCGGTTTCGCTCCGCTTCACATTTTAGCCAAGCATTATCAGCCCCTTATTGGGGCGTTATAAGCCTTTGAGAGAAAGCAGTGGAACTGAACAAAATTTACAAAAATGTCACTGTTAACGAGTTTCATGTTAAAAGAAAAAATGACTCTTTTACATTGTCATTTGAGTTTTACGCAGGTGACCAATTAATTAAAGTTAAATTAAATGGTATCAGGGAGCCTGACAACCTGTGTGACATTCTCGAAGCAAAACGGTTATGGTTAGAAGAATCTGAATCTAACCAACTTGAGTTTGGTCGTTTTACTTTAGGTATTTCTCATGAATGCTTCACTGAAGTCGTTTGTGATAGCTTTGAGTAACAGGCTTATAACAATCGCATCAAGGTCGGACGCAAAAAGCTTGGCTGCGTTCGTGCCTCACTTATTATAGCCAAGCATTTTGCGCCGCTTATGCGGGCGTTAGCTAAGTGCTTAACGTAGTTAAAAATTAAAATTTGGTGTTGTAAGTTTTCGAGTCGCTGGTTATTTTGTGCTAAAAAGTAACACCAACTCGCCACGCTCCAATAGTTGGTTTTTCAACCTCGCTTACTGTTGAGCGGCATTTGCATTGTTTGCTTCTGGTCGCGTTGAGTCAGTTTATAAAAATGGACTTTTGTATCGCCACGCTTGTGCATTTTCTCAAGTTCATTTTTCTAAGTTTACTTACGGCACTCGGCATTGTTCGTGTGTGCTTCTTTTCGCTGCTAAATTGCAGTCAAAAATGAAGTCGGTAAGTTGCTATTTGGTTTTGCGTTGTTTGCGAGGTAAGTTTTAAAGGCTCAGCACTAGCTAACAAAGCAATAATGAATGGGACGCAAAAAGCTTGGCTGCGTCACTTCGTTCCTATTTTAGCCAAGCTTTTTCGCGCCCCATATTGCGGCGTTAGGAGCCTTATCAGCATGATGCCAATTCCGGACTTACTAAATTATAAAGACGAATTAACTAGACACCCATTCTAAAATAAACCAGCGACTGGTGTTGAATAGTTAACACACATTGCCATTCAGCTAGTTTGCTTCATTTTCGTTTGAGATTGGTTTTGAAAAATCGCCCTAGTTTAGGGTTAATTGTAGAATTTGCTTAAACCTTCACAAGCAAAGCGCCACGAATAAACGCGCGATGGGATGGTATTAATTAACTAGACACCCATTCGGTATTAATTAACTAGACACCCATTCGGTATTAATTAACTAGACACCCATTCGGTATTAATTAACTAGACACCCATTCGGGATAAATTAACTAGACACCCATCTTAAAAAGTAAACCAACGACTTGGGTTGAATAGCAAACACACATTGCCATTCAGCTTATTTACTTAACTCTTGTTTGAGAATATTTTTGAAAATTGGCTCAAATTTAGGATTGATTGTGGTTTTTGCTTAAACTTGTACAAGTGCAAGCACCGTGAATAAATACGGGATGGTGGGATTAGTTTTACGCTTCTTGTTATTCGGCGGTATTCAAGCTGATGTCAATGCTGCTGGAATGGCGTAATAGCGCTTGGCTTTACCCACACCTCGATGGCGTTTTTTATGTAATGCGCGTCCAAAACTGTGTAAGCAGGTTTCTGCACCAATGGCTTGGCTAAAGTCTTGTTCTATTTGGTTGGAAAAGGCGAGCCAATTATCTTCTGTAATATTGAGTGTGGTTAATATACTGGGATGTTCTGATGCTACTTTGCCGCGTTTGTTTGGATGAATTTGCCGACTTGTCCAATCAACCAGTGCCAAATAGTTAATCAGTTCATGTTGAATGGCTTGTTTGTCATTATCGATATGACTGTTACCAGCAAAACGTTGCAGTGGCGCTAAAGGTATAGAAGCCAGCCTATCTTGCAGTGGAGTGCTTGAGTTGTCGTGCTGTAGCTTTTCGTTTTGCTGATTGTCGTTTAGGTCATTTTCGCTTGCTGTTGTTGGGTTGGTTTGTGGTTCAGGTTGTAAACCCATGCGTTCTTGAATGGAGGTGTAATCAGACGTTTCTAAGGAATCAGTGATATTAGCGCGAATGGGGTTTAAATCCACGTAAGCCATACACGCCAGTAATGCAGTTTCATCTAACAAAGCTTGTGATTTAAACCGTCCTTCCCAAAATCGGCCTGTGCAGTTGTCTTCTTCATTGGCTAATCTTGCAACATGTTCATTTAAAAAGCGCATAAACCAACTGATATCTGTTAATCGTTGGCGATACTCGGTTACGCATTGTTGAATAATGAGGTTATCAGATTGGCTAATGATAGTGCCTGATAGCCAACGCTCAACAATGGGTTTAGGTTTACACAGTAATGCCCATTGTTTTAATACCGTTTGGTCATCCCATGCTAAGGCTTTATCGCGGTTAACATGCAGCACAAGATGATAGTGGTTACTCATCACGGCATAAGCTGCAATATCAATGGCAAAGATACTGGCCAGTTGTTTGATGCGCTTAACTATCCAACCTTTACGATGGTCAAAGTTTTTGGTGGTGAATTTGTCATTACCACATAAAAACGCTCGGCGCACACAGCGTGATATGCAGTGATAATATTGGGTTTCCTCTAAACAAATTTGCGAGCGTCGTGCGGTTGCCATTGTCTACCTGCCAAATCAATCAAACAACTGATGTTATATACAGTTAAATTTAATTCATTTTTGAGGTTTGTCAATAAGGGGGCTTTATTAAATAATGGGTGTCTGTTTTAAGTCTGTTAGGGGGCTTTATTAAATAATGGGTGTCTGTTTTAAGTCTGTTAAGTTAGCCAAAAACCATATTCTACCGCGTAGCGGCTTAGTTCAACAAGGCACTCAAGCCGGATTCCAAAAGTTTGGCTCCGCTCGAGCCTCGCTAATTTTAGCCAAATTTTATTAGCCCGTTTTATTCTTTCTCGTTCTGTAAAACTTCCGTATAAATTGAATGAGCTTTAAGTTTGTACTATAATCACCAAAAATTACGGAATACATCCGTACATAGGAGGGGTTATGGCAACGGCACGTTTAGATATCCGCCTTGATGAAGAGATCAAGGCAAAAGCCGAAAAAGCATCTGCTCTACTTGGTTTAAAAAGTCTTACCGAATATGTTGTGAGACTTATGGACGAAGATGCGACTCAAGTTATTGAAGAGCATGAAAGCATTATGGTCAAAGACAGTGTTTTTGATGAGTTTATGGCTGCGTGTAATAAAGCGAAAGCTCCGAATCAAGCTTTGCTTGATGCTGCCAAATTTACAGATGAAAGTGGCATTAAGTGAGTTGGGGTAAAGAGTTCGTTGAACTTAGCAAATCAAAGCATGATCGCAACTCATTTGATTGTGGTGAGCAAGAGTTAAACACGTTTATCAAAACTCTAGCTGCAAAGCACATGCAAGCGGGCATTAGCCGAACAATGGTTTTACCTAGTGCTCAACCAATGCTAAATCAAAAACTCGCTATTTGTGCATTTTACAGTGTTGCACCAAGTTCAATCAGCCGAGAAACATTACCGGCACAGTTAGCAAAGAAACTTCCTAGATATCCAATCCCTGTTTTTCTTTTGGCTCAATTAGCAGTGCACAAAGAGTTTCATGGCTCTGGACTAGGAAAGGTTAGCCTTATTCGTGCCCTGAAATACTTGTGGGAAGTGAATCATCACATGCGGGCATACGCAATTGTTGTGGACTGTCTTACAGACTCCGCTCAAGCTTTTTATACGAAGTTTGGCTTTGAAGTATTGTGTGAACATAATGGGCGCATTCGTATGTTCTTACCAATGAAAACGGTAGAACAGCTTTTCAATCAATAGACTACGAATATAACAAATAAGGATATGTGGTGCGAAGTCGACACATCACCCCAGTGTTGGACAAGCCCGGAGTGCAGATTCACAAAAGGTGGGGTGTAATAATAGAACTGCATCCCTCCTTTATATAGTCAATTTCGGCCTGTGACAAAACCACTGAGCGGCGAAGGTGCCAATCGTCAATTTTTTCAAGCCGAGCGAGGCTTTGTTAAATAATGGGTGTCTGTTTTAATAATCGTTTATATAGTCAATTTCGGCCTGTGACAAAACCACTGAGCGGCGAAGGTGCCAATCGTCAATTTTTTCAAGCCGAGCGAGGCTTTGTTAAATAATGGGTGTCTGTTTTAATAATCGGTATAATTGTAACCTAGAGTAAATGTGATACTATTGTGATACTTTATTTAAAATGAATATAGGATTTAATATGAGAGTTGAACTTGTAACAACACTTAAGCGGCAAGCTACTAAAATTCTATCTGACCTACATAAATCAAAAGAACCTGTACTAATTACGGAGCATGGTCAACCATCTGCTTACTTAGTTGATGTGGAAGATTATGAGTTTATGCAACAGCGAATGGCAATTCTTGAAGGTGTTGCACGCGGTGAGCAAGCAATTAAATATGGTGAAACGTTTTCAAACCAAGAAGCAAAAGCGAAAATGAGTAAATGGCTGAAGTAATTTGGACATCACCAGCCCTTGATGATTTAAACGAGATCGCTGAATACATTGCTTTAAGCAACCTATCTGCTGCAAAGAAGTTGACTCAAAAAATATTTGATAAAATAACTAGATTAGAAAATCATCCGGAGTCGGGTAAAAGGCCAAAGGAATTGGCGGACTTAAATTACCGTGAAGTAAATGTTAATCCTTGTCGTATCTTTTATAAAGTAGATAGCGACAAAGTTTATATTTTAAATGTTATGCGTCAAGAACGAGATCTACGTAGGTTTCTTTTAAAGAATTAAGTACGGCTAATAAAAATAGCAAGACACCCATCAAACGCTGTGTCGCGAATATCGCCTTTTAAAACTAAAAAAATCCCGCACGAGGCGGGATATAATAGGGAGACACGAAAAACACATTTCAATCACATTTTTTATGACATCGGCGAGTTAATTTAGTTCAGATTATTTTAAATTTGATGGGTGCTTTTTCGTTCAAACAGCAATTGAATGGTTGATCTACCTTTTTGACCAATACAAAAAATTTACATTTTTTAGGGTTGAGCTCATTGATTTTAATCACACCAGCGCGTTAATCTGTAAATAGAACTTAGCAATATTTACTTCCCTCATGTTTGACGACCCAATTGTCGCCATTAAAATTTTATTTTTACCTTTAATTTCTGCTCAGCTACTTTTGATTGCGGCTGGCTATTTAGCCATTGTTCGAAAACGCATCGCGGTTGACTACAAGTTATATATCGCATTTTTAGTGTGTTTGGCTTTTTTCCAGCTTGGGCCTGTTATTCAAAAGTACTCAGATAGCTTTACTCGGGATGCCATACTGTATACGCGGGTAACCTTACTTTTTACCATTGCAATGCCTGCGTTGCTGATTGCTAACGTGTTACAACTCGGTATTTCTCTTAAACGTTGGCAATCTGTTTTACCTTTTATTTTGGGTGCTTTTGCATCTTTAGGTTACGTGGTTTTTCATGATTTAGGCACTCGTCAATTTTTTATACCTGAAAGCCTTGTTCAATGGTTACCGTTACCATCTACGCGTGATGTAGCACATCGTTTTCAATTTTGGGCGTCTTTGGTTTTGGGCTCCTTACCCTGTAGTTATTTTGTTTATCGAGCCTTGCAAAACCGCTTACAACCGCAATTCTTAGCCTTTACCTTGGGCGGTTTAGTTTTTTGTGTGTTGTTTTCTGTTGGTAGTTATTGGGGGCAGTTTTATTTACTGTATTACGCAGGCTCAATTGTTACCGCTGTTTGCTGGATTTGGGCGGTTTTTCATAATATCAATCAAATGAAAGGCCAAGCTGCGGTTTTAATTGATGAGTTACATTATCTAGTTCAGTCTAATCGTCCTGATATACACACAGAATTAGAAACCGTTTTAGCGGGTTTGCAATCAATATCTGCCGGTGACATTAGTGTTTATAAACTCAGAGTGAGGGAAATACTAAACCGACTGACTGAAGCCTCTATTCAAGCGGGTAGCGATTCAAACAGGGTATTGGCGGTTAATTCTGAGCAGACTCGTAAAGTTGAACAAAGTGAGGATATTGAACAAATTAGCCAACTTGTGCGCGAGCAGGTGGAGCAGGTCTCTAAATTTATCAATGATCAATCAGCTCAGCATTTGACCACTATCGTTAAACCAACGCAAAGTTATTTATCAGAGCATTTTGCTAATGATATTGATATTGATCAATTAGCGGAAAGAGTGTCGGTTAGTCGTTCCTATTTAATGCGAATATTTAAAAAAGAAGTGGGTATGACGATCAACCAGTATCTGACCGAACTGCGTATAGAGCACGCAAAAAATATGCTGCAGAGTCACTCGGTGACCGACACTGCATTTGCGGTTGGTTTTAATAATTCTAATTATTTTGGCACCGTATTTAAAAAAGCTACCGGCATTACTCCGAGTCGCTATCAACAAAAATTAATAGAACAAAATTTAAAAGCGCAACAGGATACTTAATTGATTTTTTTGTTTGAAATAAACAAATTATTTAACATGGATGTTTATCTTAAGTTATTGATTTTTATGCTGTTCATTATTTTTATGGTAGTGGAAACACTATTTTAAAGGTCACAACGTAAAGCAATTGTTATAAATCCCAAAAAACAAAACATTAAAAAATTGTCACGGGATTGAGTACAACAATGCGCTTATCATCTATTCACTTCTTATATAGCTTCTGTTTAATTTTATTTGGCTTAATTATTCAACCTCCTGTTCATGCTCACCAAGGTGAACATGTATCAGAGTCATATTTATATCAAAAAAATTGGTTAAAAGTGCCTGAAGGGCTAGATCAAATTGGTAAATCTCACGGTGAAATTGCTGTTAGTTCAGCAGGTGATGTTTACGTTAGCATGATGGGTAAAAAAGGTGGTATTCAAGTTTATAGTGATCAAGGCCAATATATAGGTAATGTTACAGGTGCACCGGATGACATTCACGGTTTTGCGATTCGCAAGGAAGGTGCGCAAGACTACATATATGGCGCAAGGTTATACGGCCAAACGTTGTTTAAAATGACGTTAGCTGGAGATATTATTTTCGAAATTGATGCTAAGTCAGCTATCCCAAAACAGTTTCATAATCAGCCTAATCCTAATAAAAAATGGCAAGATGAGCGTAAACTTAAACTTACCGCAGTGGCTGTTGCTGATAATGGTGATATGTATGTGGTAGATGGTTATGGCCGCGACTTTATTCATAAATTTAATGCTAATGGTCAGTATCTTGATACATTCGCGGGGCGCCAAGCGCCATGGAAATTAAAAAATTGTCATAAAATAGCCATTGATCCTCGTTTTACGCCTAATCGAATTCTTTGTGCTGATCGGGCAAATATGCGTTTAGTACATATAGGTTTAGATGGTAATTATATTGGAGAATATGCCACTAATTTACGCCGCCCAAGTGCCATGAGTTTTTATCAAAACACGGTAGCGGTTGCTGAAATTGGTGGTCGTGTGACTTTATTAAATAAAAGTGGACAGGTTATGCAAACTATTGGCACAAACCAAACCGCAGGGCAAAAAGAAAGTCACCATCCTAAAACCCCACCAGAAAAATGGCGTGATGGCGTGTTTACCTCACCACATGGCATTACTTTTGATGCTAACGGCAACTTATTGATTACGGAATACAGTAATTATGGTCGAGTTTTAAAATTTGAGTTAAATCAAAATAAATTAGCTAAGCGCTAATAGGTTAGTCGTTATGCGTTTAGTTGTATCAATTGTCGTTATTGCATGCTCTTTATTATTAAGCGCTTGCTTTAACCAGGATCCCAAATTAAAACTTTTGCCAGATGATGAAAACCGCATAGTTTTTAATCGAGATATTCGGCCTATACTGAACAAAAATTGTACGGGGTGCCATGGTGGAGTTGGTAAGCAATCTGGCGTTTCATTTATTAGTCACGAAGACGTGCTAGCTAGAGGCCATTCAGGGCGACTCACGGTTGTACCAGGTGATCCTGACGCATCTGGCTTAATTGAACGGGTCGAGTCAACTGATCCTAATTTACGTATGCCGTATAAAGCCCCGCCGTTAAAACCGCAAGAAATTGCTATGTTGCGCCAATGGATCGCTGAAGGGGCTCATTGGCAAGAACACTGGGCGTTTGAAAAGCCAATTAAATATCAAGCGCCGACATTGCCAGATAATAGTTTGGTCAATAATGAGATCGATCAATTTATTCAAGCTAAGTTATTCGACAAGGGGTTAAAACCTTCACCTAAAGCGGATAAAGCCAGTTTATTGCGCCGTGTGACATTAGATTTAACTGGCTTGCCACCAACGCTAGAACAAATAGAACACTTTGTTAATGATGAGTCATCAACTGCCTATGATAAGTATGTTGATAGTTTATTAGCCTCTCCTCGATTTGGTGAGCGTTGGGCAAGTTTGTGGCTCGATTTAGCGCGATATGCCGATACTAAAGGTTACACATGGGACAAATATAGAGCCACTTGGCCGTACCGCGATTGGGTGATAAAGGCCTTTAATGACAATAAATCCTATAAAGATTTTATTATTGAGCAGCTTGCGGGCGATTTATTACCTAATCGTAGTGTAGATAACTTAGTCGCTACTGCATTTCATCGCCAAACACCGGCCAATGACGAAGGTGGAACTGATGATGAAGAGTTTCGCGTTGTGTCTGTAATGGATCGTACCGCGACCACTTGGTCGGTGTTAAACGGAATTACCATGAACTGTGTGCAATGTCATGCTCATCCTTATGATCCGATCAACCATGATGAATATTATAAATTTTACAGTTTTCTCAATACCACGTTAGATGCAGATAAGGTTAATGATACACCGCATTTAAAGTACGCCAGCAATCCTGAATTAAGAACGACAGCGTTTCAATTACAAGAGGAAATGCTAGCGCTTAAACAGCAAATTGCCAAACAAGGTTATGAGGTTTATCAAGCAGTAAATTGGCAATTGCTAGACATAGCTGAAGGTAAAATTGATGAATTAGCTGCCGTTAAATTAAACCGAGATTATCTGCAAAACAAAGCAGATAAAATAGAAGATAAAAGCACTTGGAAGTACAAGAACACCCTAGAACAAGTTGAAAACTTAAACAAGGTTATCCAACAATTAGCCGATAAACCTTTGGTTGATTTAGCCTTAAAAGACGGCGAAGTGTACGAAACTAGTGAAGCGTTAGCCGCCTCGGCTATTTATAATCTTAAAACCGTTACAACCATTAACCCTAGCCAAAAGCCACCGGCAACGATAACGGCACTGCGTTTTATGGTGCAAGGTTTAAACCCTAATACATCGCCGCATACACCTGAAGTCGGATATAAATTAAGCCAAGCCAAAGTTTGGCATGTAAAAGCGGACGGTTCTGAACAAGCATTAGATTTTTCGAGTGTTATTGTTGGAAATAGTCAAGTATTGGCAGAGCAACTGCCTAAGCTAAATCAAGTCTATGCTGCGCGTATTAAACAACATGGTGATATTAGTCGGCCGTTAAATAAAAACGATAACATGAGTTCAGCTTTAGCTTTGCAAGCGCCGCATTTATTTAACCCTCGTTGGTCAGTGGCCGTTTTAGCTGAGCCTATTGCCTTACAAGCCGGTGAATATTTACGTATTGATGCCTATCGCCTAAATCAAAAAGTACGACGTTTAAGCATAGCCACAACCGATGACAAAATATGGTCGTCCGTCGCTAAAGATGAACAACGCGTTGCAAAGATTACCCGTTATGTTGAACTCAGTAAGCAGCTGGCGCAAATAAGCACAATAAATATGCCTGTCCTGTATGAACAAGACGCTTGGGATCAAAGGGGAACCGCATTATTTGGCCGTGGTAATTTTTTGGCTAAAGAGGGTGAACTATTAGCGCCTGATACACCAAAGCTATTTCCTGTGTTTGATGCTAAAAAGCGTGATCGTTTGGCAATGGCTAATTGGTTTTTTAAACCTGAGCAGCCGTTAACCGCACGAGTGGCGGTTAACCGTTTTTGGCATGCATTATTTGGTCGAGGCATTGTTTCGACACTCGAAGATTTTGGCAGTATAGGTGAACCACCTTCTCACCCTGAATTGTTAGATTGGTTGGCGTTAACCTTGCAAAATGATATGCAATGGGACATTAAGGCGTTACTGAAATTAATCGTAACCAGTCATACTTATCAACAAAGCGCTAAGATAACCTCACAACTGGGCGAGCAAGATCCAACCAATACGTGGTTAGCTAGGGGCCCACAACAAAGATTAACTGCGGAAATGGTGCGCGATCAAGCCTTGTTAGCTAGCGGCTTAATGAATCGCAAAATGGGTGGTAAGGGTGTTATGCCCCCTCAACCCGACAATATATGGGGGCGAAAAGGTGTCACCATTAAAGATTGGAAAAATGCCCACGGCGAAGACAGGTATCGACGTGCGGTATACACCTTTATTAAACGGCAATATTACTATCCGAGTTTTGAAACCTTTGATATGGAATCTCGTGAATTAAGCCATGCACGTCGAATACCAACCAATACGCCTTTACAAGCATTAGTTACACTTAACGATCCGGTTTATCACGAAGCTGCACAGGCGCTAGCTAAACTCATGTTAAATCAATACAACGGCGGATTAGCGACTAATATAGCAACTAATACAGAGACTAATAAAGAGACAGCCAATAACATGCCAGCTACTACTAATGGTCGTGTTGAGATAGCGATTAATTTAGGTTTTAAACGCCTGCTAAGTCGAAACGCTAACCAAGCTGAAATGAAAACGCTTAAACACACCCTAACATTAGCTGAGCAAGAAGTGGGGACAGGTAACGATCTGGCTAGTTGGACAGCCATCGCTTCGGTATTGTTAAACCTAGATATTGCGCTAACTCGCTAAAAACTGAGGTTATAGTCATTATGAAAAATCGTTTTAATAAACAGTTTGCCAGCCAAGCGGAATTAGACGCCTTACAAATAGAAACATTGCGAACTCATACTCGGCGAGAGTTTTTAAAACAAAGTGGTGCTATGTTAGGCGGTACTTTCCTGTCTACTGTGTTGGCACAACAAGCCAATGCAGCAACCAACCCATTTGATTATTCACGTCCATTAGGTCAACCGTTAACCCCCTTAGCGCCGCCATACCCGGCTAAAGCTAAACGAGTAATTTATATGCATATGGCAGGGGCTCCAAGCCAATTGGAGCTATTTGAACATAAACCTGAATTGCAAAAATACAGTGGTAAGTTATGCCCAGAGGAATTTTTAAAAGGTAAACGCTTTGCTTTTATATCGGGCGTACCTAAGTTATTGGGTTCACAGTTTCCGTACCACCAAGCGGGGCAGAGTGGCAAATGGATATCTGATCGATTTCCTCATCTTGAAAAACATATTGATGATATGTGTTTTATTAAATCCATGCATACGGATCAATTTAATCATGCTCCGGCGCAAATTTTAGCCCTAACGGGTAACGCAAGACCAGGCCAGCCCTCTCTTGGCGCGTGGACTACTTACGGTTTAGGCACCATGAATCAAAACTTACCGGGTTTTGTTTCATTAATTTCGGGATCGCGTTCACCAGATGGTGGCAAACCATTGTGGGGTTCGGGTTATTTACCGAGCGCTTATCAAGGGGTTAAATGTCGCTCGCAAGGTGATCCGGTATTGTATTTAAGTAATCCCGAAGGGGTTAGTCGCCCGTTGCGCCGTCGGGTTTTAGACGCCTTGGCCGAGCTTAATCAGCAAAATTATGCCGAGATGGGTAATCCAGAAACCTTAACGCGCATTGCCCAATATGAAATGGCGTATCGTATGCAAATAGAAGCCTCTGATGCTTTCAACATTGGGTTAGAAAGCGAGGCTACTCGCGAAAAATATGGCGCCAAGCTAGGTGTTAAAAGTTTTGCTAATAACGCTTTAGTCGCGAGACGTTTGGCGGAAAGTGGGGTGCGATTTATTCAATTATTTGATTGGGATTGGGACGGACATGGCACTAATGACAGAGAAAATGTGTCGCATGGCTTAGCTAAAAAATGTAAAGACATAGACCGACCCATAGCGGCGTTGCTATCTGATCTAAAAGAACGAGGCATGTTAGATGACACCTTGGTGATTTGGGGTGGAGAGTTTGGACGAACGCCTATGCAAGAAAATCGCGGTGGGCGCGACAATATGTTTGCAGGGCGTGATCATCACCCCAATGCTTACACCATGTGGTTAGCGGGTGGCGGCATAAAAGGTGGTATGACACATGGTGAAACTGATGATTTGGGATATGACATAGTGAAAGACCCGGTTAGCATTCATGATTTACATGCCACTATTTTATATTTGCTAGGGTTTAATCATAAAACCTTCACTTTTCCATATCAGGGACTGAACCAGCGGTTAACTGGGGTGCATGACGCCCGCATCGTTTCGCAAATTTTAGCATAGTTAATGGTTAAGCAAGGTAATGACTCGGCGTTATCAAATATCAAGTTTTGCGGGCGAGCATTTATGCTTGCAGAGCCTGCCAGCCGTTTTGCCTAAAAGAGCAAGACGCCATGTTGTGAATGATAAATGGTTACAAGTCCGCTGTTAGAGTTAGAAATACTGAATAGTTACAAATCAACACAAAAATTGTTGCGGTAGAGAGCGTATTTTGAAAAATCCAAACCCCCTTAGTGCTAAACGTTATTTTGTGTGCGTTGGCTTAATGACATTGGCCATTATTGTTAGCCTTATTTGGCAAGATGCCCAACTAAAACAAATTATTCGCGAACGCCTAGGTATATCGGAAAAACTGCAAGCAACAGAACACTCTTTTTATCAACAACGCGTAGCCCTTATTTTTAATAAATATTGTGTTGCCTGCCATGGTGAAAATAAAGCCAAAGGTGATTTACGGGTAGACAGTTTTCGCCATACGGTATTTGGCGGTAAAACCGGCGATATGTTAACAGGGGGCGAGCAAAGTTTGTTATATCAACGCATGGCATTACCCTCGCAAGATAGATTAGCCATGCCACCTTATGGTCGAGAAAGGCAAACGCCAGATGAAATGCGCGTGATGAAAATGTGGCTTGAACAGGGGGCATCCGGCGTATTAACGGCAGCCGATTTTCCCGACGCGCCAAGTCAACCTAAACTAATTAAGTTTGCTGAGGTTGATTTCGCTGCGATCCAACAAGCTAGGCAGAAAAACGCCGCGCACGTTAAAGCTCTTATGCAGCAATATAGCGGGCAATTGCAATATATTGCACGAACGTCGCATTATTTAGAGTTTGAAACACATGGCCAAGCACAGGCGATTAATGATCAAACATTACGAGATTTATCGCCTGTTGTTAAGGATATGAAGCGCTTAAATATTGCTGGCTCATTAGTGAGTGAACAATCGGTCGAGATTATTTTAGCCATGCAAAATTTAAATACACTTAATGTTGCGAATACAGGGTTAAGCGCAAAGGCAATTGAGCAATTTTTGTTATTGCCACACCTACAAAAATTAATTGTGTCTAGTGGTGCAACTTCAACAGATATTCAAAAGAAATTACAAAAAGCCGGTATTAAAGTGACAGTTATTGCGGAGTTAATGTTTTGAGTGGAGCTAGCATCATGAGTTCAATTAAAGTGTGGGATGGTGCCACGCGGTTATTTCATTGGTTATTGGTTGTTTGTATTTTAGGGGCATGGATCACAATAGAAAACCGCTGGATCTTAGCGCACGAGATATTTGGTTTTACCTTGTTGGGCTTAATTGTATTTCGGCTAATTTGGGGTTTTGTTGGTTCTACAACAGCGCGATTTAGTCATTTTATGACACGCCCAACAACGGCGATTCAATACTTAAGCGCCTCGTTGAATAACCAATCTCAACATTATACTGGCCATAATCCGTCTGGTGGGTGGATGGTTATTGGCTTATTAGGCATTTTATTGTTTCAAGTGGTAACTGGCTTGTATGCCAATAACGATTTAGGTTTTAGTGGCGCTTTGGCAGACAATGTGAGTAAAGCCTTTTCTGATCAATTAACGCAGTGGCATGCTATTAATTTTAACTTGATTTTAGCGGCTATTTGGTTGCATTTGGTTGCGGTGTTTTTTTATGTACTAGTGAAAAAGGATAACTTGATTAAAGCCATGTTGACCGGAAGAAAACCAAAAAACAAAACCACGCATAGCATAACCAATAATCCAGAAGCGCTTAAATTTGTAAGCCTTACTTGGGCAATCAGTTTGGGGTTAGTCATAGCGTTAGCCATTTATTTAATATTTTAGCTAAGAAAAATATAAAACAATGAAAAAACTCTTACTTATAGCAACAGTATGGTTGTTGCAATCTTGTAGTTATTTACCCGATAACGCAGACAAGCAGAAAAATATGGATATTTATTTGTTGATTGGCCAATCGAATATGGCGGGCAGGGCGCCTATACCAGCAGAACCGCCTTTAACGGAAGATCAGCACTTAGTTGCAGCCAAAGCTTTTGTGTTAAATGGCGAGGGGCAAATGATACCTGCGCAGCATCCGTTAAACTTATATTCGACTATTCGTAAAAAAGTCAGTATGCAAAAAGCAGGGCCAGGATTAAGTTTTGCTCGAACTATGCTACACAATCAAACGGCTAACAAAATTGGCTTAGTGGTGAATGCGCGTGGCGGAACAAAAATCGAGCAATGGTGTGATGATTGTCAATATTATAAAGATGCAATCGCTCGGGCAAAATTGGCTACACGATATGGCACCTTAAAGGGTATTTTGTGGTTGCAAGGTGAATCTGATGTCAAGCAACCCAAAGGCTACTTAGAAAAACTGAGCGATTTAGTTGGCCGATTACGCCAAGACTTAGCATTACCCCATATACCTTTTGTTGCAGCACAAGTGTATCAAATGCCAGCGATTAACCAGCAAATAGCACAACTGCCTAATTGGGTTGAAAATACAGGCGTTGTCAGCACTCATGATCTTCATGCGCCAGATAAATTACATTTTGATTTTGCCAGTGTAGAGACGATTGGCCGGCGTTTTGCGCACGAGATGCTGACGTTACAGCAAAAAAATTAAAAAAACTCTGACTTATCTAACATAAGCGCTAGTAATTCGTAAAGAACGGGCGTAAGATAAACATCGGCTAGGAAATTTTAGCTTTATTACTCCATTTCGCTGTTTTCTTCGTAGTAACTCCGTCCTGCTGTATTAAACACTAATTTGTTTTTTTAGCTATCAACACCGCTTTAAAAGCTTGTAACTTATTACAGCGGATTAGTAACAATTTTATTTTTTTGGAAACATCACTATGTCAGATCGCGTTAAAGGTACCGTTAAATGGTTTAATGAAACTAAAGGTTTTGGTTTTATTCAACAAGAATCAGGTCCAGACGTTTTCGCTCATTTCAGCGCTATTTCTGGTAACGGTTTCAAAACTCTAGCTGAAGGTCAGCAAGTTGAGTTTACTGTTACTCAAGGCCAAAAAGGCCCGCAAGCAGAAAACATCACTGCTTTATAAGATTTAAAGATAGGCTAGCTTAGCTAGCCTGTCTTACTTTAACTTCAATTTACTTCATTTCTATACTGTTCAATCTTGCTGATTATCTGCAACTTTGCTATCCCTTAACCTCTTAAAAAGTCATCATTTAACCACCATTTTCATAGTTTGTTTGTAATTATTAAGCGTTATGAAAGTGATAAGCCATAGTTCGTTTAATATCTTTGAATAAGGTAATAATCTACCGATTTTCGGTCGAGTAGGCCGAGGGAGCTTCCCCCTCAGCCTCTCACAGATCCGTACGTGAACCTCTCAATTCATACGGCTCCTCTCGTTTCACCATTTACGGCCTGCAACCAAATTGCCAATGAGAAAATAGATACGGTTGTGTATTACACACCCTTTGCATCCATTTTCTTGCTCTTTGGTAACTGAATTTCAGCCGTTTGTATTTCTTCTTCGCCCATTTCAACAATTTAAGGTTTATCCAAGACATAAGTGGCCTTAATGCTGTTTTCCAAAACCGACTGAAGTAATTTATCCACCCGCTTATCATCGGATTAAGCTTATACGCCAACTCTTGTATCGTTAACCCCGTTTGCTTATGTAGCTTGAGCGCTTTAACTTTCTCTCTAATTTTCTGTTTCGCTTTAGGGCTAATAGCAGGTGTAAAGCCAACAAACATGCGACCCCACCGATTCCTTACTAACCTTGGCCTGAAACAGTAACTAAGAAAATCAAAGCTAATGACTTCATGTGCTTCTTGTCTACCTTCATCAAAGCAGTAAACCAGTTTAGTTTTCTCTGGATGACATTCTAGACAACAATCTAACATGCGTTGCTCAATAGCTTGCTTTAACGCCTTTGCTTCTTGCTCACTACGACAGTGAACCACTGCATCATCCGCATAGCGTGCAAATTGAACATGTGGATGTTCTCTTCGCAACCATTTGTCGAATGCGTAGTGTAAAAACAAATTGGCTAGCAATGGGCTTATCACGCCTCCTTGTGGTGTTCCTTTCGTTCGCTCTATTATCTGACCATCCGAGGTTTCCATTGGCGCTTTAAGCCAACGTTCGATATAGAGTAATACCCATGGGTTATTGGTATGTTTGCGTAACGCTTTGCCCAATAACACCCAGTCCAAGTTATCAAAGAAGCCTTTGATATCTAAATCAATCACCCAGTCGTATCGCCAACACCGCTGGCGCGTTATCGCTAATGCATCATGTGCACTGCGATTAGGTCTGTAACCATAAGAATCATTATCGAATACCGATTCTAATTCAGGCTCCAACTCCATCTTGACGACCATCTGTGCAACTCGGTCTGATACCGTGGGTATGCCTAGTACTCGAACGCCCTTATCCTTAGGGATTTCGACACGCTTCACCGTCGGTGGAAAATAGCTGCCCGATGACATTCGATTCCATATCTTGTACAGGTTCTTCTTCAAGTCCTGTTCAAAATCACTCATCGATTGCTCATCAATTCCTGCCGCTCCACCGTTGGCTCTTACACGTAACCAGGCTTCATAAACTGTCCATTTCGAAATACTAAATGGTTTTGCTGAATTCAATCATTCCTCCTGCTGCAGCAGTTGATGAAAGTTTCATTTAAAACGAGGCAATCCCTTCGCTAGATAACCATTACAGCTATCATCATCACTACTACGAATTGCTCCGCCCCAGTGCTTTGCATTCAGACTTGGCTCTCATGGGGTTTCCATTCGAGGATATCTGTTAACATCAAAACGACTGGTTCTTACGTTCCATATAAAACCCCGAGTTAAATTCACGTCAGCTCTTTGCCGGCTCCCGCTTAGTTGGTAATCAGGTTGCCTCTAAGCTCTTCCCAAACTCCACCCAGTAGCTTGGTTTCGGGATGCAACGGTTAAATATTTCGACACCTACGCTGTTCGTCTCTTTAACTCACACCTGACAAATCATTGTGTTTGCCTTTCCCTTATCGCTCACGACAGTGACTCTTAACCAATGCCGCATAAGGTGGTTTCCACCTGCACCTGAATGCCGATGGGATGGGCCAAACCATCATGTTTTATATAGTTGCGTTACCTTCCAGCCTTCCTTGTACTGTTGGTAACTCGTAACACACTGGGTGAGTATTTATGCCAATGCCATTAAGTTAACGATTTTTGGTAGAAACTATGAAGGACAGTATATCGACTAACCTTAAGGTGACAAAACCAAAAAAGGTGAATAAAGATGAATACTGTCCTTCAAGATAAAGATAACGCAAATTCAAATATTTTGTACCTTGCTTTTGAATTAAGTGCAAAAAGTTGGAAGCTAGGGTTTAGTAATAAAGTTAAGCTCAGACAGAAAACGATTGATGCTGGTGATTGGAATAGCCTACTTGCAGAAATTGAACTGGCAAAAGAAAAACTAAAATGCACACCAGACTGTCCGGTTTTTAGCTGTTACGAAGCGGGTCGAGATGGCTTTTGGATACACAGAGCATTGGAAAAAGAAAATATCACCAATTATGTGATTGACTCAGCCGCTATTGAAGTGAATCGGCGTAAACGCCAAGTCAAAAGTGATGGTGTGGACGTAAAAGCCTTAAACAGACTACTCATTCGTTATTGTTCGGGTGATTTGACGGCAATGAGGCCTGTTAGAGTTCCGACTGTTGAGCAAGAAGATAAACGACGATTACAACGCGAACGAGGGCGATTAATCGAAGAGCGAGGGGCGCATTCAACAAGGATAAAATCTTTACTTTTTCTGCATGGCATACGGCTAGCAAACATAAAAGATTTAAAAACATTACTGCCTAAACTTAAAGGCGCCGTCACGGGGTATGACATTCCAGTTGATACGAAGAACGAATTACAACGCGAATACGAGCGCTATGTCATGGTAGATAATCAAGTGAAAGAACTTGAAGCGTTACAAAAAGAGCGAGTTACCCAAGCCCAAGACGGCAGTATGGAAAAACAGATAGAGCAAATGATGCAACTCAAAGCCGTAGGATGGCAAACCAGTTGGTACTTAGTTGCAGAATTTTTTAGCTGGCGAGATTTCAAAAACGCTAAGCAAGTGGGGAGTTGTGCGGGATTAACTCCAACACCTTATGACAGCGGAGACAGCCAACGCGAACAGGGAATAAGTAAAGCAGGCAATAAGCGGGTGCGCAAGGTCATGATAGAGTTTGCTTGGCTGTGGTTACGTTACCAAAAAGGCAGCAAATTAAGTCAATGGTTTAAGGAGCGCTTTGACAAAGGCAGCAAGCGGATGCGAAGAGTGGGAATAGTCGCGCTCGCGAGAAAATTATTAGTGGCTCTGTGGCGTTACCTTGAGCATGGTGTTATTCCCGAGGGTGCACAATTAACGGAAGGTTAATTGCACAGAGGCAGTCACAAATGACAACAAACACATAAGGAATTAACGTTAACGATTGTGAGAAGGTGCTCGTGCCCAACCTTGGTAAGCCAAGCTTGACCGTTTTTGTAGAAGGGGCACCTTCAACCAGATTTCACTGCACATACGAATGCAGTTTGAGGTAGCCAGCTTAGGGCTGGAACGGATAGAAGGTGGTTGCGCTCACACTTGATGTTGAGTAGCACGAATAAATTAATCTGGGCAATTGATTAACTTCAAAAATGGGAAAAAGCTTATGGTTTGAAGAAAGAGCATAAGAGATTTTTATAAATTAAAGGTTGGGTATTGACTTCCTGTCCTTCATAGAAGGTTGGGCTGAAGAATGAAGCCCAACAAAACCGCGGCTTGTGTTGGGCTTCGCAAGCTCAGCACCAACCTACGTTGGCTTAAGTTAACGACATTGGTATTTATGCTTGCAGAGCCTGCAAACCTTTGTTACTAAATAAAAAAGCCGCCAGTTTTATCTGGCGGCTTTTTGTTTTTTGGCCTAAGGCTAAACTTGTAAATATTGGTTTAGCGGTAACTCGCGATAGCGCTGACCGCTAGCCGCAAATATGGCATTGGCTAAACTCGGTGCAACAGGAGGCACACCCGGTTCTCCTACGCCACCAGGGTAGTGTTCACTGCTAATAATTTCGACATTGAGTTTTGGGCATTGCGACATACGCAAAACAGGGTAGTCGTGGAAGTTGGATTGCACCACGGCGCCTTCTTTAACCTCTATTTTACCCATCAGAGCCAAAGATAAGCCAAATATCATGGCCCCTTCAATTTGTGAGGTAACGCGATCTGGGTTAACGGCCACACCACAGTCGATAACACTTTGCATTTCTAATACCGTCAGTTTGCCGTTTTTAACTTGTACCTTACTGGCGACACCAACATAACTGACAAAACTACGATGTATCGCAAGCCCCCACGCTTGACCTTCCGGCAATTTCTCGTCGAAATCAACTAGGGCTTCAAGCTTATCTAACACACCTTTAAAGCGCGCGATATTGACAGGATGACGCTCTAGGCTTTCATCGTAGTTTTTGTAATTTTTAAACCCGTAATCATTTGGTGGGCTAACCAGCCTGTCTTCAGCGTAAAGTTGGCGTAGGTATTGACGAGTCGGTATTCCTTGCGCGTGGGCTAATTCATCAACAAAGCTATGTAATGCAAATGCATGTGGAATATTGCTAACTGAACGCATCCAACCTATACGCACCGGATTAACATAACCGGAAGATTCACTTTGCAAACTCTCTAATTTAAACGGAATGTCGTTAAAGCCAAGTGTTAGTTCAACATCTAACATGTCTTCGGTGTTGTGGGAAAACGTCGTTTTAATACTTGGCATTACAGAGCGCTGTTGCCAAGCGGTAATATTGGCATTGTCGTCTACCCCAGCTTTGATATAAGCGGCTGCGCCAGCATGGAAATAGCCAACCCGCAAATCATCTTCCCGTGTCCATACCACTTTAATGGGTTTACCGGTTTTTTTGGCAAGATAAACGGCCTCGGCAGCAAAGTCGGCTTTTGATTTACGACCAAAACCACCGCCTAACAAGGTGACATGGACTTTTATTTGTTCTGGTTTTAAGCCAACCAAGCCTGCAACTGTACTCATAACGGCTTGCGGGTTTTGCGTTGCGGCCCAAACTTCACAACTGGTATCGGTTACTACAGCACTAGCTGCGGGAGGCTCCATTGGGGCATGGGCTAAAAATGGCACTTTATAATTAGCTTCTAAGGTTTTTGTGGCTTTAGCAAAACCGGCCGCTAAATCGCCTTTTTCGGCACTGCGTGTTGCTGGATTCTGTGCTTTGCTAGCCATATCTGCAAACGCGACCTCGGTGTCGAAATCTTTATTTTCACCTAAATCCCATTCTATTTTTAAGGCTTTACGCCCTTGATTTGCGGCCCAAGTATTAGTTGCGATAACTGCCACGCCACTACCAGCATTAAATACCACAGGTTTGACAGTGTCTGGCATATTGATGACATCAACCACCCCAGGAACGGCTTTAGCGGCGGTGGCATCAAACGATTTCACTTTGCCGTACAACACAGGGCAGCGTTCGATACTGGCTATTAATAAGCCCGGCATTTCAAAGTCGATACCAAACGTGGTGTTACCGGTTGTCATGTCATGTAAATCAACAATCGGCACGGGTTTGGTGATATATTTAAATTGCTCTGGTGTTTTGTAGGTAAGGCTAGCAACATCGGGCACAGGTTGTTTTGCTGCGAGCTCTGCTAAATCGCCATAATTGAGCGTATTGCCATTGGTTAAGTTAGTGACCTTATGGTTTTTTGCTTGAACTTTGGTTTTATCAACTTGCCAATATTCTGCCGCAGCTTGTTCTAACATGGTTCGCGCTGAGGCACCGACTTCGCGCAGTTTAGAATAAAACTGCCGCACGCTAGTAGAACCATCAGTATTTTGGCTACCGTAAGCTTTATCTCCTAACCCTTGAATGACATTGATTTTTTCCCAGTCGACATCGAGTTCATCGGCGATCATTTGAATGGTACCGGTTTTAGCACCTTGGCCCATTTCTGATCTGTGGTTAATAATATCGACTGTGTTATCAGGCCTGATTGACACAAATACATTGAGTTTTTGCGGTTCACTGGATTGGCCAAACAATTGTTTGCCGGAAGTCGCTTTATCGTTACAACCTAATAATAACCCACTGCCTGCGATCCCAGTTAAGGTTAAAAATTCGCGTCTATCTAACTTAAAGGTATTCATGACTTAGCCCCTTTGCTTTTATCCATAACCTTGGCTGCGTCTTTTATGGCTTGTTTAATTCTGGGGTAAGTGCCACAGCGACAAATATTGCCCGACATCGCGCTATTTATATCTTCATCTGAGGGTGTAGTATTATTTTGCAATAAGTTGAGCGCGGACATGATTTGCCCCGATTGGCAATAACCACATTGCGGTACATTATTGTCGCGCCAAGCAATTTGAATAGGGTGATTACCTTTTTCATCGACGCCTTCGATAGTAGTGATTTCGGCATTTTGGGCAACGGCAACAGGTGTTATGCATGAGCGCATCGCTTGGCCATTAATATGCACGGTACACGCGCCACATTGACCCATTCCACAACCAAATTTTGTGCCTTTTTTACCTAATAGATCACGTAGCACCCAAAGCAAGGGCATATCATCGGGGGCATCGACTTGATGCGTTTCGTTGTTTATTTTAAGTTGCATGGTTTACTCTCGTGGCTAAGCTAAACTAATTTTAAATTGTTATGTGTATGTTGTTATCAATTATCTTGATACGATAGCGCGTTGTTAACAAAGAGTAAAATTATACTTGGTAGGAATATATACCCAACACTATACGAATGCCTATGCGACCAGTCACATAATGGGTGGGACAAACCTCGAAATCCGTATAATACGGGTTTCGAAGTTTAGGTTTTATCGGCTTCACAAGAAAAGCAAAGACACAAGTCAGGGTTAAACACTGAAATACTGATTTAACGGCAGTTTTCGATACCGCTTACCCGTAGCCGCAAAAATGGCATTGGTCACACTTGGCGCGACGGGCGGAACTCCTGGTTCACCGACACCACCCGGTGCGTGATCAGATTCTATGATGACAACTTCAATCTTCGGACATTGGTTGATCCTCAGTGGAGGGTAATCGTGGAAATTGGACTGTTTTACCGCACCTTGCTTAAAATCAATTTTAGCTTGTAGCGCTATCGTTAATCCATATGCGATGGCACCTTCCATTTGTGCTTTAACTCTATCAGGGTTAACCGCAATTCCGCAATCGACAACGACTTTACAGTCGAGTACGCGTAATCTGTTATTTTTAATTTCGACTTTGGTCGCAACCCCAACGTAAGAAACAAAACTGCGGTGAATGGCTAAGCCCCAGCCTTGGCCGCTCGCTAAGGGTTGTGCAAAGTCAACTAAATGCTCTAGTTTGTCTAAAACGCCTTTGTAGCGAGACGTTAAAATAGGGTGCTTTTTAAACTTTTCACTGTAGTTACCGTATTTTTTAAAGTTAAAGTCGTTAAACGGGTTTACTTGGCGATCTTGCCCATAGGCTTGACGTAAAAATTGATTCGGTGCAATACCTTGGGCGTGGGCCAGTTCGTCAATAAAGCTATGAATGGCGAAAGCGTGTTGAATATTACAGACTGAGCGCATCCAACCTATACGAGCCGGAACTGGTGCACCAGTGGCTTCGCTTTGCAGGTTTTGAACATCATAGGGTAAATCATTAAAGCCCATAGAAAGTTCAAAGTTTTGTGGGTCAAATGCCTTGGCATTAAATGTACTACCAATAGTGGGTATTACGGTTCGTTGTAACCAAGCGGTGATTTGCTGGTTATTGTCGACTCCAGCCTTGATATATTGCGCAGAGCCAGCATGAAAGTAGCCGGCTTGAATATCGTCTTCTCGTGTCCACACCACTTTTACCGGTTTAGCCGATTGTTGCGATAAATACGCCGCTTCTACTGCAAAGTCCGCTTTGGCTTTGCGGCCAAAGCCACCACCTAATAAGGTTACATTGGCTTTAACTTGATTTTGTTTTATGCCTAATAGGGCGCTGACGTGTTTCATGACCGCTTGTGGGTTTTGCGTCGCCGCCCAAATTTCACAATTGTCTTGTTGCACATAAGCGGTTGCCGCTGGCGGCTCCATGGGAGTATGGGCTTCAAATGGCACTTGATATTGTGCTTCTATGATGGTTTTGGCTTGGCTAAACCCTTGTTTTATATCACCTTTAAATGCTGTGATTTTTGCGTTTTGTTTTGCTCGATCTAACATTTCATTTAATGCTTTGTCAGAATTGTAATTTTTGTTGCTACCTAGGTCCCATTTAATCTTTAGCGCATCGCGACCTTTTTTCGCTGCCCAAGTATTAGTGGCAAGCACGGCAACACCACTAACGGGTTTAAATAAAACGGGATTGGCGGTTTGCGGCATTTGAATAACATCGACAACGCCAGGTATTTGTTTGGTGGCTGTCGCATCAAACGAAACGACTTTGCCATGCAAAACAGGACAGCGAGCGATAACGGCTATTAATAAATCGGGTAATTCAACATCGATACCATAGGTGGTGTTGCCTGATGTCATATCTTGTAAATCGACTATCGGTATAGACTGCTTAATGAGTTTAAATGCTTTAGTTTTTTTGTAGGTTAGCGATTTTGCATCGGGGATGGCCTGTTTAGCGGCTAATTCGGCCAAATCACCAAATGACAATGAGTTGCCGTTAATTTGGTTGGTGACTCTATGGTTTTGGGCTTTTACTTGGCTCAATTCAATTTGCCAGTAGTTAGCTGCTGCTTGTTCGAGCATGGTTCTAGCAGAAGCGCCTACCTGTCTTAACTTAGTGTAAAATTTTCGAACACTGCTGGAGGCGTCTGTATTTTGGCTACCGTAATCGCGATTACCTAAACCTTGAATGACATTAATTTTATCCCAGTCGGCTTCTAGTTCTTCGGCAATCATTTGAATAACGCCTGTTTTGGCGCCTTGGCCCATTTCTGATCTGTGGTTGACAATATCAACCGTATTGTCAGGGCGTATAGCTACAAATAGATTAAGTGACTGTGGGGTAGTATCTAGTGGCACTATCGGAGTTTGAGGGTCGATTGAGGCCGTACAGCCGAGCAATAAACCAGTGCCCGAAATGCCAGTTAAGGTTAAAAAATCACGTCTATTTAGTATAAAAGTATTCATGATTGCGCCTCAGTATTTTTAATTATTTCGGCGGCCTGTTGGATTGCTTTTTTGATCCTTGGGTAGGTGCCACAGCGACAGATATTGCCAGACATGGCATTGTCTATATCTTGCTCGCTTGGTTTGGTTTTATCTTTTAGTAGATTAACTGCACTCATGATTTGCCCAGACTGGCAATAGCCACATTGCGGCACGTTATTTTCTTGCCATGCAATTTGTATTGGGTGCTGACCTTTAGGGTCTAATCCTTCAATTGTAGTAATGTGGGCGCCTTTAGCGACGGCAATAGGAGTAATACATGAGCGTACAGCTTGACCATTTACATGAATAGTACAGGCACCACATAGGCCCATGCCACAGCCAAATTTAGTGCCTTTTTTATTTAGTAGATCGCGTAACACCCAAAGTATAGGCATGTCGTCTGGGGCATCTACCCTGTGGGTTTCGTTATTAACTTTAATTTCTATCATGTTGTGTTACCTGATCCAGTAATGATCGCGAGTCATTGTTGCTTTCGTTTAAAAATTGTAAATCTGGTTAAAAAATTACCACAAAACATGATATGTTTAAATAATAATGATGTTTGGGTGTGGGTTTGAGATTGATCTACAAGTACTCGCGACAAACTTTACAAAAATTTTAGTGAACCTGAGCCTAGAACTGGTTAAGGTTAGGAATAACTGATTTAGCAAACAATAAACAATGACAAAACATATTTTAATAAACGGCGCGTCTTCTGGTATTGGTCGCCAATTAGCGATGAAGTTGAGTGATTTAGGCTATCAACTCAGCTTAACGGGTAGGAGCGAAAACAAACTGGCAACGACATTAACTCAGGTGGATAGTGAAAATGTCGTCACTAGCCAAGCGTTTTGTGTAACCGACGAAACTGCAGTTAAAACGTTTTGTGATTCAGCCAGCGAAGTTTTACCTATTGATATTTTAATTAATTGTGTAGGTCTAAATAATAGTCGTGAGGCAGGGCATTTGGTGCCTATAGAAACGCTTAATTGGCAAATGCAAGTTAACTGTTACGCGCCTATTCGTTTTATGCAGGCATGTATTCCGGCTATGCAAAATGCCAAACAAGGGACAGTGATTAATGTGCTGTCGACGACCTGTTTGTACTCCAATACTAATATTGCAGCCTATACCGCATCTAAAGCCGCGATAGATGCCTACACAAAGGTGATGCGCAAAGAATTACGCGAAGATGGTATCAAAATGCTGTCGATTTACCCAGGTGGAGTCGATACTGATTTTCGTGATGTGGATCGGCCACAGTACTTAACCGCTGAAGACGTAGCCGATGCCATTATATATATGCTGCAAACCAATGATAAAACTCATGTACATGAGTTAGTGCTACGACCGCAAACGGAAACTAACTTTGCTTAAACCTTCTAGCCAATTTTCGGAGAAGCCGCAATGACAAATCAAATTAGTGCTTTGCTAGCTAACTGGTTAAAGCAAAAAGACGACCATGATTGGGTACTGGGCACTATTGTTGAAACGCAAGGTTCTTCTTATCGTAAAGCGGGTGCTATGTTGTTCATTAACAATTTAGGCCAATACTTTGGATTACTAAGCGGAGGTTGCCTTGAGGCCGATATTATGCGCCAAGCGCAACAAGTCATGGATAGTGGACTGCCAAAAGTCATCCAATACGATATGCGCGAGGAAGATGATATTAGTTGGAAGCTGGGTATTGGTTGTGGTGGTATGGTGCGTATTTTGTTGCAACCTTTAAATCAAGATAATCAATACCATCACTTGCCGAATGTTTTAAAATTGCTAACCGAGCGGCAAACGCTAACTTATACAATTAACTTAAACAAGCCGGAAACAGCAAATACTATTCTCAAACAAGCTAATCAAAGTGAAAGTGA
This sequence comes from Saccharobesus litoralis, assembly GCF_003063625.1. Lineage (NCBI taxonomy): Bacteria > Pseudomonadati > Pseudomonadota > Gammaproteobacteria > Alteromonadales > Alteromonadaceae > Saccharobesus > Saccharobesus litoralis. The sequence continues at coordinate 320,299 of NZ_CP026604.1, read as the reverse complement.
ACCGTCAGGTTTTCTGTCAATTCCCTTAAAAGCTGAACCGCATTTAGCCGTATTTGGCGCAGGGATTGACGCCAGACCATTAGTCGCCATGGCGGGTAATTTAGGCTGGCAAATTACCTTAGTTGATCACCGAACCAACAATGCCAGAGGGCAGTATTTCCCTGCTGCGACAACCATTATTCGCCAACATCCTGACGATCTTAAAGATCATGAATTTTTGTCAAATATCGATGCTGCAGTCGTGATGGGGCACAACATTCAGTTTGATGCTGCAGCATTAAGTTTATTGCAAAAGTCGAGTGCGGGTTATATTGGTATGCTAGGACCCAAGCACCGCAAGCAAAAAGTGTTAAATGCAGCAAAATTATCGACATTATCCAAACCACTTAGTGGGCCTATTGGGTTAAACTTAGGTGGTGAGCTACCGGAATCGATTGCACTATCGATTTTAGCTGAGATACATGCTGTACTTGAACAACGTGATGCTAGATCATTGTCTGGTGTCGTTAAAGCTGCAGATTCAACGCCGTCGATACGTCATAAATCTCAGGTAGCATAAATTGAATTAGGCAAAGTGAGACAAAACTCATGAAGATAGAGCTACTTTTAATGGCTGCAGGTGAAGGCAAGCGGTTTGGTGGCCGTAAGCAACTGGCCAATATTAGTGGTAGTCCGTTAATACTAAAAAAAATTGATCAAATGACTAAATTAGTCAGTCAAGCGAAACAACATGACATTGATTTGCGTATTAATGTGATATTAGGTGCCTATGCGAATGAAATATTTCCTAAGCTGCCTTTTGCTAACGCTAATTTAAATTATTTTGTTAATCCTAACTGGCGAGAAGGTTTAGGCAATAGTATCTCTTTTGGTTGCTTATCAGTACTGAGTAAAAAAACCAATTTAAAAGGGGTAGATGGCATTATGGTGTGTTTACTTGACCAAGCCAATCTTACACTGAATGATTACTTGGCACTGCTAGCGATTTTTCAGCGTAACCCGAAAGTTAATACCTGTGCTGAATACTTAAATCAAAAGGGTGTGCCGGCCATATTTACCCCAAATTGCTTTAGTCAATTAAAATCATTAACTGGTGATAAAGGTGCTCAAGGTCTGCTGACCGCTATGCCGACTGAAACCGTATTAATAGAAAATGCTAAATTTGATTTAGATACCCAACAAGATCTCGCCAGCTTACGTTAATTGGTAAATGCATTTTTCTAAACTGACAATAATCATAACGTTAGCTTGGTTAGCCGGTATAACCACAGAATTTGTACGCCAATCGTTTTTTTCGCAGAAAAATTTTAACCCTAATGTTCAACATTCGATAAGTCGTTTGAGCTCCTTAACTGAACCTTTACCAAAAGCGAATAATTCTAATCATTCCCTAAATCAGAATTTTGTAGCTACCGCACCTGCAACCTCTTCTGAAACTCAGCAAACCCCATCAATAACTGAAACGGCCCATCAGTTACGTTTACAAAATGCACAATTACAGCAACAGGTAAAACAATTACAGCAAGAAAAGGCTCAACTGCAACAAGAAAAAAGTGAATTACTAAGCGAAAAAAGGCGGCTGCAACAGCAAAATCAGCTAGGACAAAACCCCAAGTTGCAATTAAACGCGCAGGCAAGCCAACAATTAGGTGAGCAATTTACGCCAGAGGTTGTTGAACGAGTCATTAAAAAGCATATTCCACAAAATATTCAAAGCATGATCCAGCGCCAGTCTCCAAGCCTAAAACAATTTATTACTGGCTTTCATCAACGCCAAAAAGATTATGAGTGGGGTTATAATATGCAAATGCAAATTACCGATTTTATAACAACTCATGATTTAGGCGTAGGAATTGAAATTAGTCGAGTTCAATGTAAACAGCCGCATTGTGAAATCATTATTAACGAGCTGTTTGAATCCAGCTGGCGACCGATAGTTGATGAAATGCGTGATCAAGTGTGGTGGCAGTTTACGCGTACCCGCACCCTTGCCAACCGCAATATTAGCGCAGGAAATCGATTGGTATATACTTTTTTAATGGCAGAAAATACCAGCGAATAACAGTTATTTTAAGAAAAATTAAGACTAAGGTTTTAAAATTTTCTTTAGTGCGATAACTGCACTATGGCTGTCTTTACGTTTTAATCCATCTAATAAATCAAGATAATTTTGTAAACAAAAACTATCAAGGCATTGCAATCCCATATTGGCATGGATCCGCATAATTATCGGATACCAGACATTAAATATGTCGCTGCAACCACCTAGTTCAACACAGTGTTTATGAAAATCTATGGTTGTATTAACGCAATCTACTTTGTTCCCACAAGACATGTACATATCCATGCGGGATATGATGGATTCTAAATCCAATAAATCTTTAAAAGTTGCTGTGTTAATGAGTTGTTTTAATGAAAACTCTTCAAGTTTAAGGCGAATTCCACACAGTATTTTTTCTGTTTTATTATCCAACGGATCAGAAATAAAAGTACCCGAGCTACCTTTGGTATAAGTTAACCCCTCCTTTCCTAATAACAAGAGTACATCACGAATGGGCCCTCGAGATACCCCGAAGCGTTTTGCGAGTTCAATTTCATTGAGTTTATCACCAACACCAAGTTGCCCAGAAATAATCTCCGTTCGCAATATATCTGAAATTTGATTTTGGATAGTACTGACTTTATGTAAGTTCAAGGTAGCCCTCCATTATAGTTTTTAAAAGCCACAAGCAAAAATGAATTAGGTACCACCTAATCAAATTGGCTGAAAATAACTCATAAAAAAGCATTTACGTATCGATTTTATTATTATTTCGCTAGGTTGAATTTTTATTTTTTTTGTAAAATATTTAATTTTTTATACTTATTGGTCTTAGTTCTTATATCTAACTTTTATAAGTTTGTTAAGTTTCTAACAAGTCAAAACATTATAATTTAATTGTTTATATTTAACCAAAAAAAATTACACATAAAAATACATATCCTCTACTTTAGTATAAATCACATGCTTTTTGATTTATATCTTGTTGTTTTTATTGGTGTTTATCTTGCCTGGGTGTTTTGGTTTTTTATTGATTTTTAATTAAATTGGTTTGTATTTTAAATATTTTATTTAAATGTGGGTTGTGCATTGTTTACAATTAATACTAAACTACGCACTATGTATGTTGTTTTGTTTAATTTATGTTAAGTGATTTGACTTGCTGTACATAAATTAAGGCGAAGGCAATTTACATCAACAGGGATCCTGATTAGGGACAGTCAAACTAAATAAGAACAATGACCAACGCACAGAAGTCGTTATATTTCCTATATGCGGCTTCTTTGAGGAGACACAAACAAATGTCCAATACGAGAGAACGCTTTAAGCTCAGCGCTTTATCGCTGGCTATACTGGCTAGTAGTGCAAGTATGGTTGCATATGCGGCTGAAGAGGAAGATAAAGAAAAGAAAAAAGACAAAGAAGACACCGAAGTCATTGAAGTGACAGGCTTTAGAGGTAGTGTTTTAAAGTCTATTAACCAAAAGAAATTCAGTAATAATATATCTGATAGTATTTTCGCTGAAGATATAGGTAAATCAACAGACCAAAATATTGCTGATGCATTATCACGTGTAACGGGGGTATCTGTACAAGAGCGAGATGGCGAGGGTACAGTAATCACAGTACGCGGTGCTAACCCTAACCAAAACGTCATTACGTTAAATGGGGTTACGCTGACCAGTGCAGATGATAACCAATCGGTTGATTTAAGTGCCTTTTCATCAGACATTTTGTCGCAAATTTCCGTTATTAAGGCACCGAGTGCAGATCATATTGAAGGGGCTTTGGGCGCTACGGTTCAACTGAATACTTTTAAACCACTTAATCGTAAAGAAACCTTAGCTGCTGAGGTTCAATATCGTAATAGTGACTTTGCCGATAAAGACGATTATAAAATTTCGGCGTCTATCTCTAAAAAGTTTTTTGACGATACCTTTGGTGTTTTCGCGACAATCGCTAATGAAACTAGCTCTAGCCGCCGTGACCAAATCCGTATTGACGATTACAAAGTGGTTAACGCCAAAGTGGCGGGCACTACTGAGAACGGCGTTGTGTCCGATACATTGGTATTAGCGCCGAATACGCTAAATTATGATTTGTATACCAATGAAAGTGATCGGGTAAGTGGTACGTTAACTTTTCAGCTTGCACCGACAGAATCGACCAATATCTTATTAAACTTTACTGGTAGTGAGCAAAATCTAACTAACCAGTCTTACGGGGTGCAAACTCGCGGTAAGTATGAAGCAAACAATGCTAACTTTTTTGCTGGTGATAAACACGGTTTAAAAGTCGCGGGTAAAGAATTTTATCCAAGCTATTCTGATCCGCAAGAAGATTGGTGGATTGTTGATACAGGCACGCGTACATTGGTTAAATCATTAAACCGCTTTGGCGATGGTGGTTATAACACTAATGCGGGTGGCTCTAAAGTTAAAAACTCGATTGTTAACTTACATTTAGAGCAATATATCGGCGATGAAATTAAAGTCGATGCGGGTATTGATTACTCTAAAACTACTCAAGATCCGACTACTCGTGCTTACTATTTCAACATGCTTAGTGGCGTATCTCAAGATGCTTTAATTGCTGCTGATCCATTTGGTACACCTGTTACTGGTATTCAACCTGTAGGTTTTGATTGCTCGTCAGGAACTTGTTTAATGGAGGTTGGCACTTCTGTTGTTTCGCATGAAGATAGATTAAACCTGTGGGACAATATTCGTACAACTGGATTTAATCCAAATGATACTGCAGCAAACCGTTATAACTTTTTAAGTGTAACCGAACGTGAAGTCGATGATGAAATTAAAGGCGCATTTATTGATATTGATTGGGACCTAGATGTACTTGGTTTTACTAAGCTTGAATTAGGTGCACGTGTCACTAAACGCGAAAAATATGTCGATCACCAAAGCGGGCAATTAAAAAATTCAAGTGATGGTGAGTTTGTTAATATTTACGACTCGCACGGCAATATTATCGGCTCGCGCATTATTACTACGGGTGAATCGTTATCTGCGGTGCCTTCAGAAAACTATATCATTGATCAACCTTTCCCATACAATGACTTCTTAGTTAGCTCTGGCGTGCCTATGTCGCCGACCACGGCTGGTTTTCCTCAAGTTGACATTGAAAAATTCATAGATATTGTTTCAAGTAAAGATCCTGTATTTCAGCGTAATAAAGGCGATACGCGTGGCGCAGTGCTCGACAACAAAGCCGCGTACGTTAAATTAAACTTTAATCCAATAGAGAACTTAACCGGTGATATTGGTTTACGTTATGTTAAAACTGAAGTCGAATCATCAGGTTACTCTAGTGTTCGCTGGCCACAAGATGATTATAACCGAGCGTTTGATCCTTTCTTATTTAGGCATTTAAGAACACCTGAACTTTTAGATGGCATGACAGAAAAAGAAACCTGTGCCAATACTAACGCAGTTCATACTGATCCTAATTCCAAGCCTTGGTTTAATCGCATTGACGGCTACGGTTGGGATTTTAACGGAACACCAGATGATCCAACTGATGATACGCGTATTCCGAGTGAAAATACTTACCCCTGTTATGATCCGCTAACCATCAAAGACAATGCCGGTAACCATGGTTCATGGGCGCGCCATACCGACTGGAGTCACC